>CAWFSX010000059.1:0-37310 GCA_963818595.1 uncultured delta proteobacterium
GTTAATCCGAGAGTGAAAACGGGTGCGATTTGTCTTAATGATCTCGGCGCTGGTCAAAAAAGTCCGGATGAAAGTAGGAAAGAGGATCTGTGACTCGGATGCGTCCTTGGCTATAAGGTCTTCTCACGTGGGCAGTGATTTGAGTGGCCTTCTCAGGTTTCAATCGTTCAGCATAATAGAGAAGCGATTTTGAAATCTCATCATCCGACCACTTGGCTTCAATCAGTTCCTCAAGGCGGTTTTCCTTGATAATGACAAAATCGATTTCCCGTCCCTCCTTATCACGAAGATAACGCAGTTCATATCGGTATCCATCACGGTCTTCCAGAAAGTGGAGTCGTTTCAGCAGTGAGGTTGCCACCAGATTCTCAAACCGTTCCCCTTCACCGGCAAGGACATCGGCATTGTCGAAGAAGTAGACTTTCGGGGGTTTAAGCACGGCCCTGGGCAGAGATCTTGTATACGGCCGAACCGTAAAAAGAAGATACATCCTCTCAAGGACTTCAAGCCAGACCTTCGCCGTTTTGGGAGAAATCTGGAGGTCGGTTGCTATGTTTGAAAGGGTAATCAGGCCTCCCACCCGTTGACGCAGCATATCAACAAAGATTCCAAGAAGTTGAATGTTTCGGATGGATTCCAAATCCCGTATATCTTCACGGAGAACGCGATCAAAGCGCTCCCTCCTCCAACGTCGAGCCGTCCGCTCATCTCCACTGATGAAGGGCTCTGGAAAACCACCGAGCGTCATCAGCCTTTGAAAACCCTCTTTGGGAGAAATCCCCTTTGGCAACTCGTCAAGGGTAAAAGGATGGAGTCGCCAGGGATGGTACCGTCCCATGAGCGAATCCCCCCCACGGCGGTAAATGTCGAGACGCGCAGAGCCTGTCACAAGAAAGGCATGAGATTTATGGGATACATCGTAAATGCCTTTGATCCAAGTTTTCCATCTAGGGAATTTGTGCAGTTCATCAAAGATCAAAAGCTTGTCATCACTATCCCATCTCTTTTTGAGGATATCCTGCCGATCTTCATCCAGATCCCAGTCCAGGTATCTGCCTGAGGAAAAATGGTCTGAAAGAATACCTTTGGCGAGAGTGGTTTTTCCCACTTGGCGGGGACCGCTTATAAAGACCATTTTTGAACGAAGATCATCCAGGATATAGGGGGTAATGTAACGCATATGGCTATAATAACCTGAACTACAAAATAGTCAAGGCTATTTTGTAATAGACTACAAAATAGCCAGCTTGGTCAAGTTCAGGGAAAAGTTGGGTGGTGAAAATTGGGTTGGGGTATAAAATCCGGAGTTACCTGACGATACCTCTCAAAGCAAGTTTTGACTTTTATCCATTATTTTCAAAATTTATAAACCTCTTCTTCTCTCAATGGCTGCCTTCGGGGTATCAGAATTGTACCCTTTGATGATGATCCCTTCAGCGATCTTATTTTTTCTCCTGGATCGATACCAACTCAATCTCGAAAATGAGAGTCGCATTCGGGCCGATAACATTCCCCGCACCCTTTTCGCCGTAGGCGAGATTCGAAGGAATAAAGAGCTGCCATTTCGCGCCCTCCTCCATGAGCTGCAAAGCCTCGGTCCAGCCAGGAATCACACCCGAGACTGGAAAGCTGACGGTCTGCCCGCGCTTATAGGAGCTGTCAAATTCAGTGCCGTTGATCAGGGTCCCTCGATAATGCACTGTCACGGTATCGGTTGATTTAGGTTTCTTACCGGTTCCCGTCTTGATCACCTTATACTGCAAACCGCTCGGTAAGGTTTTAACCCCTTCTTTCTTCTTATTCTCAGCAAGAAAAGCCTCCCCATCCTTCTTATTTTGTTTGGCAACTTCCTCTTTCTTTGCCATCATTTCTTTCTGGAAGGCGGTCATGGTTTCCTGAATTTCCTTTTCGGTCAATAAAGATTTCGCGCCAGTAAGGGCGTCCTTCAACCCTTTCGCAAGAATATTCAGGTCAACATCGACCAACTGCTTTTTAAGATTATTCCCAATGTCCATGCCGATGATATAACTCACCTTATCCTTCTGATTTTTCAGTACCAGTGTTTCTTGTGCTTGCACCTGGCTAACAAAAAACAGAAACCCTAAGATGACGATCATTTTTAACTTCATTTAAACTCCTTTCTTCTCATTTATTTTTTTCGTAGATGTGACGTTAGACATCATAACTCAAGATCACCTCTCGCTGCCAATTTCTCTTCACTTTCCGACAAAGATCGGCTTTCTCTTTTCAATAAATGACCGAGCAGCCCCTTGATGATCCTTGGTTTCGGATAAGAGAGCGAGCTGGGAGGAGAATACTATTCTAACTTCTGGCAATCCTGCAAACCTTTACATCCAGCGCATTGATTAAATCCTTAGGTGAAATAAAAATTTGGGAACCCCGTGCACCCGCACTGATCGAGATAAATGGAAACCTCATCCCACTTTCATCTAAAAAAATAGGGTAGCGTTTTTTGGTACCAATCGGTGAAACACCTCCCCGGATATACCCTGTGAGTTGTTGAATCTCTTTCACGTGGACCATTTCCACCATTTTATTCCCACTGACCGTTGCGATCGCTTTTAAATCAAGTTCCCCATGACCTGGGATACAAGCCATTAACACTCCGGTTTTGTCACCCCGGGCCACCAGTGTTTTAAACACCTGTTCTAAAGGGAGGTTCACTTTCCTTGCCACCCTTTCGGCACTGAGGTCCGACTCGTCGATCTCATATTCATATAATTTGTAATCAATCTTTAACCCATCCAGAAACCTTGCTGCATTCGTTTTTTTCATAAAAAGAAATCTCAATTATTTCATTCCAAAAAGAATTTCCAATGACGGGCTCGTCACTCGTGAACAATAAAAATTGCTAATCCCCCCTCTCCCCCCTTTAGAGGCTGTGTCGCAATAGGGAGTAGGCAGAAAATCAAAGGCTATCCTTCGGCCGCCTACAAGTTGGATAGGGGACAGAGAGGCGGCTGAGAGAGCTTTAGAGCGGAACTTTTTAGCGAATAAAATCATACGTTTGTTCACCATGCAGACATCATTTTAAATCATTAGGACGGTTACCCATAACCTTCGAATAACCGCAATTCTAAAGCTTCCGAAGCGGCTCTCTGTCCCCTATCCGCCATTACGACACAGTCTCTTAGCAAAGGGGGGGAGAGGGGGGATTTGGGATGTAATGGCTCACTTCAGCTTCAAGTTTTTAAAAACATCTCCTAACGTTCCCAGCTTGCCACCCTTCTCCTCCTTCTCCTGAAACTTTTTGTAGTCCTCCCGATCTTCTCTCTCCTCCATCACCCTCTGTGACAGTCTGACTTTCCCCTTTTCGTCTATGGAGATGATCTCCACCTGAATCTCCTTACCTCTGGGGAATTTCTTTTTAACATCTCCCTTTTCAGAATCTCTCACTTCCTCCACGGGAAGCAAGCCTCTCACCTTTGGCCCTAACTGTGGAAGACGAATAAAAAGGCCGTAAGGCTTACTGTCCTCAACAATTCCTCTTAGAGTCTGACCCACTTCAAGGCGCGCTTTATCCTTTCCTTCCCCTTCCATTTCCATCCTCTTTTTGATGGTCGCTTCTTTGATCGATAAGGAGATACGGTGCGTTTCGCGGTCTATTCCCATGACCAAGACCTCCACCTCATCCCCTTCATGAAGAAATTTGTTCGGATGAGAGACGCGTTCGTAGCTGATCTCAGAAACATGCACAAGGCCATCCACGCCCGGCGCCACCTCGACAAAGGCACCAAAGTCGGTCAATCTGGAGACTTTCCCATAGATGATCTCCCCTTCCTCAAATCCAAGGCCTTTATCCCACGAGTCAGGTTCTAATGCCTTGACAGAAAGAGAGATTTTAGGTCGGCCCTCTTTATCTGCTTCAATCTTCAACACCTTCACCTTTAACGGCTGGCCAGATTTAAGAATCTCTGATGGATGGTTTATTCTTCCATGAGATATCTCAGAGATATGAACCATCCCCTCGATTCCTCCGATATCGACAAAGGCCCCAAAGTCGGTCAGTTTCGTCACCTTGCCTTCACACTCAAGATCAGGTTTGAGTCTCGCTAAGGTCTCTTTTGACTTCTTCTCCTGCTCTTCTTCTAAAAGCACGCGTCTGGAGACGATAATATTCTTCCCTTTCTCTTTGATCTCCATGATGCAAAACGGATATCTCGCTCCGACATGCTCCTCCGGTTTTTCGCAGTACTGAATATCAAACTGACCTAAAGGGCAAAAGGCACGAATACCAGAAAGATCGATCTCAAAGCCTCCTTTAACGGCCTTTGTCACTCTACCTTCGACAGGGATGAGGTTTTCTTTCGCCTCCCGTAGGATATCGAGAGAATCAGGACCCTGAACCTTCATTCCCTTTGTGAGATGAAGTCCATCACGGATCGATGCCACCCTCATCTCAACCCAATCTCCTTCTTTGATGTTAAGGATGCCTTTCTTGTCCATGAATTCCTGGATATCGGCAATGCCCTCGCTCTTCCCTCCTAAATCAACAAAGACGGTATCCTTGCTGATTTTCATTACCTTCCCTGAAACCTTATCTCCAGGGAAAAACTTTCGCCCCGGAGCCTCAAAACTGGCCTTCAAAAGCTCCTCAAAACTGGCCTCTCCGTTCATGTCTTTTTCTGTCATCGCACCGCACCTTGTATTGAAAATAGTTTTCCCTTAGATTTTATATAATAACATAATTATCTATGGCATGAGATAGGAAGAAATCTTTAAGAATTAAAAGCCCAAGGCAAAGAGCAGGGCCGTCCTTAACTCGGACATTTTCATCGGACTTAACGTGGTAATCAAGGGCCCGATCTTCCCTTTTGAAACTGTTTGAATATGGTCCAGATTCACCGCACAGTCTCTGGGCATTCCATCTTCTTGCGTCAATAAGACTTCGGTAGGGATATCCCGAATGGTAGAAGTGATCGGAGCGACGGTTACCTCTCCAAGGAAATCTAATGCGGAATCCCGCGTCAGGATGACAACGGGTCGATTCTTGTCGGGCCGTGAAAATTTATACCAGCGAACTTCTCCCCTTTTCATGGCTCCACCCAAACCTGTTCTGCCTCCCAGTCTTCGAACTCCCCGCGTTTTACAGGTTTTCGCTTATAGCCCAAACGATGTTTTCGCTCTAACTCATTCATTCGGACTTCCAGGAGAGCAGTCTTAAGGGCTTGCCTTGTGAACGCAGAGCGAGTTGTTCCGAGACGTTTGGCTACCTTGTCCACCGATGCGATAAGATTCTCATCTAAAGTCATCTGCACTGCTTTCATAATACCTCCTACCTCAAAAAATAGCTACATATATAGCTATATTAATCCACATCATCTTGTAAGTCAAACCACGCTTCGCTTTTCCATAATCCGTAATGGTCACCCTCGACCTTGGCCTGATCAAGATCAGGCTCCTTCCAGGGTTTAAGGATGATGAATAATGAGAGATACTGAGAGTATTTCAGCATGACAGGAAAATTGTAAATTGATTGATTTGTGATTACAAATGATGAGGTTGCCCAACAATATCCTTGACTCTTATAGAAAACTATGACAAATAATTTTTTAACCACGAAGAGACGGAAGATATATCAAGTAGCAGGCCATTATTTCATAAACTCAAAAGGAGAGCCAATGACAATCACTCTTAAAGACAGACTATCTCATCTCACTTATAGAGGAGCCTGTAAATTGCTGGGACCGGAGGGAGACCGGTTGATCAGACAGGGCGGGAAGTATCATATTGACATCGATGAGCAGGTCACCTGGGGAACCAACCTTCTTAGGGTCAATTTTGGAGAAGCCATTGTAACGATCTCTCTGACTCCTGAAAGCCCACAATCCCTCCACTTTTCCTGCTGTGAATGCAGAACCTCATGCGAGCATGTGGGCGCCGCATTCTCCCTCATCCTTGAGGAGAAACTGTCCTTGGGGCTTTCGGCACCGCCTCCTGAAAAGTTGCCAGTTGAGAGCCTAAGTGATGAGGAACTGACCCGGGAAGCTATCAATGAAAGAACGGACCGTGCCCGAACAGAAAAGATGACATTAAAGTCCATGAACACGTCTGAATTATGGACAGACTATACCATCACCAGCCATTCTTCCGGGAAAAGCTACCGTGTTGCACTGAGAGGCTGGGAGAGAGGGGACTCCTATTGTTCCTGCCCCGATTTCCGAAAAAATACTCTGGGCACCTGTAAGCATATTCTGTATGCCCTCAAAGAGGTCAAGAACCGATTCAGTAAAACCTTAAAAAAGACTCCTTATCAAACCCGAGACATATGCGTTCATCTCAAGTATGGTGAAGAGATGGAATTGCGTGTGCTCGTACCGGATGATCTTGATGCTCAGGTCATAACCCTGATCCGGCCTGTCATGAATAGACCGATCAAAAACCTCGGTGACCTTTTAGAAAGAATTAAAAAAATCGAGACCCTCGGCCATAAAGTCAACGTTTATCCCGATGCCGAAGAATACATGAGCAAGATTCTTTTCGTTGAACGGATACAAAACAAGATTAGGGAGATCCGTAAGGACCCAAAGAATCATCCTCTCCGAAAGACGCTTCTCAAGATGGAACTTCTTCCCTATCAGCTTGACGGAATTGCGTTTGCCGTAGGGACCGGAAGGGCCGTTCTTGCCGATGACATGGGACTTGGTAAGACGATTCAGGGAATAGGAGCAGCAGAGTTGCTCGCTCGGGAGGCAGGGATTTCAAAAGTCCTTGTTATCTGCCCGGCCTCTGTAAAATCCCAATGGCGACTGGAAATGATGCGCTTCTCAGACCGAAGCCACCAACTTGTCCTTGGATCGGCCAAGGAAAGGGCGGCTCAATATGATAATCCGTGTTTCTTTACGATCTGCAATTACGAACAGGTCCTACGGGATCTTCTCTCCATCGAGAGAGTGAAATGGGACTTCATTATTCTGGATGAAGGGCAAAGGATTAAGAACTGGGAAGCGAAGACGAGTCAGGTCATTAAAGCATTGAAATCTCCTTTTGCCCTGGTTCTTTCTGGAACCCCTCTTGAAAACCGCCTGGACGAACTTTATTCGGTCGTGGAGTTCATTGACGACCGGCGTCTTGGGCCGGTATTCCGTTTTTACAATCGTTACAGAGTCGTCGATGAAAAAGGGAAAGTGCTTGGATATAAGAATCTGGATGAGTTGAGAGAAAGGCTGAAGCCCGTTCTCCTCCGCCGAACGAGAAAAATGGTGATGTCAGAATTGCCTCCAAGGACCACGGAGATCAGAAGAATTCCCCCTACCGATGAACAGCTGGATCTTCATAATGGTCAGATGAGGATCATCAAAACGATCATCTCCAAAAAGTATATTTCCGAGATGGACCTCCTGCGATTGCAGAAAGCTCTATTGATTTGCAGAATGGCGGCAAACAGCACCTTCCTGGTGGACAAAGTGCCGCCCGGTTATTCCAGCAAACTTGTGGAATTTGAGAATCTGATCGATCAGTTGATTGAAGAGGAGGACCGAAAGATCGTCCTTTTCTCGGAATGGACGACTATGCTCGGTCTGATTGAACCCCTCCTCGGAAAACGGAAGGCCGGATATGTGAGGCTGGACGGCTCCATCCCGCAGAAAAAGAGGCAGGGGTTGATCCACCAGTTTCAAAGAGAACCGGATTGCAAGCTTTTCATCACAACAAATGCCGGAGCCATAGGCCTAAATCTTCAGGCGGCCAATACCGTCATCAACGTGGACCTCCCCTGGAATCCGGCGGTTCTTGAGCAGAGAATCTCCCGCGTCCATCGGATGGGACAGAAGAGACCTGTCCAGGCCTTTCTCCTTGTCACAGAAGAGACCCTGGAGGAAAAGCTTCTGGGAACCCTTTCTGCCAAACATGAATTGGCCCTGGCTGCGCTCGACCCGGATTCGAAAGTAAAGACAGTTGATCTTGCCAGCGGCATGGACGAGCTGAAAAGGAGACTGGAAGTCCTTCTTGGAGCCAGACCGGATGGCGCAATCGATGAGAGTCAGAGGGCAGAGGTGGAAAGGGAAGCGGAACGGTTGGCCCAGAGAGAAAGAATCGCCAATGCCGGCGGCCAACTTTTAGGAGCAGCCTTCGCCTTTATCGGTGAGATGTTTCCGAAAAAAGAAGAGACGGAAGCAAACGGTTCAGTTGGCTGAAATGGTTAAGAAAGCGCCTTTCTGAGTGCCTGGAAAAAGGAGAAGATGGCCGACTGAAAATGACCATTACCCTTCCGGATGAATCCGTTCTGAATAATCTGACAAAATCACTTGCCCAGATTCTTGGCTCCTCGCGGTTGGAAACCATAGAAAATCGGAGGCCCAAATTGACTAAGAAAAATAAAATACCTGACAAGTATCAAATATGGATTGATGTTCGAAAACGATACCATCTTTCTGACGTTCACATCCAGATGGCCAGAGAACTCGGCATGAATCCTAAGAAGTTCGGGAAAATCGCAAATGAAAAACAGGAACCCTGGAAAGCACCGCTGCCTGCCTTCATCGAACATATTTATCTTAAACGTTTTGGCAGAGATAGACCAGCTGATGTTAAATCCATAGAGGAAGTCTTGAGAGCAAAGGAGAAAAAGAAAGAGGAGCGAAGGAAAGGAGAACAGCAGAAGCGCAGTGAAGTTGACAGTCCGCGTTCACGCCCTTGTTAGGCCATGCCGTTTGAATGAATGAATCAACGAATGTTGTTATTGACGTCAAACGGCTGCCATCATGGGACGTACTTCACGTGCCACCTGTTCGGACAACGCATCTTCGGCAACATCCATATCATACCGACTTTGCAGGTTTATCCAATAACGCGGGCTTTGCCCGAAATAGCGCCCCAGGCGCAAGGCAAGCTCCGCCGTTACCGGACGTTTGCCATTCACAACGTGATTGATACGCATGGCGGGGACGCCTAACTCCCGGGCGAGTCGGTATTGTGATAATTTTAACTCGTCAAGCAACTCTTTTAGATACACTCCGGGGTGTACTGGAGAAATACGCTTTTTGTTCATGCTGACCTCCTCAGTGATAATCGACGATTTCCACCTCTTCTGCATTACCATCGCGCCATTCAAAACAAATACGCCACTGATCGTTAATGCGAATGCTCCATTGCCCTTTACGTTCCCCCTTCAAAGCCTCAAGTCGGTTTGATGACGGTAGACCTAAATCTTCAAGCTGAGTTGCCGCATCAATCGCATTAAGCTTCATAAAAGCACGTTGCTGAATGTCATGTGGAAACTTTCTGGAAAATTGGCGGTGGAATATTTTTCTGGTTTCGCGGCAACGAAACGACTTGATCACGGTACAATAATAAACAATTTGTTTACTATTGTCAAGAGGAAAAACAATAAGGATTTGTACAAGGGCCTAAGATTCTTGTTCAGTGTAGGTCAGATGTAGTCAAGTCTTTATCCTCCACTCTTTCAGGGCCTTTTGTGTTAAGCTGAAGACCCAAGCTATTCAAGAATAAAGATTCGACCCCACATCTGCACGCATATCCAGATGGCAAGAGAGCTGGGGATGAATCCAAAGAAGTTCGGGAAAATCGTGAATGAAAAGCAAGAACCCTGGAAAGCACCGCTGCCTGCCTTCATTGAACATATTTATCTCAAACGTTTTGGCAGAGATAGACCTTCTGATGTAAAATCCATTGAGGAAGTCTTCAGAGCAAAGGAGAAAAAGAAAGAAGAGCAACGAAAGAAAAAAGAACTGCAAAAAGAGTCTGATCCTCGGATCGAAAAACAAACTCATTTACCCCGTTAGAAAGCCCCCACATTTATACTGGGGATGTTAGAAATAGAAAGCATCAGCTTCTTGTTGAGGGCGGGGTCAAAGCTCTGCCCTTTCTAACGGGGTTTGCATCAGAAAAGACTGACCTGACAGACGGTGTCAGGGATAGCCGGATGCGAAGATTTCACCAATCTTCAGAACCAATCAGCATAGTTATAACGAGGATTACTTTATAAGAGTGTATAACGTTCTCAGGCTAAAAGAAGTGCGATAGCATTTTGATGTCAGTCTTTTAGCTAATGTTAGCCGAAGTGGGCCGTCAGATTACCATCTTCGATACTTTTAAAGAATCGCTCCGCCATTCAAATACTTGGAAATATTCATCCCATTCCGAATCCTTCTTATTGTCAATACTTTCATCGCCGATGATAATTAAAAGATCCCCATTATCTCCTTTCATGAGATTTCCTTCCCAGAGGCAAACCTCCAAGTATCTTCTCAAGGACTCAATTTTATTAGCATCAGGCTGATAGCAAATAAGAACCCTGAGCGAGCTCCTTACACATAAGATTTTCCACAGACAGTATTCTATCTTTTTTGGGGTCGGATTATTTTCGTGTTCTACGACAGCAAGCGGGAGAACACTTTTGTCCTCATTGTAGTCTTTTTTATTAAAGAACATGAAATCAATAGTAAGGTATTCTTCACTTTCTTCTTGTCGAGAAGTATCTGATTTTCTCCCAGCAACGCCACAATACAGGCCTTCCCCAATTTTATCCATTACTTGCGAAACAATCTCGGTCCACCTGCCGGATGGCAATTGGTCATCTAACTCCTTATCATCAATTTCATTGAGATGCTTAAAAAAAGATTCAAGCCAAACCTTAGCTCTCATTTGTCACCCATCCTTTATTAAGGCCCATTTCGGTTAAACATCATCTACCTGCAGGAGAAAGGATATTGAACTAGACATTACAGCAAAATGTTACATTCAATCCCATGAGGTTGGTCTTCTCCGTCACCCCCTTGATCAGCGCAATAATCACAATTTGGTCACTGCTTTTTTATTGGCAAAAAAATCGCTATCTTCTCTACGAACATAGTCGTTTCTTCGTATTCAAAAGTCACCCGATGTTTAGCCCCGGGAGGAGTAATTTGGACCCTGGTATAGCCAGAAATGGAAGTTTTTAACATGCCATCATTATCTTTAAAAAGCTTTTTTTTCGCTTCAACCTCCTTTTGATTGTATAAATCTTTCGGATTACAATCAGAAAAATTTTGCATTACATCCTTTGCCTTCCACTTGGCATTTACATTTCTTCGGATACCCCCCGCATAAGAAGCGTAAAACCTGTTAGCTTTTTTCTCCCACTTCTTTGCCAGATAGATGTATACGCCTATGCAATGTTGTTCTTTATCAGTTTCAGGATGACAAAAAGCAAACATTAATCCTTCATCGTGATAGTGGAGAAATGCTCCAAACTTTTCGCCTATTATGCACGGAGGTTCAGCAACCGAAGGCCTCCCAAATAGATCGGTAACCTTATCCGAGAGTGAGTTCAAAAACGGGAAGATCGTTGATCTTGGCATTGACTAAATCAATAGAGCTACGGGCATAGCCAAAGGAAGCTTGAAATACAGGAACACAAATAATAATTAAAACGAAAACTAAAAAGCAATTCTTCTGGAAACTCATATTGAACCTCCTCTCTCTCAAACATGTCGAACACGAGGTTAGGTTTCACTTTTGTGCTGGTGCTCGCCAGCCAGGCTGGCCACGCGCGCCTTAATCCACTTAAGGTTCACTTTTTTCCAGAAAGGCCCAATGCAGGCACTTTTTCCACAAAAGATGGTTTCGAGCAATATTATATAGAATCAAAAATAAAAAGACCAAGGCAAACTCAAGGGTGGAAAAGCCCACCTTCTCTGATTTCTGCTAAACATTGCTCAAGTGACAGGCCGTGTCGAATCTCCCACCACCTGCCCGTATGGCGCATGTAGGACAAGTTGAACCGGCTCTGACGACCTACACCGCCGGTGTATTCCAGGCGAGCAAACCCTGTATCGAAAAAAGGCGACAGTGCATTTGGACCCGGACAGGCGTATTTGGCACAGAAATAGAAGTAGTTACGATGCCATTTGGTGTAAAGATCAACAATATAGTTCCACTTCGCATTCTTGGGTGGGGGCTTAACGTGTTCCGGCTTCAGGATAGTGTTTACCAGTTCTATTGCCTTTGTCTCCACTCCCACCTTGACGGCATCAGGCACTTTGGGCTTTGGTGGGCTGTAAACCCACGTCTTTTGTCTCATCGAATTTTAAAGGTAAACCCAAGACCTTTTGATTCTCACCCTATCTATTGTTTACAAACCAAACCGAATAGTTACTTATCCTGAGGGGACTTTCTTGTCTGTTCGCTGACCCATTGTTGAAGAGTGGCAAAGGACTTTATGTTTGAAGAACCTTCAATCGTTTTAACAGCGATATCCTGTACCTGTTGATATGCCTTCTCCAGTTGCTGAGAAAACTTAGCAATTTGTTCACTCTGTTCTTTTACAATTTTTTCGAGGGATTCGATCCTGGTAGTGAGAACATTCCGTTCACCAATAAATTCTTTCTTCACCAACTCTTCTCTATTTTTGGCTTCAAGATTTAATCTATCTGTGGTTTCTTTGATGGCTTTGGCAACAGCCATTTCCATCTCTTTGGGAAAGGCAGCGACCTTCTTTTTTAACTCATTTAATTCCTCTTCCCGTTCAGCAATAACTTTTTCTCTTGCCTTCAACTCATTTTCCATCTGCTCTTTCTTTATCTGGATTTCCTTTTCTAATTTCGCCTTCTCATCTTCAAATTTGTCTTTGGCTATTTTTTGGTCTCTCTTGAAGGAATATTCGTACTCTTCCTTTTCTCTATCACGCCTCTTTTTTTCGGCCATATCTCGTTCTTTTATCTCCACCTCATAATCATTTTTCTCTCTTTCCCGTTCAGCACGGAGGGCCTCAATCTCTTGGTTCAATGTCTCTTTCTTTTCAGCCATTTCAGACTCAAATGACTCACGTTTCTGATTTTGAGATTCAATTAACGCCGCCAGAGTTACAGCCGATCTTTCAATCTCATAAAGTTCTTGGAGCTCTTTTTCCTTCAATGCGATCGCACTCTGAATTGCTTTAAATTTATTAACTTCTTCCTCAAGCCGGTCGGAAATCTGAGCGAGCGTCTTCGATGTTTCTATCTTCAGAGTGCTGATCTCCCTGGCGACCCCTTCCGAAGAGAGAGATTCAGCCACCTGAATCACCTCTTTTGACTTTTTCTCTTCAAGTCTCTTTTCCGGCTTCAGCTCAGCCTCCCTCTGGGCTTCCATTTGTTTTAAAACTGCATTGTAGGCTTCCAACATCTCTTGCTTGGTATTCGACAAAGAAAGTTTTTTGGGTTGAAATTTTTTCTCTTCCATGGTCTTATCCTTTCTGATTTAGATAACTAAAGTTACCGGTTTCGTAAAAGGAAGTCAACGGGAATTAAGCAGGATGTTCGAGACGTAATCATACTTGACATTTATTCCGATAATATGCTAACTATGCTTCCATGATAGAAAGACCCTTTTGGTTGCATCGCATTGATGAAGCGTGGCGCGAAGCGCCTGTCGTTTGGCTCGCCGGAGCGCGCCGATCAGGAAAAACTACGTTGGCGCAAAGCCTGGGTAGCGACCGGATTCACTATGTCAACTGCGACTTGCCGGTTGTGGCAGACATGGTGGCGAACCCGGAGGTATTCTATCGCAATTGTACCCGTCCAATCGTGGTCTTTGATGAGATTCATCAGCTCAACGATCCAAGCAGACTACTTAAAATCGGCGCCGATCTCTTTTCACATCTCAAGATTCTTGCTACAGGATCGTCGACACTGGCCGCAAGCAGGAAATTCCGGGACACTCTGACAGGACGGAAGCGCCTTGTCCATCTGACCCCGGTTCTTTGGAACGAACTGCTTGCGTTCCAAAACACACCGCTACTCAAGCGGCTTTACCACGGTGGATTGCCAGAGGCCCTCTTATTTGAAGCCAAGTCAGTGGGCTTTTACCGGGAGTGGGTGGACTCTTTTTATGCTCGCGACATCCAACGGCTTTTTGCCTTCCGAGACCCGGATAAGTTCAACGCTCTGTTTGAGTACGTCATGAAACAGAGTGGGGGTCTACTGGAAATCACGCGAACGGCGAGCGCACTCGGGATCAGCCGCCCCACCGTTGATAATCATTTGCAGGCATTGGAAGCTACGCACACAGTAACGTTATTACGGCCATTTCATGGAGGTGGCCAGAAAGAAATCATCAAAACACCAAAAGCCTATGCCTTCGATACCGGCTTTATAAGTTTTTGCCGCGGCTGGGACCCACTGCGCCCTGATGACTATGGGGTGCTATGGGAACACCTAGTGCTGGAATATTTACAAGCACATGCCTATCAATGGAGGATTCAATATTGGCGCGACGCGGCTGGACGAGAGATTGACTTTGTCATTGTTCGAAATCGTGATGAGATCGATGCCATCGAATGCAAGTGGGATCCGATACAGTTTGATGCCACAGCGATGAAGGTGTTCAGATCCTACTACCCCCGTGGGAAGAACTACCTTTTGAGTCCGCTTACTATAACAGGATATACGAAAAAGGTCTCAGGCTTAGATATTTATGTCTGCAATCCAGATGGCTGGCAGAAGTATTTAGAAGAACACGGGCGTCGGAACAAATAAAAATAACAACTGAGGGGAATCCTTCTCATAATGGAAGGCATTTTTTTGCAGTTCATTTCATTAATGCAACAGACCCGACATCTCCAATACCCGTTCTGACCATGTACGTGCTTTTCCCGCTACGGCAGCCCGTTCCACAGGATCGTTCCAAATCCTTTTCCAATTGAGCTGCCAACAGGCTAACTGAAGTTGCAATTGAACCAATTCTGCTTGCAGATTCTAACCCCGCATCAGAGGCGGTCCATTCGATAAAGAACTTACTCTCATCCAAAAGCCTCTCAACCACGTCACGGTGATCGGGATGATCAGAAAACGAATTGATGCGAGCAAGATTGGCCGCCAGCCCGCCCAGTCGAACCGGCAATGTATCACGCAAGTATCGTTCCTGGATAGCCTTCCAATCTTTCATACACTCTCCAGCAGACCTTTCACTATCTCTTTTACCCGATTACGAATAGAAGGATCAAGGATCTCCATTGAAAGATTATTCTGGTGTGGTCGAATATTGATCAGTGCTTCATAACGTATTTGCCGTGTCGAAGGAATCCAGTCTGCTCCCCAAATGTCCTCTTGTGGGCTCTCTTCATCGATAAGAACCGCTTCACAGTCTGCATGAAGCGCCCCACCGCCGGCAAGAATCCCGTTACGAACGTCAACCGCCAACTTGATATAGACCCCAAGTTCTTCGGCCATCTCCTCAATCTGTTGTTTAGTTGCACGAGACCTTAAAAGATGAATCATCTTTTTCTTAGCCTTATATTCTGCACGCGCCAATTTGAAGAAAGTTTAATCTATTGATGGAGAGGAGTCAACTTAGATCAAGCAAGTCTTTAAAAACTGCGATATGGTACCAACTTATGTTCGTAATTAGATTGAAGTTCCTATGGATGTGGTTTATATTTTGAACTATGGTAAAAATGAAAGCCGATGAGGGAGATTGTTAATGGTGAGAAAAATTAAACGTTCGGTTTGCCCTTATGATTGACCTGACGCTTGCGGGCTTCTGGTAGAAGTCATCAGACGGAAAAGCGGTCAAAGTTTCTGGCGATCCTGAGCATCCTTTTACAAGGGGCACTCTTTGCCCAAAGATGAATCGTTATCAGGAAACTGTCCATTCACCGCTCCGCCTTACTCGCCCCCTGTTACGAACAGGAACCAAAGGCTCCGGAGAATTTCGTCCTATTTCCTGGGAGGAAGCCATCGATCGAATCATAGAGGGCTGGCAAAAGATTATCAACCAGTATACGGCTGAAGCGATTCTTCCTTACTCCTATGCTGGAACCATGGGACTCATTCAGCGAAATGCCGGACATCCCTTCTTTCATCGTCTTGGAGCTTCTCGCTTGGATCGTACAATCTGCTCTCCTGCTAAAGAGGTAGGTTGGAAAATGGTGATGGGAGAAACGCCAGCTCCTCACCCCGATGAGGTGGCAGAGAGCGATCTTGTCATTCTATGGGGAATCAATGCGGTGGCTACCAATATCCATTTTCTCCATGGGGTGAAAAAAGCAAAACAAAAAGGAGCTACGATCTGGCTCATCGATACCTACCAAAACCTCACTTCTTCCGTGGTTGATCAAACCTATATTGTCCGCCCTGGAAGTGATGGCGCCCTTGCTCTGGGATTGATGCATCTTCTCGTCCGGGATAACCTAATAGACCATCATTTTCTGTCATCTCATGTTCAAGGTTTTGAGGAGCTGAAAGAAAAGATTCTTCCAGACTTTCCACCAGAAAAAGTAAGCCGTCTCACAGGGCTCTCTCCAGAGACTCGTTAAAGCTATGGCCAATGCCTACGGCAGAGCTAAGAACCCCTTTATCCGGCTTGGAGCTGGTCTTTCCCGATATGGAAATGGAGCTATGACCATCCGCACCATTGTTTGTTTACCTGCTTTAGTAGGGGCTTATGGGAAAAGAGGGGGCGGATGTTTTACCGGAACCAGCACGGCTGGGGCTTTTGCCATGAATGAAATCCTTCGAGAAGATTTTATGGTGAAGAAAACCCGTATCATTAATATGAATCGTCTGGGCTGGGCTTTGAATGAACTTAACGATCCTCCTGTCCAAAGCCTTTATGTCTATCATTCGAATCCGGCAGCAGTCACTCCTGATCAGAATCAGGTCTTAAGAGGCCTGGAGCGAAAAGATCTCTTCACCATTGTCCATGAGAGATTCATGACGGACACGGCTCGATATGCAGATATAGTGCTGCCTTCAACTTCCTCTCTTGAACACAGCGATCTCTACCGCTCCTATGGCACCTACTGCATCCAGCGTGCAAGAGCCGGTTATCCCTCCTGTTGGAGAAAGCAAATCGAACTGGGAGGTCTTCTGCCTCTTAGCTCAAGGGATGGAATTCCATGAGCCCTTTTTCCACCAGACCGCTGATGATCTAATTGACCATCTTCTTTCCATTCCGAGCTCCATGAGAGAAGGAATTGATCAAAAAGCTTTTTCGGTCGGGAAGGCGGTTGAAATTCCTCTTCCATCAGATGCGCGTACTCGGTTTAAAACGCCTTCTGGAAAAATTGAAATTCTGAACCCAAAGGAATCTCATCCCTCTGCCCTGTTATCTTCCTCCTTATGAAGGGGATTATCCCTTTCGATTGATGACGAGTCCCAGCCTTTATGCCCTCAATTCCTCTTTCAGGGAAAGAGAAGACCTTCGTAAGAAGGAAAAGGCTATGTTCCTTCAGATGAACCCTACTGATGCAGAGGTCAAAAGGTATGAAAGAGGGTGAATCTGTCATCGCTTTCAATCACCTCGGTGAGGTCTCTTTTATCCTCCATGTTTCCTCTAAAGTTCCTCCTGGTGTGGTGGTGGCAGAAGGGGTCTGGTGGCTGAACCACTGCCCTGGCCCTCGCTCTGTCAATGCCCTGACTTCCCAGCTTTTGACAGACCAAGGGGGAGGAAGTACGTTCTATGACAATACCGTGGATGTGAGAATGGCAGGGGAATAAGGCATGCCCTCATGTTTCATATAATGGACAGCCAAGTATACTTCAAAAGGTTTACCAAACGGAACGAATTGAATCATGATGGGTAACAGTCGCTACGATTGAGAGATGGGCCTTCTCGCTTCTGTGTCATTCCTGCGCAAGCAGGAATCCAGAACAAGAATCGAAAGGACTCCTGGATACCCGCTTTCGCGAGTATGACAGAAAGATCGAATCGAGGGTTTATATTAAAAGTATAAAGGTAGCCCTATTGAATAGGCGGGTAAACTCTAATGTCAATATTAGAGTTTCTTACATCAACCCGGCGATGGATCGTTGGGCTAAGGAGAGCACATTGGCAGGAAAGATCCCCATATAAAGAGTCCCGATCACGGCCAAGATCAATGCGATTACAGAAGCGAGTGAAAATTGAAGGCCTGTGATCTCCCTCTCCGATTCCCTGAAATACATGAGCACGGTGACCCGGAGGTAATAGTAAACCGAGACCGCACTATTGAGGACGCCGAGAATGGCCAGCCAGTAAAATTTTTCTTTCACCGCCGCACTGAAGACATAGAATTTGGCCATGAATCCTCCCAGGGGAGGAATGCCTGCCATGGAAAGGAGAAAGATGGTCATGGACGCCGCCAGGAGCGGGTATTTGAACCCAATTCCAGCATAATCATTGATCAGCGTATTCTCTTCTCCCTTCTTCCCGAGGAGGATGACCACGGTAAAGGCACCGATGTTCATAAAGGCATAAGCCATGAGATAGAAGAGAATGCCTGAGGTTCCTAAATCGTTCCCCGCCACAAAGGCAACCAGAATATACCCAGCATGGGCGATGCTCGAATAAGCGAGCATCCGCTTGATATTGGTCTGGGAGATGGCCACGATGTTTCCGACCGTCATCGTCGCCACGCAAATCACCCACATGATCGAGGTCCAATCCGGACGAAAGGCAGGCAAGGCAGAGAAGAAGACCCTGATCAAGGCTGAAAAACCTGCTGCCTTCACCCCTGTGGCCATGAAAGCCGTGATAGAAGTAGGAGCCCCCTCATAGACGTCAGGCGTCCACATATGAAAAGGAACAGAGGCGATCTTGAAGCCAAACCCAATGGTGAGAAAAACAAGGCTCATCAGGAGCATCGGACTTCTTAAGAGATTTTTGGAGGTGATATAAGAGGCGATGTCTTTAAGATGAAGGGACCCGGTTGCACCATAGATGAGGGCAATGCCATAGAGGAGGAATCCAGTGGCAAAGGCGCCTAAAAGAAAATATTTCAATGCCGCTTCCACTGACCTCTTATCCTCGCGCATCATTCCGGCCAGGATATAGATGGAAATGGACATTGTTTCTAACCCGAGGAAGATGATGATCAGGTGGGTCCCTGCTGCCATCAGCATCATCCCGAGGGTCGCAAAAAGGACCAGGGCATAGTATTCCCCAAACGCGATCCCTTCCCTCTGAATGTATCCTATCGAGATCAGGACGGTCAAAAAGGCAATGATCAGAAAAGTAATTTTGAAGAAAAGAGCATATCCATCGGAGATGAACATTCCTTCAAAACCGGATTTGACGGACCCCATCTGAGGAAGGGTGTAAAGGAAAGCGAGAACGATTCCAATAAGGCTGATCACCCCGAGGTAACCCTTTTTCTCTCCTTTGGGTGAAAAGACGTCCACCAGAAGCACCAAAAACCCAAAAATGGTGATGATGATCTCCGGTGCAATGAGATAGAGGTCAATCTCTGGTATTTTCATCTAAAGAATCCTCCGGCGATCAGTTAGTTCGGAGTAATTTAGTTCGGAGTTCGGAGTATTTTGTTTTGGAGCTCCGAACTCTGAACTCCGAACTCATCACTTTTATTTTTTAACTTCTGCCACTTTCGGCGAGGGAAGGTTTGCCTTCATCTCAACCCTTCCCTTGAAATCCTTGATGAACTTTTCCACACTGGCGTCCATCTTACTGAAGAAAAGCTTAGGATAGATCCCCATGAGAAAGATCATGATGACCATCGGGACGAGGATGGTAATCTCTCTTGCATTGAGGTCTTTCAATTTTTCATTTTCTGGTTTGGTGATCTTCCCAAACATCACCCTTTGGAACATCCACAGCATATAAGCAGCTCCCAGGATGACACCCGCGGCCGCCACCACCCCGTAGATGACATTGGATCGAAAAGCACCGAGCAGGATTAAAAACTCTCCCACAAACCCATTCGTCCCGGGCAGGCCGATCGATGAGAGGGTTACGATCATGAAGAAGACAGCGTAGATCGGCATCACCTTCGAGAGTCCTCCAAAATCTGCAATCATCCTTGTGTGGCGGCGCTCATAGATCATCCCGACGATCAAAAAGAGAGACCCTGTGCTGATCCCGTGGTTCAGCATCTGATAGATCGACCCCTCGATCCCTTGCATATTGAAAGCAAACATTCCGAGCATGACATATCCCAAGTGGCTCACGCTCGAAAAAGCGACCAGTCGTTTGAGATCGGGTTGCATCATCGAAACCAATGCTCCATAGATAATTCCGATAAGGGCCAAAACAGAGACCAGGGGCATAAGATCGAAGGCTGCGTTCGGAAACAAGGGTATGGCAAATCGGATGAACCCATAGGTTCCCATCTTCAGCAAGACACCTGCCAGGATCACACTTCCAGCAGTCGGTGCCTCGGTATGGGCATCGGGCAACCAGGTATGAAATGGGAACATCGGAACCTTGATGGCGAAGGCCAGGGCAAAGGCTCCAAAGAGCCAGTACTGTGTTCCGACGGGAATCCCTAACTTATAAAGTTCAAGCACATCGAAGGTTGGTACATTGGTCGTCTTTAAGTTGATGAAATAGAGGACCAAGATAGCGACGAGCATCAGTACACTTCCAGCCATGGTAAAGAGGAAGAACTTGATGGCGGCATAAATTCTTCTCTTTGGATCACCCCAGACACCGATGAGGAGGTACATCGGGATCAGCATCACTTCCCAGAACACATAGAAAAGGACGAGATCGAGGGCCGACCAGGGCACCGATCATTCCCGTCTCGAGGAAGAGGAACGAAATCATGAATTCTTTTACCCGGAAGGTGATCGCTGTCCAGGAGCACAGGATGCAGAGGATGGTCAAAAAGGTGGTCAGTAGAACCAGGAGCAGACTGATTCCATCAATGCCCAATTTGTAGCTGATCCCATAGCTCTGAATCCACCACCAATCCTCCACGAATTGCATCGCCCCTGTCTTGGAATCGAAGACAAAGAAGAGGGGCAGCGAGAAAATGAATTCGACGAGAGAAAAGATTAAGGTGACCCACCTGATCGCTCTCCCGTTCTCTTTGTTGATGAAGAGGAGAACAATGGCGCCCAGGATTGGAAAGAAGATCAGCAGCGATAGGATGGGAATACCCAGAATTGTCATGAAACCAGCTCCTTTTTTTGTAACGAATGACTACGAATGATAACGAATTAGGCGAATGAAGGATTCAATTCGATTCATTCGCTCTCATTCGGTTTATTCGCTTCATTAATAAAAAATAGCGCGCACGATATAATAGGCTACAAGGACGATTCCACCAATGACCATTGAAAAGGCGTAGTTTTGAACTAAACCGGTCTGCATCCTTCTCATCACTCCGGAGAGCAAACCGACGAGATAAGCAATGCCATTGATCGTGCCATCGATGACAAATTCATCAAACCCTTTCCAGAGTCCTGTGCCCAATTCTTTGAGAGAGTTGATGAAGAGGATTTCATAGAGCTCATCCACATAATATTTATTGAAGACCAGTTTGTAGAGTCCCTTCCATCTCTCCGCCAGCATTTTGGGAAGGGCTGGGTTCTTCACATAGAAAAGGTAAGCGATTCCAATCCCGATGAGGGCAATGACCACAGAGACCACCATCATGAGGAGTTCTAAGCAGCAGCCGAATGTCCTCCTCCTTCTCCCCCTGATGCCCAGGCCTGGGAGAGGATTGAAATCCCAGCATGGGCCTTGGCCGGCTCAGCCCCTCCTCCCAATACGGGAGCCAGAAATTCATGAATATGATTGGCTCCTCCTAAAACATGGGGAATACCCACATAACCTCCAATGACGGAGAGCACGGCAAGGACCATCAGAGGAACGGTCATGATCTTGGGCGATTCATGGATATGATGTGCCACATGCTGATCGACCCTGGACTCACCGAAGAAGGTCATGAACAGAGCTCTGAACATATAGAAGGCCGTCATCCCGGCAGCAATAGCTGCCACCAGCCATAACAGGAAATGGCCGTGGGAGCTGGAAAAGGCCTGCCAGAGGATTTCATCCTTGCTGAAAAATCCAGAGAGGCCAGGAATACCGGCAATGGCCAGTGTGGCGATGAAGAACGTCCAGAAGGTGATAAGGGATCTTTTTTCTGAGAGCTCCCATCTTTCTCATATCCAATTCGCCACTCAGGGCATGCATGACGCTCCCGGCTCCAAGGAAGAGGAGTCCTTTAAAGAAGGCATGGGTCATCAGATGGAAGATTCCAGCGCTGAATGCACCCACGCCCACGCCCAAGAACATGTAACCCAACTGGCTGATGGTAGAATAGGCCAGAACTTTCTTGATATCGTTCTGACAGAATCCAATGGAAGCTGTATAGATGGCAGTCGCCACGCCGACTATGGCAACGATCGCCATGGAGATGGGTGCCATGCTGTAGAGTACATTACACCGGGCGATCATGTATACCCCTGCGGTCACCATGGTGGCCGCGTGGATAAGGGAACTGACCGGCGTGGGACCTTCCATGGCATCGGGGAGCCACACATATAGGGGAATCTGTGCCGATTTTCCACATGCACCGATAAAGAACAGAATGGTGATGGCTGTGACCGTGGCCGTATCGAGCTTATTTGCATTGGCAAAGACTTCTGTAAAATCCAATGTCCAGATCCCGTGCTTCTCCAAGACTGGTGAAGAGGAGGAACATTCCGAGAATGAAACCAAAGTCGCCCACTCGGTTGACCACAAAAGCCTTCTTCCCTGCGTTCGCAGCGGAATCCTTCTCAAACCAGAAACCGATCAAGAGATAGGAACAGAGGCCGACACCCTCCCATCCCACAAACATCAGCAAGAAGTTGTTGGCCAGGATGAGGTTGAGCATCATGAAGACGAAGAGGTTGAGGTAGGTAAAATACCGTGGATAACCCGGATCGTCATGCATGTATCCTACCGAGTAGATGTGGATGAAGAAACTGACCCCGCTGACCACCAGTGCCATCAGGATGGAGAGAGGATCGATCTGGTAGCCGATCACGGTTTGGAAAGAGCCCGAGACCACCCAATCAAAAATCACTTTTTCAAAGACGCGCTCAGTGGATGGTCTCCCGATCAACTCGAAGAAGATGAGGATGGAAGTGAGAAAGGAGAGTCCAAGGGCTGAGCAGGCCACCCACCCAACCACTTTTTTTGAATATCGTCTTCCAAAAAATCCGTTGATCAAAAACCCGATCGCCGGAAACAGGGGGATCAACCAGACATAATCGAACATGAATTACTCCTTCTTCGAATGAGTAGTTCGGAGTTATGAGTTGAGAGTTCGGAGTATTCTATTTCGAAACTCCGAACTCTGAACTCCGAACTTTGACTTACCACTTTAATATATTAATCTCATCCACATTGATCGTTTCTCTTGAACGATAGATCATCACAAAGATCGCCAATCCAACCGCTGCCTCTGCGGCCGCCACGGCCATCACAAAGAAGGCAAAGAGAACCCCATCCAGGGATTGGAGAAAGCGGGATAGGGTGATGAAAGTGAGGTTGACGGCATTGAGCATCAGCTCGATGCACATGAAGACCACGATCGCATTACGCCGAGTCAGAGCTCCGATCACGCCGATCGTGAAAAGCATGCCACTCAAGATTAAAAAACAGGCAGGGGGAATGGATGGAACGACCCACATGGTATTCTCCTCATGTCCTTTTCTTACTCAAAATGACCGCCCCGACGATGGCCACCACGATGAGGATGGAGATGATCTCAAAGGGAAAGAGATACTGAGTGAAAAGGACCTCACCGACGGCCTTTACATTGGCACTCACCTTCTCCGGTGTATAGGAACCCATCTTTCCAGTCGGGGACTTGGCCACTACGGAGTAAAGGATTCCGAAAAGGAAAAGAACAGCCAAAAAGCCTCCGATCACCTTTGAATAGACGATTTTCAAACGGGACCGGACCTCTATCTCAAGATCCAGAAGCATGATGACAAAGACGATCAGCATGACGATCGCACCGGCGTAAACGACGACCTGGATGATGGCGATGAATTGACTATAGAGCAGGAGGTAAAGCACCGCCACGCAGAGAAAGTTCAACACCAAGAAGAGAGCGCTGTGAATGGGATTTTTCCGAGTGATGACCAACAAGGAGGCGATGATGGAGATAAAAGCCATCCCCAAAAAGATCAACCATTGAAACATATTCCCGATTGGTTCCGTCATCGTCTTCTCCTTACGGGTTAAAGGCTTTCTGTTCTAAAAGCTTCTCCGTGGTCATGAGAAAGGCTTTCCGATCACCCTCCACCCATTCATAGGTCTTGCCCATAAAGATCGCGTTCACCGGACAGGCCTCTTCGCAAAAACCACAAAAGATGCATCGGCTGGCATCCAGTTCATAGGTAAGAGGATATCGTTTCCCCTCTTCATCTTCAGCGGTCTCAATATAGATGCACTGAGAAGGACAGACGACCATACAGAGGCCACAGGCCACACACTTGGTCTTCCCACGCTCATCCTTCTCAAAATATTGAATCCCCCTCCAACGTTTCGCCGGAGGCACTTTTTCCTCCGGATATTGAACCGTGATGGGTTTCGAGAAGAATCGATTTAAGGTGAGCGCTAAACCTTTTAATAATGGGAGTATCATCTTTGACCTCTTTCTTTTTAACCTTTCAACGAAACGATCAACCCGGTCACTAAGAGATTAATCAGCGCTAATGGAATTAAGATCTTCCAGCCAAACTTCATGATCTGATCGTATCGAAGCCTTGGGAATGTCCCCCTCTGCCAAATGAAGAAGAAGAGGAAGATAAAAAGTTTTCCGCAGAACCAGACGACTCCTGGAATGAAGCTGAGTTGAGGAATGATCGGCTGCCATCCTCCCAAAAAGAGCGTCACGGCGACAGCGCCCATGGTAACCATATGGGCATATTCGGCCATAAAGAAAAGAGCAAATTTCATGCTGCTGTATTCAATGTTAAACCCACAGGCCAGCTCCGCTTCTGCCTCGGGCATGTCGAAGGGAGTGCGGTTGATCTCTGCCAGACCGCAAATCAGATAGAGGACAAAAGCAACCGGCTGATACCAGATATTCCAGTTCCAGAACCCTCCTCCCTGAAGGCGAACAATCTCGGTCAGCCTCAGGCTTTGTGAGAGGATGAGCACTCCGACGATCGAGATGCCAAGGGCCACTTCATAACTGATCATCTGAGCCGCTGCCCGAAGGGAACCGGTCAAACCATACTTATTTCCAGAGGACCAGCCTCCTAGGATGATTCCAAATTCTCCAAGGGAGGCCACGCCAAAAATATAGAGAAGCCCGATATCCACATCGGCCATTCGCAGTTTGACGATCCAATCCGTTCCAGGGAATGGTAAATTGATTTCCAAAGGGGATCACAGCAAAGATGCTGATGGCTGCGATGATCGAGATCATCGGGGCCATGACGAAAATGACCTTATCTGATCCTCCGGGTACAAGATCCTCTTTGAAAAAGGCTTTGACGGCATCCGAAAAGGGTTGAAGTAATCCAAAGGGCCCGCAACGATTGGGACCATACCGAATCTGGATATGACCCAAAACCTTCCGCTCCAGCCAGGTCAAATAGGCCACGACAATCATCAGACCGGCAAAAACCACCACGCATTTCACAATGATCTCAATGAGAAGATATAACAGTTGCATCCTGCTTCTCCTCTATGAGATTTCTGAAAAACAAAAATCCAGAAATGTCTGATTACACAGATTATGAACCGATTACACAGATAAGAAATGCATTGAAAACAAAGAAAATCTGTTTAATCATTTTTTGAAATCTGTGTAATCAAGAGAGCGTATCGGAGTTTTTCAGAGCTCTCTATCGTTTCTCCACTCTTCCGATAAAGACCTTGTATTCAGGGTGTTGACTCATCGCATCATATCCGGAGATCAAAAGGTTATTTACAAAAACAGGGAAAAAAGTGGTGGCAAAGTAGGCCACCCCTTTGGGAACAGCTCCGGAAATCCGACAGATCGTCTCCACCTCACCTCTGGGTGAAACGACCTTCACCTTTTCTCCGTCTCCCAATCCTGCTTCGGTGGCATCCTCTGGGTGAACTTCGATGCAGGAATCAGGGAAGACCTTGGCTAATCCCATGGCTCTCTTGGTCGTCGTCCCGATTCCGTAATGGTAATGAAAACCTCTGGGGATGATCCATAAAGGATATTTGTCATCAGGCTGCTCTGCTGTCCCTTTGTATTCGACAGGGAAGAATCTCTGTTTCCATCCATTCCTTGAAGACCACTGGATTCCACCCTTCTCCAGATTGGAATAACTGACTCCAGCATAGAAGGGCACCAGAGAGGCGATCTCCTCCATGATCTCAGCAGGGCTCTGATATTCCATTGGATAACCCATCTTCGTCGAAAGATCGCAGAGGATCTTCCAGTCAGGCCTGGAATCACCGACCGGTGAGATGGCCTTCCGCACCCTTTGAACTCTTCTCTCCATGTTGGTGAAGGTCCCATCCTTCTCGGCAAAACTCACCCCGGGCAAAATCACATGAGCATAACTCCCAATATGGGTCATAAAAAGATCCTGAACCACTAAAAATTCCAATTGATGGAGTCCGTTCTTCAGTCTCTCTAAGTTGGGAAGATTGATGAAGGGGTCTTCACCAAAGATGTAGAGGGCTTTGATCTTCCCTTCCAGAATCTTATCGAACATCTCCATATAGGTGAAGCCCGGTTTTTCTGGAATCCCTTTCTCCCAAGCTTCCTCAAACTTCCTGCGCGCCTTTTCGTCATCCACCTTTTGATAACCGGGAAGGAATTCGGAAAGAGAACCCATATCAAAGGCACCCTGGGCATTATTCTGAGTGAGCAGTGGATAGACACCCCCTCCTCCCTCTTCTGTCTCTCCGGTCAACAGGGCCAGGTTGCAGAGGGCTTTTACAATCTCTGTCCCATTGGCATGCTGGGTCACACCAGAACCAAAGACAATTGCCCTCTTTTTAGCCGCTTTATAGAGATTGGCGATGGCCTCCAAATCTGCTGGGGAGATTCCTGTGGTCTTCTCGACAAACTCAGGTGAGAATGTTTCAAGGGAGGACTGCAAGGTTTCAAAACCCTCTGTCTTCGATCCGATAAACTCTCTCGAAATAACCCCCTTTTCGATCAGGAGACGAACCAGACCATTGATCCAGGCGATATCAGTACCTGGCAGAGGTCTCAACCATAGGTCGGCCCATTTTTCCCATTGGGTCTTCCGAGGATCGACCAGGATGATTTTGGCGTTGTTCTCACGGATGGCCTCCCTCATCTTATTGCTGAAGATGAGGTTATCGTCATACACATCCGCACCGACGATAAGGATGAGATCGGCCTTGGCTACCTCATCCATCGAATGAGTCATCGCCCCACATCCGGTGGAGGCCATCATCCCGTAGAGAGAAGACCCACTGGACAGTCGGGCTCCATTGTCGATATGGTTTGTCCCGATGCAGGCTCTCATCCATTTCTGAAAGAGGTAGTTCTCTTCATTGGTTGCCCTGGAGGAAGAGATTCCCCCGATGCTTTGGGCACCATACTTCTCCTTTATTTCTTGAAGTTTTGTGGCGATCAGATCCAGGGCTTCTTCCCAAGAGACCTCCACAAAAACTCCGGATTTTTTCACAAGGGGTTTTTGAAGCCTGTCCGGATGATGAATAAAATCAAAACCGAATCTTCCTTTGACGCAGAGGCTTCCCTGATTGACTCCGGCCTCCCCTTTTGTGGTCACCTTGACCACTTTCCTGTCTGCAAGGGTATTGAGCTCCAGCTGACAACCACATCCACAGAAAGTACAGGTGGTCTGTGTCCTCTCCAGTTGCCATGTCCTTCCTTTGATGGGGCTGAGATTCTCTGTTAAGGCACCCACCGGACACATGTGGAGACATTCTCCGCAGGAGATACAATTTTCTTTTCGAACGGCCTTCACATGGGAGAGGAAGCCATGCTCTGCGACCTCGAGCACATCCGCTCCTGGAACATCGACACAGGCCTGGATGCAGCGGAGACACATGACACATCGATCAAACCATTGCCGGATCAAAGGAGTCCCATATCGAAAGGTGGACGTTCTACTTTTTCGGGAGGAACTCGATCATGGTTCAATTCCAAATTCATAGGTGCGGTTCTGAAGCTGACATTCTCCTCCCGCATCGCAGACAGGACAGTCCAGAGGATGATTGACCAGTAAGAATTTCAAAGCCTCATGCCTCATCTTTTCCACGCGCTCCGTGCGGGTATGAACCACCATCCCCTCGACCACAGGCGTCGCACAAGAGGCCATGGGCATCTCCGCACCCTCGACATCGACCAAACAGATACGGCAGGATTTGAGCAGGCTCAATCTGGGGTGATAACATAGGGTGGGAATATAAATCCCATTTTCTTTGGCCACCTCATAGGATCGTTTGATCCGGTCTTCCCGTAACTTCTTTCCCATCAATCGTCAGCTTTAACATTCTTTATATAGCCTCCAAATCCCCTCCCGAGATGCCTAAACCGGCAGACCTGAATCAATCATGGTACCAGGTCAGGCATGCAACCCGCTTTTATAAAAGGGGGGAGATCGGGGGTATTTAAACTGCAAAGAGTCCAATCCGCACACATCGGAGACAGCGCTCCGCTTCTTTCTGAGCCACCGGAATGGAAAATCCTTCCTCCACCTCATCGAAGATCCATTTTCTCGAATCAGGAGGAAGCAAGTTCAACATCGCCCTCTTCTGTCCGCCGGAGATCCCGATCTTCTCATTCTTGTTATAAACCTTGATCTTCTCAACCAGGGCCTCCAGACGTTCTTCCTCGGATTCTTTTACCTCCACTCCCACGAAGGAAGAGGTCAATCTTGTCAGCGGCCCTCTTTCCGTGGCCTGCGGCACGGACCAGGACATCCGGTCCGGTCACGCAATCCCCGGCGGAGAAGATCCCTGGACGGCTTGTCATGAAAGTCCCTTCCTGGATGGCGATGGTGGATCGTTTCGTCGTCTTCACCCCATCCTTCTCTTCAAGGAAGGAAAGATCGATCGCCTGACCGATGGCCGGGATGGCAATATCCGCCTCGATGAAAAATTCTGAACCCTTGATTGGAACAGGTCTGCGCCTTCCGCTCTCATCCGGTTCGCCCAACTCCATCCGGATACACTCCATTCCAACAACCTTTCCCTCCTTCTCAATGATCCGGACCGGATTGCAGAGGTAATGGAATTTTACACCCTCTTCCTCTGCATCGTGGATCTCCACATGATCAGCAGGCATCTCTTTTTTCGTCCTTCGATAAACCAGGTTCACATCCGCTTTGCCAATGCGGAAAGAAGACCGGACACAGTCAATGGCCACGTTTCCACCACCGACCACCACCACCCTCTTTCCTTCGGGATAGGGATCTCTTCCCAGATTGATCTCCAAGAGGTAGTAAACGCCAGGGATGAATCCCTTATATCCTTTATCTTCTCCTTCGACACCCATGGGTGTATTGGTCTGGGCGCCCACACCGATAAAGATGGCCTTATAACCTTGCTCAAACATCTGAGAGATGGTGATATCTTTTCCCACTTGAGTGTTATACCGAATCTCGACCCCTAACCTCTTTACAACCTCTGCTTCATATCCAACAATATCTCTTGGGAGACGATAGTCAGGGATCCCCATGGCTGCCATTCCACCTGGTTCACCCAGTCTCTCGAAGATGGTTACGGGATAACCTTTCAGGGCAAGGTAGTAGGCGCAGGAGAGGCCAGCTGGACCCGCCCCAATGATGGCCACTTTTTCTGACCGCATTTCCTCTTTCTTAATCGAGGGACCTTTCCTCTTCTCCAGTTCATAATCGGCGACAAACCGCTTCAGCCATTTAATGGAGATACATTCATCCACATTTCCCCGGCGACAGTTGTCTTCGCAGGGCCGGACGCAGACCCTTCCCAGAATTCCGGCCAGACAGGTCGCCTCTCGAATGGCGGCAAGGGATTCCTCGAATCTTCCTTCTTTGATCAACTCGACATAGCGGGTAATGGGAAGATGGGAAGGACAAGCACTTTCACAGGGTGCGGTCACCTTGACTTTATATTCCTGGCGAGGAATCTTTTTCTGCAATTGGATCGCACCGGAGAATTGGTCTTCAAAATGATCGATCGCATCCAACACCGGCTTTGGACCGGTCTGTCCGAGGTTGCATTTGGAACTCTTCTGAATCGTCTCCCCCAAATATTTCAATTGTTTTAAGTCCTCAGCCTTGCCCTGACCATCGGCAATCCGATTCAGAATGGTCGCCATGATCCGAGTCCCCACCCGGCAGGGTGTGCACTTTCCGCAGGATTCATCTCTGAACCGCTTCCAGGTAAGCCCGAATCAAATCGACCATATTGACTTCAGGGTCTCTGATGACAATCCCATCCCATCCAATGAAGGCTTTGATCTTTCTCTCTTTATCAAATTCCAGGGGCAGATTGAGAGCGGAGACAGGTTGTCTCTCTGCTTCGGGTTTCCCTCGATTATCTGTGACCACTCCACCCCAACTGCTAAAAAGAATGTCCGTCATAAGAACCTCTTCATCTAATGATCAATGCAAATTGAAAAATGCAAAATGTTTTAACCTCAATTTCGAACTGCTAATTTTGCAATTTATAATTTGCAATGTTCTTTTTACCGATCTATTTCTCCCAGGACGATATCAATGCTCCCGATCGCTGAAATCACATCAGCGATCAGACTTCCCTCAATCATCTTGGGAAGGGCACTGAGATTGAGGAAAGAGGGCGGTCGAATCCTCATCCGCAAGGGCCGATTCGATCCATCGCTGACGAGATAGTATCCCAACTCTCCCTTGGAGGCCTCCACGCTCACATAGACCTCACCTTTCGGCGGCTGGAAGCCTTCGGAGACAATCTTAAATTGCCGAATCAATGAAGCGATATCCGTGAGGACATCGTCTTTGGGCGGAAGGGCAACCCATGGATTATCAGCAGAGAATGGGACCTTTGGGCAGCCGTTCCAATGCCTGTTCCACAATGGCATTCGACCATTCCATCTCCCTCAAGCGCACGATGTACCGATCGTAGACATCCCCGACCGAGCCAATGGGGATATCGAAATCGAACTCATCATAACTCGAATAGGGAAAGGCCTTTCTCACATCGTATTTGACTCCAGAACCACGCAGGCTGGGCCCGGTCATTCCCCAGTTGATCGCATCCTCTTTAGAAATGATCCCAACGCCTTTGGTCCGCTTCAACCAGATCACATTCTTCGTCAGAAGCGTTTCATATTCTTTCACATGGTCAGGAAAGGCCTGGACGAAATTCCTTGATCTTCTCTGTGATCCCATCCGGAAGGTCTTTTGAAACTCCGCCGATCCTCATATAGGTGGGGGTGAGCCTTCCTCCCGCAACCTCTTCAAAGATTCTCAGGATCTCTTCCCTTTCCCGAAAGTTGTAGAAGAGGAGCGTCATGGCACCGATGTCCAGGGCATGTGTTCCCAACCAGATGAGATGGGCAGCAATCCTCTGAAGCTCAGCCATCATGACTCTCAGATATTGAGCCCGTTTGGGGACTTCAATGCCTAAAAGTTTCTCCACGGCTAAGACATAGCCCAGGTTATTGCCCATCGCATTGGTATAGTCCAAACGGTCGGTGAGGGGAATGACCTGATGATACGTTTTACTTTCAGCCAGTTTCTCAACCCCCCGATGAAGGTGACCGATATGGGGGATGGCCTTAACGATCACCTCTCCATCCAATTCCAACACGAGCCTCAAAACCCCGTGAGTAGCCGGGTGCTGAGGTCCCATATTGATGGTCATGAACCGTGTCTCTGCCATTTCAAACCTCGGGAACAAAGGGTTTGTCAAAATCCGGTCCTTCGACCGGAAAATCCTTTCTCAAGGGGTGACCTTCATAACCATCCCAGAGAAGAATCCTCCTCAGATCGGGATGGTTATCAAAAGGAATCCCGAAGAGATCATAGACCTCCCTTTCTAACCAGTTGGCTGCTTTCCAGATCGATTCCACACTCAAAATCGATTCATTCTCTCCAACCTTCGCCTTCAGCCTCAGCCTTTGTTTGTTCTTCATCGAGTAGAGAAGATAAACCACTTCAAAACGGGGGACTCGGGAAAGAAATCCACGCCACAGAGGTCGGTGAGCATCTGGTATTGGAGATCCGGATCGGAATAAAGAAATTTACAGATCTCAAAAATATCCTTCTTCTGAACCGTGACGGTGACCTCATCCCGAAACGTCTTCACCTCCAAGACGGAGGCCGGAAATTTTTCTTGCAATTTCTTCACCGCGAGATTGATTTCAGCCATTCCCTTTTCCTCCGCGGTCGGGTGTCGGTACGACAGTCGTTCCGACTCTTATTCGACTTATTCGTTATTTCAAGGCTGCTGCGAACATTCTTTCGATCCGCAAGCGTCTCTTTTTCAATCTTCTTCTGGAGCTTCACAAGGGCTGTGAGCAGAGATTCAGGTCTGGGTGGACAACCCGGGACATAGAAATCCACGGGAAGAATTTGATCCACTCCCTGGACCACACTGTAGGTTTTAAAGATTCCACCTGAGCAGGCACAGGCTCCATAGGCAATGACCCATTTGGGCTCCGGCATCTGTTCATAGATACGTTTGACCATCGGGGCCATCTTCTTGGTCAGGGTCCCTGCAACGATCATCAGATCTGCCTGCCGGGGGGAGGGTCTGAAAACCTCTGAACCAAATCGAGAAATATCCCACGTCGCCGAACTGGTGACGATCATCTCCAGGGCGCAGCAGGCCAAGCCAAAGGTCACCGGCCAGATCGAATACTTTCGACCCCAGTTGACGACCTAATCCAGGGCAGGCAGAAAAGGGGTTTTCTCAAGGTAGGTTTCTATTCCCATTCCAATGCTCCTTTTTTCCAGATGTAGATATAGGCGATGAGTAAAATTCCAATGAAGACGACCATTGAGACAAAGGCAAAGACCTTCATCTGTTTGAAGACCACTGCCCAGGGATAGAGGAAGACCACTTCAATATCAAAGAGGAGAAAAAGCATGGCGATGATGTAATACTTGATGGGTATCCTTCGAAAGCTTGAGCCGATGGTCGTCATCCCGCATTCATAGGGCGCTTGTTTTAAGGCCGTGGGTTTTCTCTGCCCTAAGAGAGCGGAAGCGACAATGGCAAAAAGGGCAAAGACAACAGCAATAGCAATATAGATGAGAATGGCAAGATATTCAATCAGCATGCTCCCCCTATCCCGACAGAAGAAATATCTTTTATCATAGGTCGGGATGTCGCTCCACAGCGACTTACAATAATATTTCGAAAGTTCACCTGTGAGGCTCAATTTGTGAAAAGTTTCTTGTTCCCGCATCAAACTACAAAATTGCCCTTTTGTCAAGAAAAATTTTATGAACAATTGAAGATAAATTATTTTTTTTTAATCGATTCTAACTTATGTTTTTATAGACAACGTGATTTAGGAAATGGCCTTTGACAATGTTAAAAATTAGTGAAATAATTAATATTTCTATGGATAAAGGGCAAAGATGAGATGTTGAACGAGTTCAAAATGACAATAATGGATATCTTTTGATTTTTGCCATTCCAAACAAGTCTGAGCAAGTAATGTCATCCTGAATTGGTTGCAGGATAAAATCTTCGATTTTGAATCTTGGTCTAATTTTTTTGACTACGAGGGGGGGGTGAGTAGCTCCTTTTTTTGATTTTCAGTTATTCGGGCTGGTTCAGTCAATGAGTTGATATGGAAGATGAGGTACTTTTGTCTGATGTTTCCATCTTTTGAATCTTCACTGCGCAGACCTTAAATTCTGGAATCTTGGCAATCGGATCGAAAGCGGGGTTGGTCAAAATATTGGCTCTGCTTTCAAGAAAGTGGAAGGGCATGAATACTGTTTTTCTTCCTGCCGCATCGGTCAACTTCACACGGGTGGAGACAGAACCCGCGTCTTGATGCGATGACAACCCAATCGCCATCTCTCTACCTTCAGTTCAGCAGCATCTTCAGGATGCATTTCAAGAAAACACTCACTAATTTCTCGTTCCAATGAAGGAGAATTTCTCGTCATCGTACCCGTGTGGTAATGGACATGAACTCTTCCGGTGGTGAACTGGAAAGGATACTCCTCATCCGCTGTTTCTGCAGCAGGTTTGATATTCAATAGCGCTAAATAGACCCTTGCCCCTTGGTAAATCGACCTTGATGTAAAAATTTTGTTCCAGGATGTTCAATATTGGGGCAAGGCCACTGCAATCCATCACCTTGAAGTCGATCATAAGTGATCCCGCCATAAGACGGGGTGAGCTTTGCGATCTCTTCCATGATGGCACGGGGTGATTCATAATCCATGGGATAGCCAAAACGGCTCGATAGCTCCTGGATAATCTGCCAGTCTGGTTTCGGCTTCTCCAGGAGGTTCCACAGCTTTTCGAAGTAACTGAACCCTTCTTTCGGTGTTGCTAAAAGTCCCTTCTTTCTCTGCAAAGGCAGCCCCGGGCAAAACCACATGGGCTAGATCTGTAGTGGGAGTTTTGAAGATATCAATCACCAGGAGAAAATCAAGGGCCTTGAGTGCCTTTTCCACATGAAGGCTATCTGCATCACTCACCACTGGATTTTCACCCAGGATGACCAATGCTTTTACTTTCCCATCCAGGACAGCAGGAAACATTTCGGTCGCGGTCAATCCAATCTTATCTGAAAGTTTTGCTCCCCACGCCTCTTCAAATTTTTGTCGCACCGCCTGATCAATCACGGCCTGATAACCTGTGTAAACATTCGGCAACCCACCCATGTCACAGGCGCCTTGGACATTGTTCTGTCCTCTGAGGGGGTTGATGCCGGTCGATTCCTTGCCAAGATTTCCGGTGAGCATCGCCAGATTGGCAAGGGACTTGACATTGTCCACACCTGTCGTGTGCTGGGTAATGCCCATGGTGTAGAGAATGCTTGCACGCTCGGCCTTGGCATAATATTCTGCTGCTTTTTCCAGATCCAGCCACCGGAATTCCTGTGATCTCCGATACCTTTTCAGGAGGATAATTCTCAACCACCTTTTTCAGATCCTCAAACTTTTCCGTACGCTCATCAATAAAGGCCTGGTCTTGCCACCCGTTTTTCAAGATGATGTGCATCAGACCATTGATGAGGGCCACATCGGTTCCAAGATTCTGACGAAGGTGTAAATCACTTTGAAGGATGATCGGAATCTTTCGAGGATCAGCGACGATTAACTTGGCTCCCTTGGCTTTCGCACGAAAGACACGTGTAGCAATAAGGGGATGGGCTATCGAAGTATTGGAGCCAATGATCAAGATACAATCGGCGCCCTCAATCTCTTCAATGGAGTTGGTCATTGCCCCACTACCAAATACTGCGGCCAGCCCGGCCACCGTGGAGGAGTGTCAGAGCCGGGCGCAGTGGTCGATATTGTTCGTCCCGATGGCGGCGCGGGTAAACTTCTGCAAAACATAATTTTCCTCATTGGTACACTTGGCAGAGGTCAATACCCCGATGCTATCCGGACCATATTTTTCTTTAATCTCTTTCAGGCGTGCGGCAGCAAGATTGAGCGCCTCGTCCCATGAGGACTCCTGCAACGCATCGCCTCGGCGCACCATGGGTTTGGTCAACCGATTGGGGCTCGTGACAAATTCGTGGACGGTCCAGCCTTTGACACACAATTTGCCCTGGTTTACAGGACTGGTTTTGGAAGGAAGGGTCCCGACGATTTTTCCATCGAGGATCTCCAGGAGCAATCCGCAACCACACCCGCAGTAAGGACAGAAGCTTAAAACCGTTTTGAATTCCATGAAACTATTTCACCTCAATGATATTGAAGGGCGATTTCTCATCCACGCTGAAGCCCGTCTTATATCCAAATTCTTTGCTGATGATCTCTGTCACCTTTTTATAAAGCGTTCTTAAAGGAATATCTGCCGGACAGGCCTCTTCACACAGGCCACAGTCAATACAGCGTCCCACCATATGGATGGCCCGAACCAAATGGAATGTAGGATTGGCAGGGGGTACCTCCCCCGTATCGATCAAGTTAGCTTCTTCGAGTGTACATTCATTGCAGAAGCACATCGGACAGATATTACGGCAACCCAAACACTTAATACAGCGATTAAATTCAGTTTCCCAGAATGTGAATCGTTCTTCCAGATCCATTTTGTCAAGGGAGGCGACTTTCTCGTTTTCTGCCTTGGTCCCTGTGGACCCTCCAGCAAACTATCTGGAAAGGGTTTTTCACATTCGCAAGCTTTAGCCAATTCGTCAGGGCAACCGATTCCAATGAGGATGACCCTGTCTTCTGTCAATTGTTTCCATTTGAAGAGTTCTCTTAATCCCCTCTCATCACACCCCCGAGCAAGAACAGCAAAGGTCCCATTCGGATAGGCCATGGCCGACTGGATCATCAACTGATTAGGGGATACCGGGTATCACCCGATTTCTTCCAGTCGCCCAAAGAGAGATGATCCAGCTCCTGGGATCGCAGAAGAGGTGTGGCATGATGTTGCCATTCTCCTCTCTCAATGCAAGAACCCCTTGACCTTTCCTTCGGCCAATAATTTTTGAACGTGTTCTTTAATTTTCTGGCTCATCGAATCTCAATCTCACCTGAGGTTCAGGCTAAGGTTGAGAAAGAATGATTCAATCAAGCTCAGCCTTAACCTTGACCTTAGCCTTTCACTAAGCAGCCTCCTTGGTTTTGGCTTTCAAAGGATTCGGCCCTAACCTCTTGATGTCCTCTACAAATTCTGAAACCTCATGAACGAATTCTACCGCTTCTGCAGAAGAGACCCACCTCGTCCTAACTCGCTCTGGATGGAGGCCAGAAAACTCCAGCAACTTCTTCAAGAAGGTTATCCTTTTATTAGCCATGACATTACCAGACTGGTAATGACATTCGCCAAGACGTCAGCCAGCCACAAAAATGCCATCGGCCCCTGCCTGCAAGGCCTTCAGGATATAATGGGGCGATATCGTCCCTGTGCACATCGCTCGGATGACCCGGATCGATGTTGAATACTGCATTCTACTGACCCCAGCCAGGTCAGCGGCGGCATAAGCTCACCAGGTGCATAGAAAAGCAATAATCTTCGGTCTAAACTCCTCTGCCATGAAAAAATTCCTTTCAATCAAAATGAAAAATGCAAAGTGCAAAATGTAAAATTCAAAATGGTTCTTATCTTATTTTTCTCAGTTTTCAATTTGCAATTTACAATTTGCATTTTGCAATGACCCTTAGGCGGACATGGCCTTTTCAATTTGAGCATAGATCTGTTTGCCTGTGAAACGCTTGAGCTGGGCGCTGGCTGACGGACAGGTAGCCGCACAGGCCCCACATCCTTTACAAATCACTTCATTGATCTCACAGATCCTTTTATCTTCCAAATATCGAATGGCCTCGTAGGGGCAAACCTTTAAGCATCCCTGACAACCGACACAACTTTGGGGATTGATGAAGGCGACAATCGCATTGCCGAACATCTCCTTCTGGGACAGAAGTGTCACGGCACGTGCTGCTGCACCCAGACCCTGAGCAATGGATTCATCAATTGGTTTTGGAGAATGAGCCAGACCGCAAACAAACACTCCATCCGTCGCAAAATCAATGGGTCGAAGTTTG
>CAWFSX010000060.1:0-20050 GCA_963818595.1 uncultured delta proteobacterium
CATATTTTTGTAAAGCCTATCGAGGGAAATCAGCGGCGGCTATCAGCTATCCCTGCCTGCCGGCAGGCAGGCGCTGGACTGGTTAGTCGGTACTCTTTTCGCACTTTAAAAGTCAATAAACAAGTCTGCCCCCCCCCATTTTTCTTCTTCTTATCATCCTAAAACCTGCTTAATGTCCAATGGATGTCATTCACCGTCGAAATGAGTAAGAGTCAAAAGCAGATAGTACCCCTTTTCAGCAAGATTAAGCATCTTCTGCGGAAGGATAAATCGTTCGAGGAGAAGTTAACACTTATGGATGGAAGTCTGATCATGTAGAAAGTACCGTATTTCCGTTGCCTGACGCCACGTCACCTTTCCGGCTAATTACTGTCCCTTACCCGATTAGCCAGGCCTTGAATCCGTCTGTCCCGCCCGGTACTCTTCTCCTCTTCCGACGTGGGCGGTGTCAGTTAACCTTGAACTCAAACATCGAGCAATAACTCCAGATGACGGAACGCGACAACAACATTGCCTTCGGGGTTCCACATCATTGATGAGAGGCTTCCGTCTTGCGAGGCGACTATCGCCGTCGCTCCTGGGAAGCGCCGGCAGGTCACGGTACAACTGGTGACGTGCGCCGCCAACCGATGCAAGGGCCTGTGGCTCGTGGTCGGTGCTCTCGTCATAGGGATCAATCACCACGACGCGAGTGCGGTTTTTATCGTCCTCTTGTGTATCGAAGAACACCCCGAATCCGAGCAGCGTCAGGTCCGGCGGATGACGGTCATTCCGTCCGTGGCTGTGAGACGGCCAGCCATTCGAGCTCCGAAGCAAAGTGAGAACGAATCATGTCTGTCCGCCCAATACTGCCAGATCTCTGGACTTGGTTGCCCTTGCACCAGTTGCTGAAAAGTCTCGTTCCGCTTCGTCATGTGCTCCACGTTCTGGACGTTTGCGTTCTTGACAGTGGTCACAGCGGAGGTCGGGGCATATCGCTTCGACGAAGCCGCGGTTTCCCAATCCACGCCCTCTGGGAGGATGAGGATGGTCCCGCCATGCCGCAGCCGCAGTATCGTTCGAGCAATTCTCACCATCGCTGCTTCGAACCGATAGTCAGCTTGCAACTGCTCTGGTGTACGACCGGGTCCGAAACGGAACGAAAGTGCATGTCTAACGCCGTACTCGTCGAATCGACTATTTTCGCCGAAGTGAAATGCGAATCTTCCCCGCTGGTAGGTGAAGAGCAGTTGCCCGCCGTACCTTACGAGAAATATCGCTGGACCCAGAACGCGTATCGACAGGTTATGTAGTGTCTGCCGAGTTCCGTGAAAGGCGTCCTGCTCGCCGAGGTGAAAAAGGCCCGCAATCTCCAATTCGGCTTCGCCGGGCACAACACAGATTCTTGAACGAGAGGGGTCGAGTGCGACCGCAAGTCGAGCGAGGTCTCGTGCGGATAGCAGAAGTGATGATTTCATCTGATAGGGAAAGGCCCATTCCCGATCACGAAAGAAGTCGACCGTAAAGGCTACAACCCTTCCTTCTTCGGTTTCTAGACTGGCAGCGAACGTACAATCCAAGAGATGTTTTAGTTCATCGCGAGTCGGAGGCGCAGGGTACAGAGGTGAGGAGCCCGTGCTTGAATAGATCGACTCGACGCCGTTCATGATGTGGTCTATGATCGTCTCTGAGGTTGGATAGCTAAAGGAGGTCATGATGTTGGATCCTTTGTCTCGGCTAACATAGGGGCGCTGATCTGCATACAAGCAGATGGCACCCTATGAACCTGTACAGCCGTGCGGATCAACGCGCATGGCGAGCAACAAGGCGACAAGCGCTTGGAGGAGCACTTGTAGATTCCTATGGTCTTCTTCATACCTTTATCGATCATCATTATCACGGGCACAACTCAAGCGGTTCCAGCCCACAAAAATTGGTGCCAGGCATCGATAATACGGTATTATTGTTCTAGGACACCCGATCTCCCCGGCCGACCTATCTTTTTCCTTCTTTGTCACCTCACTTAGAAACGGATGGTCAAGATAATCTATTTTTATAATCCTGATAATTAAATTCTTTAATTAATCTAAATCCTGACTTTTCACTCCATATTCCAATGGAAGGATGACTGACGCCATTGAACATGGTTGTTTTTACGGTCGTGTAATGAATCATATCCTCAAATATGATTTTATCACCGGGTTTTAATTCTTTATCAAATGACCAATTCCCCATAAAGTCGCCTGCCAAACAACTGATCCCTCCCATTCTGTAGGTTGGTTTTCCTGCCCTTTCATCGGTGGCGCCCAAAATGACAGGTTTATAGGGCATTTCTAGACAATCGGGCATATGGCAAGTAAATGAAACATCGAGAATAGCCGTTTTTATACCGTTATTTTCAACAATATCTAATATCGTAGAAACCAAGTAACCTGTTTGATAAGTAAAAGCGCTACCGGGTTCTAATATAATTTCAACACCATACTTATTTTTAAAATCGGTTAAGAGTTTTAATCAAATGGTGTATATCATAATCCTTTTTTGTTATCAGATGACCACCGCCCATGTTCACCCATTTTAGCTTTGGTAAAAACTTACCAAATTTTTTTAAAAAAACAGCCAACACTTTTTCGAGCGCAAAGGAATCCGCCTCAAATAATGTATGAAAATGAAAACCTTCAACCCCCTGTGGTAGGGCATCGCCAAGCTGTTCAGCAGTCATGCCAAATCGAGAACCGGGTTTACAAGGATTATAAATGTCATAGGGAGAATCTGAAAACTCAGGATTAACACGCAAGCCAATCGAAACACCATTTTGACTGGCAATCTTAGAATACTTTCGCAATTGGTTTATGGAATTAAAGGAAATATGACTGCTATATTTTAAAATGTCTGCGATAGTCTTCTCTTCATAAGCAGGCGAATAGGTATGCGCTTTTACTCCGAGTTCCTCAAAGGCTAATCGCGCTTCATTGAGTGAACTTGCTGAAGCGCCAAAACCGTATTCTTTAAAGATCGGAAATACACCCCAATTCGAGAAAGCTTTAAACGAAACGAGAATATCAATCGCGGCAGCCTCTTTAACCTGTTTTATTAATTCGAGGTTATTTCGCAATAAAAGCTCATCAATCACATAACAGGGCGATGGAATTTTGTTGAAGTCAATCGGCATGAGTTTCTCAGCCGAAAAATTGGAATGTTGGAATAATGGAATATTGGAATGTTGTAATAAATGCTGAAAGTATTTGTGAAATATTCCTATTGTTTCGGATCCATCATTCCATCTATTCCACTATTCCATTATTCCAGCTTTTATAATTCCAAATCGACATCGTGCAATTCGTGCCAGGGAAGTCCATGGAGATTCAATTGTTCCATGAATGGATCCGGGTCAAATTCTTCAGTGTTAAATACGCCGGCCTTTTTCCATTTACCCGTAATAAACATCATCGCGCCAATCATTGCAGGCACTCCGGTGGTATAACTCACGCCTTGTGCCCCCGTTTCCTTATAGGCATCCTGGTGTTTACAATTATTATAGATATAATATGTTTTCTCCTTATGATTCTTAATCCCTCTGATCCGGCAACCAATGGAAGTTTCACCTGAATAATGTTCACCGAGTTCGCCCGGATTGGGCAATACCGCTTTGAGGAATTGAAGCGGCACAATTTCTTTGCCCTCATACAGGATAGGTTTAATGCTGGCCATTCCAATATTTTGAATCACACGTAAATGGGTTAAATACTCTTGTCCAAAAGTCATCCAAAATCGAGCTCGTTTTAGAGTAGGAAAATGTTTAACCAATGATTCTAATTCTTCGTGGTAAATAAGATAAGATTCGCGGGGTCCGATATTTGGATAATTTAACGGTTTGTGAATTTCGTGGGGTTCTGTTTCAATCCATTTTCCATTTTCCCAGTATTTACCTCTTTGGGTCACTTCACGAATATTGATTTCTGGATTAAAATTGGTTGCAAATGGTTTTCCATGGTCGCCTGCATTACAGTCAACAATATCAAGATAATGAATTTCGTCAAAATGATGTTTGGAAGCATAAGCGGTGAAAACTCCTGTCACTCCCGGATCAAAACCACAACCTAAAATGGCTGTGAGTCCTGCATTTTTAAATCTGTCATGGTACGCCCATTGCCATTTATATTCGAATTTAGCGACATCGGGTGGTTCATAATTTGCGGTATCTAAATAATTCACCCCTGTTTCAAGGCAAGCATCCATGATGGTTAAATCTTGATAAGGTAGCGCTACATTGATGACCATTTCTGGTTTAAAGCTTTTAAATAATTCAACTAATTGTCGAACATGATCCGCATCCACCTGAGCCGTCTTAATTTTATTGGCGCCAACTGCTTTAGCAATGACATCACACTTTGATTTTGTACGGCTTGCCAGCATGATATCCGTAAACACCTGTGGCACTTTTGCAACTTTATGGGCAACAACGGTACCCTACACCCCCTGCTCCTATGATCAATACCTTAGCCATGATCAATCACCACTTGCTCCTAATCCCGTAAAAATAATATAAACGCGTTTATTTTTTTGGCAATAGGCCCCCTCACCCTCCCCTCTCCCCGCTGGGAAGAGGGATAGGGTGAGGGGCGATAACATCCGGTGGAATGAGATTTAATGCGTTTGTATTAGTATAAAAAGAATTTTGTTTAGTAATCTGTAAGACAGTATAAGAAGAAATAAGTTTAATAAACTAAACTGACAAAATTATAACGTCCTTTTTAAATTTGTCAAGAATTATTTTAAATTTAATCTTCTTCCCCCTTCAGGAGAGTGGAAAAGGGGAAGTCAACCCGTCATCCTCTGCCTTTACAGAACGTTGGTTTTAAGTTAATTTCTTATGGGGGAAAAATGGAAAAGATTATCATCCGGGGAGCGAAGGTTCATAATTTAAAGAATATTGATGTGGAGATCCCCCGGAATTGTTTGGTGGTGATTACCGGGCTGAGCGGTTCCGGCAAGTCCACCCTTGCTTTTGACACGCTCTATGCCGAGGGACAGAGGCGATATGTGGAATCCCTTTCAGCCTATGCGCGGCAGTTTTTAGAGCAGATGGAGAGGGCCAATGTGGAATCGATCGAAGGTCTCTCTCCTGCCATTGCCATTGATCAGAGGAGTATGTCACGAAACCCTCGTTCCACCGTGGGGACGGTGACAGAGATTTACGATTACCTCCGACTCCTGTTTGCCAGGGTCGGAGAACCTTTTTGCCCCCATTGCGGCTCTCCTATTTCCTCACAGACCCTTCAGCAGATGACCGAGGCACTCCTCCGACTCCCCAAAGGAACATCTCTTACTATTTTTTCTCCTATCGTAAGAGGGAAAAAGGGTGAATATCGGAAAGAGTTGGAAGAACTCCGAAGAGACGGGTTTGTGAGGGTGAGAATTGATGGTCAAGTGAGAGATCTCAGCGAGGAGATCCGTTTGGATAAGAATAAGCGCCATGAGATCGATGTGGTGGTGGATCGTCTGGTGGTCAAAGAAGGGGCAGAAAAGAGAGTCAACGATTCCTTAGAGATTGCCTCGCACCTTTCAGAAGGGATGGTGAAGGTGGAGAGAGAGGGATCGGCCCCTATCATTTTCAGCCAGAAGTTCTCCTGTATTGATTGTGGATTCAGTTTCCCAGAGATCACCCCCCGGATGTTCTCCTTCAACAGTCCACAGGGCGCCTGCCCAACCTGCAGTGGATTGGGAACCAAGCGTTATTTTGATCTCGACCTCATTGTGCCGAATCCCTCCCTCTCGTTGAACGAGGGTGCTATCCTTCCATGGAAGAATAAAGGAGAATCATTCCTAAAGCCCATTCTGGAGGGATTGGCCAAACATTATCATTTTGATCTCGATACTCCCTTTCAGCCGATTGCCCAAATCGGTTCAACATCTTCTTCTCTATGGATCAGAGGGAGAAAAGATTTCTTTCAGAGTAAAAGGGAAAGGCAGGTCACATCTCTTTCGGCAGGAGTTTGAAGGGGTCATTCCAGAGATGGAGAGGAAATGGAAGGGGGATGGAGAAGAGGATGAGGAATTAAAGGGATTTATGAACCTGTCACCCTGCCCTGATTGCGCGGGGACACGGTTGAAGAAGGAAGTGCTTTCGATTAAAGTAGGGGGGAAGTCGATCTCCGAGGTGTCCCACCTCTATGTCAAAGAGGCATTGGATTTTCTGAAGAACTTGGAACTGTCCCCTCGATCTCAAAAAATTGCTCAGGGGATTTTGAAAGAGATTGTAGAGCGATTGAAATTTATGGTGGAGGTCGGCCTGGACTACCTCACGCTGGATCGAACCGCTGCCACCCTGGCCGGAGGAGAATCCCAACGCATTCGTCTGGCGACACAAATTGGCTCAAGCCTGGTGGGGGTTCTTTACATTTTGGATGAGCCCAGCATCGGGCTCCATCAAAGGGACCACTTGCGTCTTCTGGGGACATTAAAACGGCTGAGAGATTTAGGGAATACGGTCATTGTCGTGGAACATGATGAGGAAACAATCCGTTCCGCTGACTATATCGTTGATATGGGACCGGGTCCTGGAGAGAGAGGAGGGGAGGTGGTCTTCACGGGAACCCCTGAGGCATTGATGAAGGCAGAGCATTCATTAACAGGCCAATATCTCTCTGGGAAAAAGTTCATCCCTTCCCCAAAGCAGAGAAGACCTATAAGAAACCAGTATCTGGTACTTCAGGGTGCGAAAGCAAACAATTTGAAAAATATTGATGTGAAGATCCCCTTGGGAGTATTCACCTGTATCACAGGCGTTTCAGGATCAGGGAAATCGACGTTGATCATCGATACACTCTATTGCCTGTTAGCCCAGCAACTTTATCATCTCCCACAGCATTGCCTCTCCGTTCAGGGGGTCAAAGGTCTGGAATATGTAGACAAGGTCGTCCATGTAGATCAGATGCCCATCGGACGGACACCCCGTTCCAACCCGGCGACCTATACAGGTGTGTTCCAACCCATTCGAGGACTCTTTGCCCAACTTCCGGAATCGAGGATGAGAGGATTTCTCCCTGGACGTTTCAGCTTTAATGTATCAGGAGGTCGATGCGAATCATGCCATGGAGACGGAATGTTGAAGGTCGAGATGCAATTTCTTCCTGATGTCTATGTCACCTGTGAGGAGTGTCATGGAAAACGTTATAATCGGGAGACCCTCGACATCCGATACAAAGGAAAAACGATTTCTGAGGTATTGGAGATGACGGCCGAAGAGGCATATGATTTTTTTCAAGCGATTCCAGTGATCCATCAAAAACTCCAGACCCTCTGTGATGTCGGTCTGGGTTACCTTAAGTTAGGCCAGCCTGCCACAACGCTTTCAGGAGGAGAGGCCCAGCGGATTAAACTGGCGAGGGAATTGAGCAAAAGGGAGACGGGAAGGACAGTTTATATCTTAGATGAACCCACCACGGGCCTCCATTTTGCAGATATTCAGAGATTGCTCGATGTTCTCAACCGACTTACGGATAGAGGAAACACGGTGATCGTGATCGAGCACAATATGGAAGTGATCAAATCGGCCGATTACATCATTGATTTGGGTCCGGAGGGCGGAGAGAACGGGGGCCAAGTAGTCGCAGAAGGTACTCCCGAGGAAATAACCAGCATTCCACATTCTTATACTGGTCAATTTCTTAAGAAAGCATTGAGTAAAACCCAAATGATTTCTTTTTAACTTGACAGAATATCAAAAATGCACTATTGGTCAACCCGAGAAAGCCAAAGAGGACGCCTGTCAATATTTTTACTTTTTTCAGCTATTCCAAATGGTAAAAACAAAGCCTATTTATCATAAGGAGGAAATTTATGGATGAAAAAGAGAAATCGAGCACAGGATTGGATGAAAATGTGGCTGCCTTTCTTTGTTACCTCTTTGGATTCATCACAGGAATTGTCTTTTTAGTGGTGGAAAAGAAGAGCAGTTTTGTGAAGTTTCATGCGATGCAGTCAACCATTACCTTTCTTGGTCTTTTCGTTATTTCGATGATCATCGGATGGATTCCGATTATCGGTCTTCTTGTCTACCCGATCTGGATTTTGAGCCTCATCTTATGGCTCATCCTGATGGTGAAAGCCCTTCGTGGAGAGCGATATTCATTACCGATTGCTGGAAAGATGGCAGAGGAAAAATCAGGCAAATAGTAGATTTTCTCATGGAACGAAAGCGTAAGAAAAAAACCGCCAAAAAGGGTAGGGGGGGCAAGATCCTTTTTTTACTGATCCTGATTGGGATTATTGCATTGATTTTCTATCTTTTCCGTCAAGATATAATTAATTTGCTTAAGCCGAGGTTGGAGAAATGGAGCCTCATGGAAAAGAAAAAGGAAGTCCTCCTTTACTTTTCGGATCCCGAGGGTGAGTATCTGATCGGAGAGAAAAGGAAGATCTTGAAAAAGAATGAGGTAAAGCAAGAAGCGAAGGAGACGATTATTGAGCTGATCAAAGGGCCGAAGGGGAAACTCATTCCCACCCTTCCTCCCCGAACAAAGTTGTTGACTCTCCAAATTAATGACGCAGGGGTGGCTAAAGTTAATTTTAACCCAGCCCTTTCCAAGGATCATCCCGGAGGAAGTTCAGCCGAAATGATGACTGTCTATTCCATTGTCAATTCTCTCGCACTCAATTTCCCCCAAATCAAACGAGTTCAAATCCTCATTGATGGTAAGCCTATCGAGACTATTGCCGGGCATCTTTCCCTAAGGCAGCCCATCTCCCCCAAATCCGATTTAATCAAAAGACAATAGTTGATACTTCGACGGCGCCAAATCCCATCCCTTTATCAAGAGGTCAAAAGCGCCGCGTCCCTCGGCAAGCTCAGGATACTGGGTTTATCGAAGTGCAGCATCAACTCTGAGCGAACTCTAGCCTTCAGGCCGAAGAGAGCCGACAGAAGAGAGGCGAAGAGTTGATTTCATAAGAAATTGATGATATTCTTAAAACTCTGGAATATTGGAAGGTTGGAATACTGGAATGATGGTTTGGAAATAGGGTGGAGATTCTATGCTTGAAGCGAAATATATTCGTGAACATCTCGACGAGGTGAGAGAGAGGTTGGCGTTAAGAGGCCAAGCCATCAATCTGGAACAATTTGTTTTGATTGATGGAGAGCGAAGAAAAACCATCCAGGAATGGGAGAGATTAAGGGCCCTACAGAAGAAAGTCTCTGACGAGGTGAGTAAGAAGAAAAGGGAAGGCCAGAATGCCTCAGTCTTAATTGAGGAAATGAAAAAGGTTTCCCAGGAATTGAAAGTATTAGACGGAGTGGTTGAGGAGAAGGAAAAAGCCCTGCAGGATTTTCTCCTCATTGTTCCAAACCTTCCACATTCATCCGTTCCTGTGGGAAAAGATTCGTCTGACAATGTTGAGGTCAGGCGGTGGGGTGAGATCCCAAAATTCGATTTCGAACCAAAAGCTCATTGGGATTTGGGGGAGGAATTAGGGATTCTCGATTTTAAGAACGGAGCAAAGATCACTGGAGCACGGTTTACCCTTTATTGGGATCTTGGGGCAAAGCTGGAAAGAGCATTGATCAATTTCATGCTTGATCTCCATACACGAGAACATGGATATCGTGAAGTGCTTCCTCCCTTTATGGTTAATCGGACAACGATGACTGGGACAGGGCAGCTCCCCAAATTTGAGGAAGAGCTTTTCAAGGTGGAAGGAACCGATTATTTTCTCATTCCGACGGCTGAAGTTCCTGTGACGAATATCCATCAGGATGAAGTCCTTGAGGAAAAAATACTTCCTCTTTACTATACCGCCTACACACCTTGTTTCAGGAAAGAGGCCGGTTCTTATGGAAAGGATACTCGAGGCTTGATTCGGCAACATCAGTTCAATAAGGTGGAGCTGGTAAAATTTACAAAGCCTGATAATTCTTACGATGAACTGGAGAAACTCCTCTCTAACGCAGAAGAGGTTTTAAAAAGATTGAAACTTCCCTACAGGGTTGTCAATCTTTGTTCAGGGGATTTGGGATTTTCAGCTTCGAAGACTTATGATATCGAGGTTTGGCTTCCAGGTCAGAATACGTTTAAAGAGATTTCCTCTTGCAGTAACTTTGAGGATTTTCAAGCCAGAAGGGCGAAGATTCGATACCGCATTTCTGGAAAGTCGAAGACCGAATATGTCCATACCTTCAATGGTTCCGGGTTGGCTGTGGGAAGGACATTAGTGGCTATCTTAGAGAATTATCAACAGGCTGATGGAAGTGTGATCATTCCGGAGGTTTTACGATCCTATTTATATGGGGTTGATCGGATCGAAAAGAGAAAATAGAAGTTGTTAGTTCGGAGTTAGGAGTTCGGAGAATTTAAAAGAATTTTTGTTAATTACTCAGAATCACGCGAACTGATAACTCTATACTGCGAAACGAAGTGAAGCACGGAGGGATGGCCGAGTGGCTTAAGGCGTCCGGTCTTGAAAACCGCTTCCCGTAAATCCGGGACGTGGGTTCGGCGACCGAAGGGAGGCGGAGAGCGAAGCGAGCACATCCTACTCCCTGCTTCGATACGAACCAGAATGTAGTGTAGTCAATTGGCGTAAGACACTAACAATTGATTAATTATGGGGAATTACGGAGGGATGGCCGAGTGGCTTAAGGCGGCGGTCTTGAAAACCGCTTCCCGTAAATCCGGGACGTGGGTTCGAATCCTACTCCCTCCGCCAGCCTACGCAAAGCTTCAGATGGCAGGCTATGCACATGTAAGTTCGGAGTTCAGAGTTCGTAGACATCAATAGTTTTTAAAGTTTTAATCAAAAATTACTCCGAGCTCCGAACTAAAAACTCTGAACTAATTGTTTCAAACGGAGAGATGCCCGAGAGGCCGAAGGGGCTCGCCTGCTAAGCGAGTATCCCGCTTAAAACGGGATCGAGGGTTCGAATCCCTCTCTCTCCGCCATGCACCATGTGAGGTGCATGGCTAGCCCTAAACTTACATGGTTTAGGGCGCCATGGGATTAATGTTCAGCGACATGTGAGGTGCAGTGGCTAGCCAGCTACTGACCGACGAAGCTCCAGAGGAGCGTAGTCGATCGCTGAAGCTTCGATTGGCAGGCCAGAAACTATAAATGAATAATTTAGAATTCCAAAATCCGCAATCTGAAATCCGAAAAGGTAAAAAGCGCCCATAGCTCAGATGGATAGAGCGTCGGACTACGAATCCGCAGGTCGCCCGTTCGAGTCGGGCTGGGCGCGCCATGCACCACGTAGGGTGCATGGCAGCCCTGAACTCAACGTAGTTCAGGGCGCCAGTGAATTATGGCACGCATGTGAGGTGCATGGCAGCCCTAAACCTCACATGGTTTAGGGCGCCATAAGATACACCACGTGGGGTGTATGGTTCCCCTGAATTCCAAGTAGTTCAGGGCGGCATTAATTTAATGGGTATCATAAATTAACGATGATTGATAAAGAATTTGACGAGAAACATATGAGGATGGCTCTCGAGGAAGCCGAGAAGGCTGGCCAGAGAGGGGAAGTCCCAGTTGGAGCCGTTTTATTAAAAGGGAGTCAGGTGCTTGCGAAAGATCATAATCGGTGCCTTGAGCTCAGCGATCCGACTGCCCATGCTGAGGTTCTTGTCCTCCGGAGAGGCGGGAAGATTTTAAAAAATTACCGATTGAATGATACAGTAATTTATGTAACAGCAGAGCCTTGTCCGATGTGTGTCTCTGCAATGGTCCACAGCAGAATATTCAGACTGGTTTTTGGGACACTTGAGCCAAAATTTGGGGCAGTGGAATCGAAAATTCAGGATTGTTGAACGATAACGGTTTAAATCACAAGGTGAAAGTTGACCGAGGCATTCTTGAAGAGGAGTGTGCTGAAATTCTAAAAAGCTTTTTTAAGGGCAAAAGATTAAAGGCTAAAGATTGCAAGTTGCAGGTTTCAAGTTACAAGTAAAAAGGTTAAAAATAAGAAGTATTTTGAGGGAAGGCAAGATCCCGGAGAGGTTGCCGAGTTGGCTTAAGGCGCCGCTCTCGAAAAGCGGTTCTCCCGAAAGGAGACGTGGGTTCGGCGACCGAAGGGAGGCGGAAAGAGCGAAGCGAGTGAGCACATCCCACCCTCTGGCACGAAGCCGGAAATGGTACGTGCCAGTCTGGTGGGATGAGAACCACTGATAGATGTGTTACCGAGATTTGGAGAGGTTGCCGAGTTGGCTTAAGGCGCCGCTCTCGAAAAGCGGTTCTCCCGAAAGGAGACGTGGGTTCGAATCCCACCCTCTCCGCCATGCACCATGTGAGGTGCATGGCAAGCCAGACTATAGTGATGTTTAGCGGGATGGGCCCTTCCCCGACTTTAGGAGGGGAATGGTTGGCGCCCGAAGGGGAGGCGGAAGGGCGCCATATGATATGGTGTAGGGGCGAAGCGGATGAGCACATCCCACCCTCTCCGCCATGCGCCAAATAAGTAATGAGTTCGGAGTTCAGAGTTCGTAGACATCAATAGTTTTTAAAGTTTTAGGATCAAAAATTACTCCGAGCTCCGAACTAAAAACTCTGAACTAATTTTTCAAACGAAGAGATGCCCGAGAGGCCGAAGGGGCACGATTGGAAATCGTGTATCCCGCTAATAACGGGATCGAGGGTTCGGCGCCCCCGAAGGGGAAGGCGGAGCGAGCGTAGCGCAGTGAGCACATCCCTCTCTCTCGGCGAAGCCGATAAGCGGCGAATAATAGATCAAGATTCAAGATGATTGATAACCGGAGAGATGCCCGAGAGGCCGAAGGGGCACGATTGGAAATCGTGTATCCCGCTAATAACGGGATCGAGGGTTCGAATCCCTCTCTCTCCGCCATGCACCATGTGAGGTGCATGGCTAGCCTAAATCTTACATGGTTAGGGATCTGTTATGAACCACGTAGGGTTCCTGGCAGGCCATCTACTTGACCATATCGATTGATCTTCATGGTTATTTTTGGAGAGATTCGATTTCTGGTCTTAGGGCCTTGAAAATTGCCTCCGCATAAATCCGTTGGGTCTTACTATTTGGATGTATATCTCCAATATAAATGATCATATCCTTCGCAAGGGGACCATACTCTTCATCATGAGTATGGATGAAACCAAAACCAAATCCAACGGATAATTCCTTCAGATGAGGATTCGGGGCTGTTTTGAGATGTAAAGACCTCATGGTACGGAAGTCCAAAATAAATACTTTTTTCCCATGAGTTAGATATTTTATTTCTTTGAAATATTCCCTCATCACTTCTTCCTGTCGGTAAACTCTCATTTCTTTTGTCGATTGACCTTCCTCTGCTTTTCCAAAAATACTTTGACTCTCATCTGGTTTTCTTGTTTGATTGAATGCCAATCGATCCCTAACATATTCTCTCATTTCCGCTTTGATATCCCTTATTCTTCTCCTTGTGCTTGGGACAAAATCATTTAGGATGGCACGAAAGAAAAAGAATTTTTCATGAGGCCTTTTTAAGAGGTAGAGGAAGCGATCTCTTCCGATTAATTTAGGGACCTTTCTAAGATTCAATAGTTGTTGCTCATCTTGTAAAGATTCTGCAATGAAGATCATGTCCGGATTGAACTTGAGGGCAAACTTTTCTAATACTTCGAGAATTTCATTATTGCCATAGCCAGCTATGGAAAGATTAATCACCTCATATTTTCGAGAAGGGATTCTCTCATTAAGCATTTTTTCTAAAAGAGCGGGATAATTCTTCCCTTCCTCCACCCCTTGTCCCATGGAGACAGATGCTCCACAGATAACAATTCGAAAGACATCTCCCTTCTTTTCGAACTCCCTATCTCGATCAATAAAGCCCAGATTATTTACATAAATCGGAACGCCAGCTAAGAATCCTTTAGAGCCAGGCTTCAAACCTGTGTAGGTCGTATCATCTCTTTCCAACATAGCGATGGGAGATCTGATCCCAGCAGGGGAATACTGGTGAAACCTTCTTATCCCTTCTATACCGAAATAATCCAATCTGAAATAGACTTCTCCAATGGATAGAAATAATAGTCCTGAGAAGAAGATGATGGCATATGTCTTACGGTGTCCCCGTTGAATTAAAAAAATAAATATTAAGACAAGACTGAGCGCCGTAAAAATTTTATAATTGATGGTAGGGTGGCCGGTCACTTGATACAGAATTTGAAAATAGAGGAGGGCAAACAGAATGGGTATTAAATTTTTAATGTATTTCACTTTTCCTCTATAGGATGTGGTTCTTAAAATTGAAAGTAGATAAATGAACTGCTGCTTCCAATTTGGGCATTCTTTCCTAAAATCATCGCATAAAGCGAGAGATAGACCATGACCAGAGCAAAAATTGTTTTTCCATAGGCTGGCCATTTCATGACGATCATGAGATCATTCTTCTTAAACTGATATATTTGTATCATTAGGAAAAAGAAAACAAAAAATAGAAAAGAAGAGGCGAGATAGGTGAAGTCAGGGGTGACCGTGAAATTAAAGATCAAGGCCTGTAACATGTGAAGAGTTTGGGTAATGCTTCGGGACCTGAAAAACATATACCCAAGACTCGTGACTTGAAACATGAATAGAATTTTAAGGACAAGCCATATCTTTTGGCCGAGTTCACTCTTGGGTCCGGTCAGTTGATTGAGGTAGGGTTTGAATATTCGGTAGAGGATCAAAAGAGAACCCTCAAAAACGCCAAACCAGATATAATGCCAGGCTGCACCATGCCAGAACCCGATGGCCACCATACTGATCATCAGATTGATATAAGTCCTTAGGTTGCCTTTTCTATTTCCACCTAATGAGATATAGAGGTAGTCTCTAACCCAGGCGGAAAGGGTCATATGCCATCTTCTCCAAAAATCTTGGATATTCGTAGCAAAGAGGGGTAGATTGAAATTGACGAAAATATCAAATCCCATTATTTTCCCCAACCCCCTCGCGATGTTGGAATACCCATCGAAATCACAAAGCACCTGGAAGACGAAGGCGTAGGTTCCAATGAGAACAATCGTGCCAGAGTACGGCGGGTCGGATGCAAAGATGGGATCGACGATATTGGCGAGGCTATCGGCAATAAACATTTTTTGGAAGAGTCCCCAAGATATGAGATAAATTCCCTCAAAAATCTTAGTCGAAGTGATTTGGCGGGGAGAAAGGATCTGAGGAAGAAGGTGTCCTGCACGTTCAATTGGACCCGCTAAGAGCTGTGTGAAGAAGGATATGAAGAGTGCGAAATCGAAGAACCTATAAGTGGGCTTAATTTGATCCCGATAGACATCAATGGAGTAGCTTATACTTTGAAAAGTGTAGAAGGAGATGCCTATCGGAAGGATGATATGGAGGAGTCGCGGCTGCCAAGGAATACCGAGATGGTGAAACAAAACCTGGAAATTTTCTATAAAAAAATCGAAATATTTAAAAAATCCAAGTATGGAGAGGTTACCGAAAACGGCGAGGCCTAAAAATATTTTCTTTCTTCTTTTCTCCGTTGATTCGAAGACTTTGATTCCGCAGAAATAACTTAAAAGTGTTGACACAAAGATGAGGGAAAGAAATCTCCAATCCCATGAGCCATAAAAGACATAGCTCGCCACCAGTAGCATTCTATTCTGCCACTTATGGTTTAGGCCGAGATAAAGGAGATAGACGATGACAATAAATATAGCAAATGGGTATGTATTGAATGACATAACTTAAATGACATCTGCATATCATATTTTTTCATCCATATCCAGTAAAATAATTCTCCATCAGCTGCCAAGAGAGGGTACGAGCACATCAAGAAGGTTAATGAATATTAGAACATTTTATTAGATCCATTTTCCATTTTGGATTCACCAAATCTTATTTTTTAAAGGGGTGAGGGAGTTGAACGTTAGCTGGAGAACAAAAAATTTAGTTGATTATTTCAAGATCTCCTCTTAAAATGTTTTGAAGCTAAAAAGAAATAGGCAGGCCATTCGATCTTATCAGATAAGAGGCTTACGGAGTACCAGGGAGGAGTCGTCCCGATTCTCTCTCTGCGCATGTGAGTCGTTTCCTATTTTTTGTAGGGGATGAAATTCCCAAGGTTCGCCTCATCATCTTGTTGATAGTCGGGTCCTGCGCAACAAAAGATTACAAACCCCGTCAGGTCCGGAAGGAAGCAGCGGTAGTAATCCCCTTTGTGTGCCGCAGGGGAGCCTGGCTATCAACAAGTTATTTATGAAATGAAAACGTAATGGCTAATAACCAATAGTAAAAATTAAAAATCTGATAAGCCTCCAATCTGAAACTCGGAATAGAGGAAAATGCCCTATTTAGTATTAGCAAGAAAGTGGAGGCCGCAGACCTTTGAGGAGGTCATTGGACAACGGCACATCACCCAAACCTTACAAAACGCCATTTCACAAAAACGAGTAGCTCACGCCTTTTTATTCACTGGAGCAAGGGGGGTGGGTAAAACCTCTACGGCTCGCATTCTGGCGAAGGCCCTGAACTGTGAAACAGGTCCCCACATTAATCCCTGCAATCATTGTAACACCTGTGTAGAGATTACCAATGGGGTCTCAATGGATGTGATTGAAATTGATGGGGCCTCCAACCGAGGAATTGATGAAATTCGAGAGTTGAGAGAGAATGTCCGTTACACCCCCGCCAAAAGTCGGAATAAGATTTACATCATCGATGAGGTTCACATGCTAACCCGTGAGGCCTTTAACGCTTTACTAAAGACCTTGGAAGAACCTCCACCGCACATCCTCTTTATTTTTGCGACCACAGAACCTCATAAAATTCCAGCAACCATCCTTTCACGATGCCAGCGATACGATTTTAAGAGAATTCCGTTGAGGGAAGTCACAGAGAGCCTGAAACGGATCGTAGAAGAAGAAAAGATTCAAATTAATCCGAGAGGGCTCTTGTCCATTGCCCAAGAATCAGAAGGGAGTATGAGGGATGCCCAAAGTCTTCTTGATCAGGTGATCTCTTATTCGGGGAAAAATATCCGAGATGAAGATATTGTGGAAGTCCTCGGACTCATCGACCGGAAGGTCCTCAATGATACCATAGACGCCATTGCCAGTAAGGATATAGAACGGTGCATGGAGATCGTCGAGCAGGTCTATCACTTTGGATACGATCTCCAGTATTTCTGTCGAGAACTGCTCCAATATCTTCGCAATCTCATTCTCATCAAAGTTAGTCAACATCCGGAAGAGTTAATGGAATTGTCGGAGGAGGAGTTGGAAATACATAAAAAACAGGCTGAGAAATTCCAATTTGATCAATTGAATCATCTCTTCAGCCTTCTTTTGAAAGGCGAACAAGAAATTGCCCAGTCCACTTTTCCTCGGACGATGTTGGAGATGACGTTGATTCGAATGACCACGCTACAGCCCATCCTTCCTATTGATGAGATGATTAAGAAGTTGGAGGCCTTAGAAAATAAGGATCTCTCCAAAGAATGGAAGGAGAAAAAGACCTCCTCTGCTTTGGGAAAGGTTATCCCTTCGGCAGATTCGCAAAAAAATAAAGAGAAGGAAGAACCCCTGCCAAAGAACCGTGAAGAAATAGGCGAGAGAAAGATCTCTGAAAAAAAGGAGGATTTAAAGAATTTCCAGAAGGAAGGTGCGTTGGGCGAACCCTCTCCGAAAATCTTAGAAGAGAAATGGAGAGGGTTGGTTGATTTTACACGAGCCAAAAATCCTATATTGGGTTCATTCTTGGCTTTAGGAAGTCTTGTTCACCTAACTGACGAAAAGATCGAGATCGGGTTCGATAAAGATTCTTTCCACTATGAGAGAATGTTAGAAAGAGAAAATAGGAGCCAATTAGAATTGGTCTGTCATGAATATCTTCAAAAAAAGACAAAGGTGGTCATTTCATCGTTGAAGCAGGAGATCGGATCAAAGGGGAGGGTGGTATTAAACAGAGGAGAAGGTACCCGCAATGAACTGGGGGGGCGATCGGAGAAGGGAGAGGAAGGAAACCCCCTCATCCAAGAGGCTCTCCGTCTCTTTAACGGAAAGATTGTGGAAGGCTAAGCCCCGTTAGAAATTGCAGCGGGGCATTAAACCCCCGGCGGAATTATTCTAAAATGTAACCCCGCCGAAGCCGCCGGCCCAGAGGGCCTCTGGCCCGGAGGGAGTAGCGGGGCATTATTTCTAATGGGGTAAGAGGAGAAACTCATGACAAAGGGTTTGGGAAACATATTGAAACAGGCTCAGCAGATCCATGCCAAGATTTCACAACTCCAAGAAGAGATGGCTGGAAGGACGGTGGAAGCCTGTTCCGGAGGAGGAATGGTGACCATCGTGATGAATGGGAAGCAGGAGGTTCTTAGCATTCGGATCGACCCAGAAGTGGTCAACCGAGAAGACATCGAAATGCTGCAAGATTTAATGGCCGCAGCAGTGAATGAAGCCATCCGAAAATCCCAGGAGATGATGACGGAGGAAATGAAAAAGGTGACCGGTGGGTTGAGTCTGCCAGGGCTCTTTTAAAGATCAATGTAAATTGAAAAATTAGCAATGCAAAATTACCAATTTTAAAGAAGCACTACAAATCAAACACTGCAAAATGCGAAGCAGAAGAGAGGATAAGGTTAAAGCCCAAAAGTCCAAGCGGGTGAGAATTTTCCTAAACACTTTGCATTGTTAACTTTATAATTTGCATTTTGCACTGGGGATTTTAGCTATGACACTCCATGCGAAGCCCATTGATCACCTCATCGAGGCCCTATCAAAACTCCCGGGAATTGGGAAAAAGACCGCTTCCAGACTGGCCTTCCATATTTTGCGGAGCAGCCCATTAGAGGCCCAGGAATTGGCGAGGGCGATTTTGGATGTCAAAGAAAAGATCCATCTTTGCTCCATCTGTTTTAATCTGACAGATGAGGATCCCTGCCGGATTTGTCAAGATGAAAGGCGATCCCGAGAGATTCTGTGTGTCGTGGAGGGGCCGAATGACCTCATCGCCATCGAAAACACAAGCGTTTTTAATGGGAGATATCATGTTTTACATGGAACCATTTCACCTTTAGAAGGTGTTGGGCCGGACAACCTCAAGATTAAAGAGTTAATGGAAAGACTTCAGAGGGAGAAGATTTCCGAAGTGATTCTCGCCACCAATCCGACAGTTGAGGGTGGAGCAACTGCCCTTTATCTCACCGATCTTATTAAATCTCTAAGTATCAAAGTAACAAGGATCGCTTATGGAATTCCCATGGGGAGTGAGATTGAGTATTCGGATGGAATGACTCTATCAAAAGCTCTTGAGGGTCGAAGAGAGATTTAGAAATTTTTTATTGACATTTAAATAGCCGTGGATTAACGTTAACGCAAATATAGAAGTTGGCGGTCTTCAAATTGTCTTTAAAACCATTTCATCTTATTAACTATTTGATTTGTTTTAACTTTTTTTCCATTGAAAATATGTTAAAAATATTTTATAAATTTTTTATTTGAATGAGTTTAGGAGAATCAAATGATTGAGATTCGATTTCATGGGAGAGGTGGCCAGGGAGCTGTAACTTCAGCAGAACTTTTAGCCCTGGCAGCTATTGAAGAAGGTAAATATGCTCAAGCCTTCCCAAGTTTTGGGCCAGAGCGAAGAGGGGCGCCTGTTTTAGCCTTCTGTCGAATTGACGATCGACCCATTAAGATCAGAGCCAATATCTACGAGCCGGATATTGTGGTTGTCCTTGATGCCTCCCTTTTAAAGATCGTCAATGTGGCTGCTGGCTTAAAATCGGGCGGCATCATTGTCACTACAAGCGTTGAATCTCCTGAGAAAGTGAAAGAGGATCTGAAGATAAAAAACCGAATTGGAGTGGTTGACGCAGTCAAGATTGCAAGGGAGATTCTTGGCCTTCCCATTACCAATACAACGATGCTTGGGTCTTTGGTCAGGGCTTCGGGGTTGGTCAAGAAGGAATCTTTCCTCCCTCCTTTAAAAGAACGTTTTGGCAGAATTGCCGAAAAGAACATTTCTGCTTTTGAAAGAGCTTATCAGGAGACCATCCTCACTCAATAAATTCTAATAATCCTCCCAACCTCCCTTTGATAAAGGGGGTTTGGGAGGATTAAATTTATTCAATTAGAA
>CAWFSX010000061.1:0-9498 GCA_963818595.1 uncultured delta proteobacterium
GGCGCCATGAAAAAGGTGAAAGTGGCCTTCGATCCAGAAGACCTTTACAATCCAGGAAAGGTTTTGCCCGAAGTGGAAGCGTAAACTTTAATTTGCAAAGCGCATAGTGCATAGCGCATAGCGTAAAGGCATGCACAGATTGAGGAGAATGGAGGGATATGCCTAAAATAGATAAACTGATTCTTAGGTTAAAAGAGATAGTAGGAGAGGCCTATGTGATTCAAGATCCGGATAAGCTCAAAGCCTGTGCCATTGGATGGAAAGAAACCGAAGGTGATTGTCTTTCCCGGGACGATTGACGAGGTTTCGAAGATCGTGGCCCACGCCAATCAGCGACATCTCACTATTGTCCCGAGAGGAAATGGAACCAAAATGGGGATGGGGGGAATTCCAAAAAAGATAGATATCACTCTTTCCACCAGCCGACTCAATCGTATCACGGACAGCGACTGTGAAAATCTAACCCTCTCCGCAGAAGGTGGAATCACTCTGAGCGATGTTCAAAAAAGTTTAGTGAAGGTGGGAAAAGGATATTTTCTCCCTCTTGATCCACCCTTTACAGATAAAGCCACTCTGGGTGGCATTGTAGCGACCAATTCCAGCGGGCCAAAGAGGCTGCTCTACGGCACGGCCAGGGATATGATCATCGGGACCAAGGCCGTTTTTCCAAATGGGGATATTGTGGTCTCTGGCGGAAAGACGGTTAAGAATGTTTCCGGTTATGACATGTGTAAACTCTTGATCGGCTCTTATGGAACGCTGGGTATTATTTGTGAAATGACTTTTAAACTCCTTCCCCTCCCTGAAAAAGAGACCACCTTATCGCTCTCTTTTGCGGAATTAGAAGAAGCAGATGACTTTGCTCGTCAAGTGAGAAGCTCCCAGCTTATTCCCTCATCCATTGAGATTCTCAATTCCATAGCCGTCCAAAACATGAAGGTTTCAATGCCCATGTCTCCAAATGGAAATTATCTCGTTGCCATCGGATTGGAAGGGGTCGCTGAAAGCATTGATAGGCAGATTTCTGAGATGAAAGAGATAGGAAAAAAACATGGGGTTCTTGAAGCAGTGACCCTGGATTCAGAGAAGCATCAAGCTTTTTGGATTGCCTTCCGCGACTTCTCACAAGGGTTGACTGAAAACTATCCGAACCTCATCTCACTGAAATCAAACTTTTTGATTTCGAAATCCGGGGAGATGATCGGGAGCTATGAAAAAATTGTCAGAGAATCAGGAATAGAATGTGCTTTCATTTGTCATGCTGGAAATGGAATTCTTCACTCCTATATTCTGGCGGGGAAGCGTTTAAAATCAAAGATTGAATCCTTTGTTGAACTTATTGGAATGCTGACTTCCGAAGCGGTGAAAAATGAAGGCAATCTCTTAATAGAATCGTGTCCTCTTTTGATCAAAAAGAAGGTGGATGTATGGGGACAATCCCGAAGTGATTATCTGGTCGTGCGCCGATTGAAAGAACAAATAGATCCAGCAGGTATTTTGAACATGGGCCGATTCGTGGGAGGAATTTAAATTTCCGTGAGAGCGTTAGACGCAAGTCGTAAGTGGTTTATTATTGTACTGCCGTTATGCCGTGTTGCTGTTGAATCCAAAACTGCAGCACTGCAAGACCGCAATACAAAGAATGACGCCTTACCCCTTACGGGGATGGATTTCAATATTGGGATAGATGATCCAGACAGGAGTGAATGATGAAACAAGAAGAGCTCAAAACATTATTATATGACGAGATTGCTAAATGCAATCGGTGTGGTTTCTGCTTGGCGCACTGTCCGGTTTATACAGTGATGGGAAGAGAGTGGGCCACTCCCCGAGGGAAGAATGCCCTGGTCAGGGCAATCATCGAGGGTAAAATAGGTTGGACACCCGAAATCGAGGAGACCCTCTACCGATGTACAGGCTGCAGGCTTTGTACACAGACCTGTTTTCCTGCCGTAGAAACCAATCAAGGGGTTCTCGCAGGAAGGGCCTGTTTAGCAGATATGAAACAATACCCAAAAATCGTGGACAGAGTGTCTGAGGCCCTGGAGAACAATTTCAATATCTCAGACGAACCGAATGAAGAACGAATTGCATGGGTGGAATTCATCAAGAACGCTCCGGATCACATGTATCAAAAGGAAAAGGCAAAAGTCCTCTACTTTGTGGATGCGTCGCCTCGTTCTTCCCTCTCGTTCAGAAAATTCCTCAGGCTTTTGTTCAAATTCTGGATAAAGGTGAAGTGGACTTCGCTACCCTTGGAGGAGAGGAGTGGTGTTGTGGCTTTCCCCTCATTCAGATGGGGATGCCTGATAAGATGCAGAAACTGATCGACCACAACCAGGAGAAAGTCCAGCAGCTTGGGGCTGAGACGGTCGTTTTTGCCTGTCCGTCGTGCTACCACACATGGAAGGAGAAATATAAGATCAATGCCGAAATGCTCCATTCAACGCAATTTATGGAAAGGCTGATCAATGAAGGAAAGATCAAGTTCAACAAAGGTTTCAATAAAACCGTGACTTATCATGATCCGTGCGATCTGGGAAGAAACAGTAAGGTCTTCGATCCGCCCAGGAATATCCTGAAGGCAATTCCCGGTCTTAAGCTGGTGGAGATGGCAAACAATCGGCAGTTATGTATCTGCTGTGGTGGTGGAGGAGATCTCGAGATGATCGATCCCAGAGCTCTCTGCCGCCATTGCTGAAAGGAAGATTCAGGAAATCAAGGATACAAGCGCTGAAGTGGTGGTGACCTCTTGTCAGCAGTGTATCCGGACCATCTCTGGCTACGCCAGAAAGCATGAGATCGATCTTAAGGTGATGGATATTACCGAGGTCGTTCTGGAAGCGATGGGCTCCTGAGGGAGGAGGGGAGACTAAAGATAATGGCGATTCACGGACCGTTTACGGAAGAGATGAACATAAGCAGGATCATTTTATCTCGACTCATGCCAGGGGAAGACCTCTTCTCAGGTTTGAAAAAAATTGCCAAAGATCATGGAATAGAAAGGGGGGTCCTCCTTTCAGCCATCGGAAGTTTAAAGAATGTGGTCTTCGTGAATGTCAGGCCCCATACCGGTATACCGGTAAAGACAGAAGATATGATTGAGATTGAAGAGGCAGGTCCTTTCGAGTTGCTTTCCCTGGAAGGAAATTTCTTCCCCTCCCAGGAGGATGGGGAACCTGTTATTCACATGCATGCAATCCTCGGTACCTCTTCAGGTGCTGTATCTGGGGGGCATCTCTTAAAGGCAACAATATTTACAACGGCGGAGATTATTCTCGGAAGCCTTACTGGATCTTCCGTATATAAGGCGAAGAGTGATGTGACACAACGCATGGAACTTCTGAAAAGATAGATGAAATAATATCCCGTACCATTAAGAAATACGGAAAATATCCGTTGGACATAGGTGAAAATCGTTAGAGGTTTGAGGATCGTTCTGTCTTCTGCAGAACTTGAGGTTAGAGGCATAAGATTTTCCCTCAAGCGAAGCGCTCCTCCAACCTTAAGCGTAACGCGATCCTGCGACTCACTTTGTGAAAGGCCCCATGCTGATCATCGGAGAGAGAATAAACGCCTCTCGAAAGCCTATCGCCGAAGCCATCTCTTCTCGTGATATCTCTTTCATACAGAATGAGGCTAAAATCCAGGCCACGGCAGGGGCAGATTATCTCGATGTCAATGCTGGAACATTTGTTGGAGAAGAGGCAAAACATCTCCGGTGGATTGTCGAAACAGTCCAGGAAGTCGTAGACCTTCCCCTTTGTATTGACAGTCCTGATCCTTCTGTAATCAAGACGGTGCTCCCATTGGTTAAAAAGACCCCCATGATTAATTCCATTACTCTGGAGCCATTTCGTTTAGAAGGAATTCTGCCATGGGTCGCTGAACATAAGGCTAAAGTGATTGCTCTCTGTCAATCTGGAGACTCGATCGCAGACACAGCCGAAGCCAAGGTTCGAATGGCCGGGCAACTCGTAGAAATAGGTAACGGCGGCAAGTATTTCCTCTGGATAATCTTTATATTGATCCCCTTGTCTATCCTCTCGCAACCAATGACCAGTCAGCGTTGGCAACATTGGATGCTATTGAAAAGATCATGAAGCAATTTCCTGGTGTCCATACCACCTGTGGTCTAACCAATGTGTCTTACGGACTTCCAAATCGAAAGCTTGTCAATCGGACTTTTTTAGTGGCAGCCATTGTGCGAGGTCTGGATTCAGCTATTTTGGATCCGACAGACAAGCAACTTTTTGGAGCTCTTAAAGCCACCCTCATGATCGCCGGCAAAGATGAATTCTGCATGGAATATATTGCTGGATTTAGAGAAGGGAAATTGGAGTAAATTTATTCGCAGATAGCTTAGTAGCTCATAGCAGATGGCAAATACAAAATACCTCGTCATTGCCTGCAACATCATGAAGGATGAGCTTCTCCGTTTTCAGAAGAATGGGATCTCTTTCGTTTTTTTGGAGCAGTCTCTCCATCGGACGCCTCAAAAGATGAAGCCTATCATCCAGGAAGAGATCGACAGGGCGGAGAGCTGGGAAGGAGATTACATCATCCTCAGTTACGGACTGTGTAGCAATGGAATCGTAGGCGTCAAATCGAAGAACCATTCCATTGTCATCCCTCGCGTCCATGATTGCATTGCCCTCTTTCTTGGCTCCACGGAGAGATTTATGGAAGAGCATAAAAAGGAACCAGGCACATACTATCTTACCAAAGGCTGGATCGAAGAAGGAAAATCGCCTCTCGGGGTTTATCAGGAGTATTGCCAGCGTTACGATAGAGAGACAGCCGAATGGGTGATCAAGGAGGAGTTGAAGAACTACACCAGAATTGCCTTGGTCGATATGGGGGCTGACTTATCGGAGACCCACCGGGAACATGCGAAGGAGAATGCTCAATTTCTTCATCTAAGGTATGAAGAGATTAATGGATCTTTAGCATTTTTTGAAAAGATGATTCGAGGATGTTGGGGTGAGGATTTTATTATCTTAAAACCGGGTGAAGAGGTGACCCAGGAATTGTTTTTAACCCTTTAATTCCCTCCATTAATTTTCATTTCAAACTTTTTTAAGTCTGAGTAACAACCTTTTTAATTCTTCTTCAATTTCTTTACCCGGTCTTTTTAAAGGAGACCGTGGATTTCCTCCGAAGTATGCCTGTCAAATCCATCGCCACTTTCAAACCGCCGATGCCATATTTTGTTGTGACCGCTTTAGCCAATGGGGTCAACCGACCTTGTAATGCCCTTGCCTCATTCATGTTCCCTTTATTAAAAAGATTCTGGATCCGGACACATTCTTGAGGAGCCACATTTGCCACAGCCAGGATTCCACCCACCGCTCCGACACAAAGGGCAGGGAAGAATACGGGTGCAGAGCCCACAAAAACAGCGAATCCTTTTTTAGAGAGATGAATTATTTCACTCAATTGACCGATATTTCCTGAACTGTCTTTGATCCCAATGATGTTAGAATGTTCAGAAAGTTTAGCCACCACCTCGGGTTCTAAATTGATTCCGGTAAATTGTGGGACGTTATAGATGAGGATTCCGATTCGGGAAGAATCTGCGACAGCCATAAAATGATCATATAAAATCTGGGGTTTCATCGATCCTTTAAAATAGGAGGGAGTCACCACGAGAGCGCAGTCTGCCCCCATCTTAGCCACTTGATTAGTAAAAAGAATAGTTTCCTGAGTTGACTCCATGCCGGTTCCGACAAGCATGATTTTTGATGTGGGGATAGATTCCCTTGAGACCTCAGTTACTTTTATTTTTTCCTTTTCACTTAGATAGACAGCCTCCCCATTCGATCCGAGAACGAGATAACCGGAGAGACCTGTTTTGTTCCATTTTTGAAAATTCTTTTTGAGTTTATCCGAAGCCACTTTTCCATCTTGAAAAGGTGTTGTAATGGGCGGCATGACACCGGTGAGTTTCATAAGTTGGACTCCTTTAGCTATCGTTGACCCCCTCACCCTTTCCCTCTCCCCTGTGGGGAGAGGGTGGGGTGAGGGGACGCTCAAAAAGATAACATGGGAGAAGGTGATGGTCAAATTATAATTTTTCTTGACAATTGTCACTAATCCTATTGTAATGAGAAGGAAATTTTTAATGGGAGAAAGCAGTGGTTGAAGAAAAAATCAAGGATGCGACAAAGATTTTAAATCTTTTAAGATCCATGTCCGGCTATAAGCCCCATTTTGAGATTATTGGTAATTATCGGCTCATTGATGATGGCGTCCGACCGGAGGCCACCATTATGCTTCAGGCTAATGGCAAGGAGATGCACGAAGCGGACACAGGGGTAGGGCCCGTGGATGCCCTGGCCAAGGTTTTAAAGAAATCGCTCAAATCCATTTTCCCCGAGATTGATCAGGTGAAATTGATTGACTTTAGTTCAAGAATTTTTGACCCAGGGGCCGGAACGGCCGCAGGCGTGGAGGTGGAGATTTTGTTCAGCAACGGGAAAGATGCATGGAGGGTAAAGGCATTCTCGGAAAATATTAATAGAGCCTCCTTTCTGGCGTTAGTCGATGGATTTGAATATGGGATTTATATTTCAAGAGAAAAGAATTAGAAGCGTAACAAATCCATTGCCAATTGAAAAGTGCAAAGTGCAAGTGCAAAATTGGGATCAAAAAACAATTTAAATTTTACATTCATTTGCATTGAAATGGAATGGAGGCCTTTATGGATCGTAAGAAATTAGAGGAAACAATTAAGGAAAAAGCAAAAGACGGAAAACTTCCCTGCGCGGTGTGCTTTAAAATCGCTGAAGATTTTGGAATTTCGAAGAGGGAGATGGGGAAGATTCTGAATGAGATGAAGATCAAAATCAGCCAGTGCCAGTTGGGTTGTTTTGAATGAGATTTCTAGAGAAATCTCTGATTACACGGATTCGACAGGATTAGGATAATTACACTGATAAAGAAATCGGTGTAATCTTCCTTGGAATCAGCGAAATCATGTTAAAATTGATTTGACATAAGATAATGATTTGAATATAATGAGGTCATCTAAGATTAAAGGAGGTGAGAGAGCGTCACAAACAAGAATAGGGTGGGGGGAATTCATTAATATCTCATAGGTGATTTTGTCACCACAAGGAGGTAAGATTATGAATTCAGTTTTTATTATCATTATAGGGCTCATTGTGTTTTTCATTGGGTATCGATTCTATGCCAAATATGTCGATACAAAGATTATAAAGTCAGACCCCAAAAAGGCCACTCCAGCCAAGATGTTTATGGATGGAGTGGAGTTCATGCCCACCAGTAAGAATATCCTCTTCGGTTACCAATTCAAATCCATTGCAGGCGCAGCACCAGTGATCGGGCCTATCCTTGCTATTCAATGGGGATGGCTCCCTGCATTGTTGTGGCTCTGTCTTGGTGCGTTGTTCATCGGCTGGGTTCATGACTACTCGAGCGCCGTGGTGGCCATGCGAAATGAAGGGGCTTCCTTTGGCGGATTAAGTTACAAATTGATTTCACCGAGAGCTCGTATTATTCTCCTCTGCTTTATCTATTTCTTTCTGCTTCTCGTCGCTGGTGCCTTTGGAGCTATTGTCGTTAATGCAGCCACTGGGCAGAAAAGTTCTCCCATGGCATGGCTCCTTCTCACCATTGGTGGAGTTCTTGCTGGACAGATGATCTATCGCTGGAAGAAGGATATTATTCTGACGACGGTTGTCACTGTGGTCATTGCGTTGTTGGGGATATACCTTGGAACAGTTGCTCCCTCTGACAGTATCCTTGGAGCCGATATTGCCAGTAGCAAATATGTATGGGCAATCGCGGCACTCGTTTTTTGTTACTTTGCAGCGGTTTTACCCATCTGGAGGTTTGCACTTCCGATTAACTATGTTGCCTCCTACATCGTTTTCCTGGGTCTCTTATTCGGGATCATTGGAGTATTTGTGCTCCATCCTGATTTTACACTTCCTGCTTACACAACTTTTAATATCGGAATTGGACCTCTCTGGCCGATCATGTTTGTGACTATCGGGTGCGGAGCTATCTCCGGATGGCACAGTATCGTTTCGAGTTCAGGAACGGCGCGCCAATTGGAAAGCGAAGTGGATGCCCGCCCAGTAGGTGGCGGAGTGATGTTTGTGGAGATGATGCTTGGATTATTCGCTCTGGTTATTGCTGGAACGATTTTTGCGTCCTCTTCCGAATATGCGGCAGCCGTTGCTAAAGGACCAATTCCCGTCTTTGCAGCAGGAGTTTCCAAATTCCTGGGTGCGGTGGGGATGCCGGCTGCTATAGGGAAGTCCTATGGGGCCGTGATGTTAATCATCCTGGCAGTCACAATCCTGCAACTCGTCATTCGGTTTATGCGGGTTGCCACATCGGAATTATTGGGCGATATCAGCCCGATCTTTAAGAATGCCCATATTGGGACGATCATTGCCAGCCTTCTCACGTTGATCCTGATCTTGACAGGATGGTGGCAATACCTCTGGATCCTTTTTGGAGGAGCCAACCAATTGATGGCCTCCCTGGCCTTGATGCTGATGACAGCATGGTTGATGTCTCAGGGGAAACCATATGGATGGACCTTTTACCCGATGATTTTTATGTTTTTCACGACCACGGCTGCTCTCTGTAGTTACTGCTTGGAGACTTTTTATGCAAGTTTATTTGGGAAAGGTTAAGGGAGAGGCCTTGGTGGGAAACACCCTGATGATTTTGGTTGCGGTCTTCCTGGTCATTGCTGCGATCATTCTGGCAGTGGAAGGATTGAAGGCTTTTGGCCGGTATAAAGCCGTAAAGGCAGTAGGAGCGCCTGCGAAGGCGTAGTTATTCCGTTAGGCGTGAGGTGTGAGGCGGAAGTGTAAACCCGCTTACCCCCCTCCTACCGGCCCCGGTCCCGACCGAGGGCGGGCAGGCAGGCTTTACTAAAGGGGGATGAGAGGGGATTAAATTAAGCAATTTGTGGGGGGCTTGATTTACTTGAATACTTTTGTTAAAAAAGGTTGGGTAGATCAAGCCCCTGAAATTTTTCAAACATAGCAGATGGTAGCCGCAGGGGCTTTAGCCTGCGTTAGCGGAATATGACGCAACCTGAAGGTTGCGGCTACGATTCATTTATTGGAGGAGATTTTCTTATGACAGAAGAGGAGAAAAAGAAAAAAGGGGGATTTCTTCAGGCAGTTAAAGAATTTGTCTATGGGGTGGCAGCTCACGACTCAGCTCGTTTTGCTATGAAGACGAGGGCAAGCATGGAGCACCTCTTCATTCTCATTACCATGGGAGACATGCTGGGAGTTCCGATTCTACCTCCATACTATTCTTTAAGGCTATTGCCTTATGTCGTTCCCAGATCTCCACCTGGAAACGGAGAATGCTGAGGGAAAAAGATTTTACAGATGCTCTGGCCTAGAAAATGGTTTCTTTGGTTCATTTTGTTTATCTGGTTTATTTGGTTAAATTAAAGATTTTAGTTTCCGGACCAAATAGACCAGAGAAACTAAAGAAACT
>CAWFSX010000062.1:0-44365 GCA_963818595.1 uncultured delta proteobacterium
CTATACATGGCCTCAATGAGATTAATGTACTGTTCGTAAACAAACTTCCTTCGAACCTTTCCTGTTCTGGTCAACTCTTCGTCATCCGCATCGAGAAGTTTATATAACAGAATGATCTTGTGAAGCCTCATTGGCTTAGGCAATTGTGTATTCACCAGTCGAACTTCACCAAGAATGAGCTCTTCAACCTGGGGTTGTTGAGAAAGATCCGTGTACGTGGTGTAAGGAATCATTCGATCCTCAGCCCAACTGCCCACATTTCCAAAGTCTATGTTGATAAAGCCCGTAATGTAGTCTCGGCCTTCGCCCCACACCACTGCTTCTTTGATGTAGGGGCTAAATTTAAGTCTCGTTTCAATAAAGTCTGAGGAAATGGCTTCGCCTCCCTTGGTGCGCATGATCTCTTCTTTACGGCCGATGATGAGAAGGTGTCCATCATCATCGATATAGCCTGCATCACCCGTATGAAGCCAGCCGTCGATAAGGGCTTTCTTGGTCGCCTCTGGATCTTGGTAATAACCAACAAAGCAGGAGGGTGTTCTGACAAGTACCTCCTGATCTTCTGCTATCTTGACCTCTGTCCTGGGTAAGGGTTTGCCAACGGACTCTGGCTTCACCTCTCCATCGGGCTGAACCTGAAATACCCCACCCCCCTCGGTCAGACCATAAGCGTGCTTGAGATTTAACCCTTTTGCCCGGAAGAAACGGATGACATCTGGGCTAATGGGATGCCCACCTGTAACAGCAGCCCGGATTTGTCCGCAACCCACTCGATCCAGGAGGGGACGATAGACCAACCTGGCAGCTAGCCGGTGAAGCAATCTTAAGAAGGAAGGGACAGGTTCCTTTTTAGACTCATGGTCGACCAAAGCCCCCCCTATCTTTTCCCCCCAGGCAAAGAGTTTGCGCTTGATCCAACTCGCATCGGCGATCTTCACTCTGATCTTAGAGGCGAGATCTTCCCAGAACCTTGAAGAAGTGATGATGACGACAGGTCCGATTTCCCGAAAATCTTCCGTGGCGGTCTCCGGGGTTTCGGGGAAGTTCATGCTCATCCCGGTGAGCGGTGAAACACCCATCCCCCACATCTGATCAACAATCCATGCTGTGGGTGTTATGGATATCCAATTATCTCCAATGCCAATGGGGGCTGTCTCAACCCATTTCCTGGCGATTTCAGTAAAACTCTGATGGGAGATCATGGCCAGTTTAGGGATCCCGGTTGTCCCGGAGGTCATGATCATCAGGGCAACCTCTTCTGACTTTCCCTTCCATAATTCCTCTTCAAAAAGATTGGGTTGTTCTTGGTCTAACTTCGCACCGAGATCTAAGAGCTCCTTAAAACTCAACAACCAGGGATTATTGACATAAGTTCTCATGCCTGTTGGATCAACATAGATGACCTTCCGGACATGAGACAGTTGCTCTTTCATCTCCAATAATTTATCCACCTGCTCCTGATCCTGGGCAAGCACATAGGTGGCTTGAATCCGATTCAGCATAGTTGTGAGTTCTTTGGCAATCGAAGAGGTGAACAGATTGACGGTGATGGCACCGACGGCCTGAGCTCCCATTTCACCGAACAACCATTCGGGATGGTTGTCGCTGATGATGCCAATATTTTCACCTCGTTTGAGACCGAGGGCTAACAGTCCCAAGGCTACCTGTTTGGTATAACGAAAATAGTCCTCCCAATTGTAGGCCTGCCATATCCCAAACATCTTTTCGCGAATGGCAATTTTTTTTGTCCCTAATTCTTTTGCCTGTTTGAATAGGATCTGGGGTAATGTAAATTGGCTCAGCGATAATATGGCATCTTGATTGAAACGATCTATTTTTCTAACCTCCATATAGCTTCAACTCCAATTCATGCTTGGAATGATGGAAGGATGGAATAATGATTAGAACAAATTCCTTCCTTTCGAAAGAAATGGGATATAAACCCAATATTCCAGTATTCCATTTTTCCAATGTTCCGCTTAAAACTTTGTGGTTTCACCCAGATAGGCCTTGACGACCTCGGGGTGATTTTGGATGACCTCCGGCGTACCTTCTGCGATCCTCTCTCCGAAATTTAAAACCATAATTCGTTGTGAGATACTCATCACAATGGACATATCATGTTCAACCAAGATCATGGTCTGGCCCCATGCCGAATTTAACTCGAGTAAAAACCGGACCATATCTTCCTTTTCCTCAAGCGTCATTCCGGCAAAAGGCTCATCCAACACCAACAGCTTCGGCTCCAAAGCTAATGCACGGCCGAGTTCTACCCTCTTTCTCATCCCATAAGGCAAAGAACCAACCGGTTTCTTTCGGATGGGTTGCATCTCGAGAAAATCGATCAACTCCTCTAAAACCCGGCGGTGATGAACCTCCTGCTTTTGAACTGATGAAGAAAAAAGGGCTGCCTTGCCAATGCTGTAGTCGCAATAAAGGTGCCGCGCTAAGAGCATATTGGCCAGTACCGTCATACCCGGAAAGAGTTCAATATTTTGATAGGTCCTTCCAATCCCTTTCTTGGTAATCTCATGGGGATGATGACCTGCAACCTCTTCACCGTTGAAAAGGATCTGTCCTTTTTGTGGATGGTAATAACCTGTAATACAGTTCATGAGGCTTGTTTTCCCAGCACCATTTGGACCAATGACGCTGACCAATTCACCCGTATGAACGGTGAGATCAACATCATGAAGCGCCATGACACCCCCAAAGTTTAGAAAAATTTTCTTCACCTCCAACTCAGCCTGACGATCCGCAGGCTGAGTGGAGGCATAGATACTGGGTTGACCTCGAAATGCCTTCATCTATTTCCCCTTCAAAACGGATACTATTTTATTTCGGGAACCTTTAAAGCTTTGACTTCTCCTTTCCCGGGAACGAAGAAATTCGACATAGGTGCATAGGTAGCATCCTCGTTAATCTTAACGATCCGTGCTTTAAATGAGCCCTGATGGTCGGTTTTGGTATAGGTCGTGTTGGGAACAAGCCCTCCAAAGTCTTCGTTGTTGAACGTCTCCAGAGCCTTATTGATTGTCTCTGCATTAACCTTTCCGAATAATCCACTTGCTCGATGGAAGGACCTTTCCATTATCATAGCGACGACAACACCTTCCCAGTAAGAGGCATCAAACTTACTCACTGTCTTATACCTATCCCACAATTTCTGCATTACCTCGATTCCAGGTGTCTTATCCTGAGGGAGTACCCCACAGAATTGCATAAAGAGTCGGTCTCGGATTACCCCTTTTCCAAGTCCCCAGAAATCGGGGTCAGTAGATGTCCAGGTTCCAAAGAAAGGAACTTTATAGTTGTTACGATCGGCAGCCTTGAGGGCAGTAATAATAGCATCCGGAAGGCATTGCATGAAGATATACTCCGCCCCTTTCCCTTTAAGACGAAGCACTTCAGTGCTCAGATCGACTGTCCCCATGGGGAACTCTTCTATACTGACAATGTTGATATTATTTTTTGCGGCATATGCTTTGCTCGGATCATGGATCGACTTTCCATAAGCATTATTAAAGGTCAACAGACCGACCTTAGGTGCATCTTTCCCCTTATGGATGGCCTTGATATACTCCAGGACAGCCTGGGAATCCATAATATAACTACCAAACGGCAGATAGACATAATCGATTGGAGGATTGAGAATCGCTTGGAAAGTAGAATAATTTAGACCAGGTATTTTGTACTCCTGGAGAATTGGCTTTGTTTGAATACCTGACCCCGCATCCCAGTTGGAAATGATATCCATCTTCTCTTCACAAAACTTTTTGGTAAATTTAACTGCCTCAGGGACTTTGTAGGCATGATCGACGATTGTTACATCTATTTTTCTGCCGGCAATTCCCCCTTTTACATCATTGACATATTTAAAGTAGTCTTGTTCACCTTTGGCATGGTATTGACCCCAAGAGGAGGACGGACCGGTGAGATTGATGATCGATCCCACTCTTATGGGTTGAGCCCATCCACTCACAGACAAACTGATACAAAATATCCCTATCACAATTGCTAAAATGGAAACCTTTTTCATAATATTCCCCTCCCGATTTTATTTTTTATAATTTTTAACTCCCTGTACTTTTTCTTAAAATTTTTTTTAAGAACCCTGTCTTATTTTCTTCTCTTCCATCACCTCCTTTTTCCATAATTTTTAAAGAAAGACTTTTGGCTTGATAAGCTGGAACGGTATATTGATTGAGAGACTCAAAGGCAAAATCTAATTCCTTGGAGTTGTATTTTGTATACTTTTTCTCTTAAAAAAATTTAATAGAGGCAATGCTGAAAGCCAGTTAAATCTTTCAATCCTAAAATATATTCTTAACCTTTAGACTAGGAGACTATACCCCAAGACTTGACTTATTTTACATATCTAAAAAATAATTGCAAGTAAAAAATTTCACTATGTAAAAAGAGGATTTAATATAAATCTAAAAATAATTATAACTATAAAATTTCATTAAATTTTTAGTTTAATTCAATCGGACTGAAACGACCTTTGAGACCCCAGGGGTTTCCATGGTGATCCCATAGAGGGTATTGGAGGCTTCCATGGTACTCTTGTTGTGGGTAATGATGACGAATTGAGATGTTCTTGAAAACTCCTTCACCAATTCGATAAATCGATTGATGTTCGCATCATCCAAGGGCGCGTCCACTTCATCGAGCAAACAGAAAGGGGTGGGTTTGATCATGAAGAGTCCAAAGAGCAAGGCCGTGGCCACTAAAGCCTTTTCCCCTCCTGAGAGGAGGTCAATGTTCTGAAGCTTCTTTCCAGGGGGTTGGGCAATGATATCGATCCCTGTGGTGGCAGGGTCTTGCTCATCGAGTAGAATAAGGCTGGCTTGCCCACCCTTAAAGAGCCTTGTAAAAACCTCTTTGAATTTCTCATTGACCAAATGGAAGGTCTCCAAAAATCGTTTCGTTGTCGTCCGGTTGATCCGGAGAATTGCTTTTTTCAATGTATCGAGGGCTTGTTGTAGATCAACCTGTTGTTCCGAAAGAAAATCGTGCCGCTGTTTCAGCTCTTGATATTCTTCAATGGCCATTAGGTTGACCTCTCCAAATCCTTCCAGGGCACTTTTTAACTCTGCCAAACGTTTTGACATCTCCTCCCTCTGGAATTCCGAAGGGGAAGCTCCGATCGATGTGGAAAGCGTTGCCCCATATCGTTCTCTCATCGACTCCTGAAGGTGAGAGAGTTTCAATTGAACCTCTGAGGCCAGGATCTCTTCTCCATGGATCTTCTGCCTCACCTCTTCCAACTCCCGACGTAAATACTTAGAGGAAGCCTCAACTTCTTTCCATTCGTTTGAAAGGGTTTCCACTTTCTCTTTTTGTTCAGAGAGTGTTTCTTCTTTGAGGCGGTGGTTCCTGGAGACAATCTTCTAACTCCCTTTCCCATTGTTGGATCTTATCTCGAAGGGAACTCGCTTCTTCCCGGCTTTCCCTGACCCCTTTCACTTTTCTATAGATCTGCTCCTTTAAAGTCCTTTGGGTATCCAAAATATTTTGAATCTGACTTTCCAGTCCTTTCTGTTTTTCTTCAAGGGAAGCCAAAAAGACCTTTTTTCCGGTGATCTTTTCCCCCAGTTCTTCTGTCCCTTCTCCAACCTCTTCTACTTTCTTCTTCAATAACCGGACTTGTTCTTCCCTCTTCCTTTTCGTAGCCTCCTCTCTCTCCATTTGAGCAGAGACTTCTTTTTTCTCCCTCTCTAGATCTTGATGCTCCTCCTCGAGCTGTTTCTGCTCAAATTGGATAACCTCCATCCTCTGATGGAATTGAGAGATCTCTTTTTTCAATCCTTCCAAATCTCTTTCTTGATGGAGAAGCTCAATCTCCTTTTCCTGAATCTCCTTCCTTCTACTCTCCAACTGGATTTCCTTCTCAATGATCTCTTTCTGGAGGCGTCCCTCTTCATCGTAGGCTTTTCGGCATTCTTCCTCTGCTTCTTTGACTCTCTTTTCTAATTCTCTAATCTCCCTTCGCCTTTCTAAAAGACCAAGCCCTTGATCTCGGCTTCCTCCTGACATCACTCCAGAGCGTTCCAGGACATCCCCTTCTAAGGTGACGAGGATTCCAAACCCTCCATCATGCTTCATCCAACGGAGTGCCTCCTCCCAGCTTTCGACTACCCCAACATCCCCGATTAGGAATTCTGCAATGGAAACAAATCTCTCTTTCACCTTCACGAAACGAGAAAGAGGAACGGGTTTCCCTTCCTCATGAACGATTCGACTTCCTGTGCTAATCTCTTGAACCCCATCCTGTCTGCCGGCGGGCAGAATGGGAATGAAACTCCCCCGGCCGAGTGACTCTCTTTTAAGGAAGACCATTGCTTCCATGCCTTCCTTCTCTCCCTCCACAATCAAATATTGCAACCGCTGTCCTAAAACAGCTTCAAGAGGAATCTCATACTTTGGATCTGGCTCCAAGATATCGGCCACTGCCCCTAACATTCCCTTCCATGTCTCCAGTTCCTCTCTCTTTCGAAGGAGAATAGACCTCACCCCTTTTTCGTACCCCTCATAATTCTCCTGAAGCTCTTTAAGTGAGAGGTAACGAGAGCGATCTTGCCTCAACGTTTCTTCCAATGTTGATCGCTCTGTTCGTTTCTGAAACAAGACCTCTTTTAATCCCTCCACCTCTCCTTCCCACCGAACCTTTTCTTCCTGATAGATCGACTGGATGGAGAGGCTGAGTTCCCTCTCTTTGACTTTTTCAGAGTAGGCCTCTTCCAGTTGGGCAAGCCTTCTTTCCACCTCTTCGGATTCCTTGATGTTGGAGCGAATCCGCTTTTGAAGATCGTCTTTCCTTTCCTCAAGGTGGATGATGCGATTATTAAGAGAGGTCAGTTGGGTCAGTGTGTCGATCAATCCAACCTTCTCCGCTTCTAATTCTTCTAAAAGCTCTTGGTGGGTTGTCCTAAAATCGTTAAAAAGGGTCTCCCATTCTCTCCGTATTTCATCGTTCTCGTGGTGCTCTTCCTTCAGATTCCTCTGAAGCTGCTCCGCTCTTTTTCGTTCTTTCCTGGTTTCCCTCCAAACCCTGAGAGATTCTCGGATCTCTTCAACCGATTGATTCTCCTGCTTTTGGAGGCCTCCTTCCTCTCTTCGGAAAAATTCAGTTTCGCTTTCCATTTTTTGAATCTTTCGGCCCAGTTCGAAAACCTCCTGTTGATAGCTTCGGAGTTTCTCCTCTTCTTCCATTCCATTCAGCCTCAGGCTTTCGATCAAGGCCTCCTTCTTTGCCGTCTGAGCAGACACCTCCATCTCTCGTTCTCGAAGGGCTTTGAGATAACCCCTTCCCGCTTCCCCCTTCTCTGAAAGTTCAGCGTATTCCTGGAAGGCAAAACGGATTTCAATCTCCTTGACCTCCTTCCGGATGGCTTTATATTCTTCCGCCCGTTTCACCTGGCGTTCCAGCGTGACGATCTGTCGTTTCACCTCGGCAATGATGTCTTGGATTCGAAGAAGGTTTTGTTGTGTGGCCTCCATCTTCATCAGGGCAAGTCTCTTTCGTTCCTTGTATTTGGCAATCCCCCCTGCCTCTTCGATCAAAAAACGCCGATCCTGGGGATTGGCGTTGATGAGACGTTCCACCCGTCCCTGCTCTACAATCGAGTAACCATTCACTCCGATCCCAGTATCCAAGAAGAGATCGGTGATATCTCGTAATCGGCACGGCACTTTATTGATAAGGTATTCACTTTCGCCGGATCGATAAAGCCTTCGGGTGACAGTAATCTCACTGTAGGGTCCATAGGCCTCTGGAGCGAATCCATCTTCATTGGATAAAGTCAAGCTCACCTCTGCCATTCCTAAAGGTTTCCTGCCATCTGTCCCGTTGAAGATGACATCCTCCATCAACTTTCCACGTAAGTGTTTGGCACTCCGCTCGCCGATGGCCCAGAGCACTGCATCAACAACATTTGACTTTCCACAACCATTGGGACCCACGATGGTCGTGATCCCTCCTGGAAAGCTGAGATGGAGGCGATCCACAAAGGATTTAAATCCGATCACCTCAAGCGTTTTGAGTTTCATGAACTTCCTTGATTCCTCCCCACGGGTTATCTATGATTACAATAAATAGTTGGCTGCTTACATCGCTTTACGTTTAAGAGGTTCGTATCGATGCCAGAAGCTTGAAAATAGAAACTCAAGTTTCCAGTATCCGCAAACGAGACTCGATACAAGTCTCCTCAACGATTACCCATTGAATCTTGTTTCGTAGTATCAATTTAGCTGTTTGAAATCGCACTCTAAAATCCCTCCCTACCTCCCTTTGCCTGTCTGGCAACAGGGAAATGATACCAAAGGGAGGTGAAATACATCCCCCTTTTGACAAAGGGGGATGTAGGGGGATTAGACGGTCTTTTTCAAAGCGCTAAAGTGTTACGTTTTGTAATATATTCAATCGCTCGTTGGAGTCGTTTGATCACCTCTGTTTTACCCAGAACCTCTATCACCTCGTCAATGGGAGGGCTGACCGTTTTACCGGTTAAGGCCACCCGAATGGGTTGGGCAATCTTCACCAAAGTTTCTCCGCGTGCTTCGGCCAATTGTTGAATCAGTCGATGAACATTCTCTTTTTCTAAAGAGGACTCTTTCGACAGGGAAGTGATGACCTGATTGAACATCGGTATGACCTCTTGATTCAAAAATTTCACGGTCACTTTTTCATCATAAGCGATCTCTTCGCAGAAGTAAAATTCTGATACCTCAGCCATCTCTACCAAAGTCTTGACCCTCTCCCTGAGAGAGAGGACAGCCTTTTTTAAAAAATGGGAGTCGAGATTCGAATACCCCTTGGCTTCAATAAAAGGCCGAGCCCTCTGAACCAGTTCGGCCAATTCTATTTTCTTGATATATTGAGCATTGAGCCAATCCAGTTTTCCTGGATTGATGGCAGCCGCTGATCTCCCCACGGCTTCCAACCTGAATTTCTCTATCAACTCTTCACGGGTGAACTCCTCTTGGTCTCCGTAGGACCATCCCAAACGGACTAAGTAGTTGACCACCGCCTGGGGAAGGTAGCCCATTTTCTGATACTCCATGACCGATTGAGCCCCATGTCGCTTAGAAAGTTTTTTCTTGTCCGGACCGAGGATCATCGGGACATGACCAAATTTCGGGATGGGATAATCCATCGCTTGATAAATCTGGATCTGGCGGGGGGTATTGTTGAGATGGTCGTTTCCACGGATGACATGCGAGATTCCCATGGTGGCATCATCCACCACCACTGAAAAATTATAAGTGGGGAGGCCATCGCTTCGCAGAATGATCAGGTCATCCAGTTCGGAATTATCAAATTCAACTCGGCCTTGAATGAGATCTTCCACCACGGTCTTCCCTTCCTCTGGAGAGAGGAAACGGATAGCAGAGGATCTCCCGGGAGGGAAAGATTTTCGCCCAAGGCAGGTTCGATCATATTTCGGCTTGATCCCAGCCTGAAAGGCTTTTCCCCGTTTTGCCTCCAACTCCTCTGGAGTACAGTAGCACCGGTAAGCCTTGCCTTCTTTCAAGAGTTTCTCCGCAGCCTCTTGATAAAGGGAAATACGTTCCGTCTGATAAAAAGGTCCTTCATCCCAATCCATTCCCAACCAGGTCATGGCATCCAAGATCACTTGGATCGACTCCTCGGTGGATCGAGCCACGTCCGTGTCTTCAATGCGAAGAATAAAGGCCCCTTGGGTATGGCGCGCCAGTAGCCAATTGAACAAAGCGGTCCGTGCCCCTCCGATATGGAGGTCACCCGTTGGGCTGGGTGCAAATCGTGTTCTGATTTTAGTCATCTTTCCTTAAAACCTATCCAAAAATCCCCCTCAATCCCCCTTTTTCAAAGGGGGAAGTATTTCTCCTCCCTTTGGTATCATTTCCCTGTTGCCAGACAGGCAAAGGGAGGTGGGGAGGGATTTTATGAAGTCTTTTTCAAACCGCTAAAGTGTACAAAAAATAATAAAAAAATCCCCCTCGTTCCCCTTGTCGAAAGGGGGGTGGGGGGATTCGATTTCCCGATGAAAGACTCAAATGAGATCGTCAATGGCCTTAAGTGCCTCGTCCAGTTTTTTAGAGTCGGTCCCTCCTGCCTGCGCAAAATCAGGACGACCTCCTCCTGTTCCTCCAATATGAAGTGCGATCTTTTTAATCAATCCATTGGCACTGAACCGATGGGTGAGGTCTGGAGTCACTCCCATGACCAAGGAAACTTTATTTTGGCTCTGACCTCCGAGAAGAATGATGCCTGATCCGATCTTACCTTTCAACTGGTCAACAAATTCCCTCATTCGCTTGATATCCTTCCCATCCACCTTGGCTGAAAGAACTTTCACACCTTTTACCTCCCTCATGGAAGGAAGAAGATTCGAGAGTTCTTGATGGGACAGCTTATCTTGAAAGGATGAGAGCTCTTTTTCCAACTCCCTCTGCCTTTCAAGTAATCGCTCTATCTTTGAAGAGAGTTCCCCGGGAGTAGATTTGAGAGAAGAGGCGATTTCCAAAAGTTCCCGTTCTTCCTCTTTGACATATCGGTAAGCCCCTTCCCCCGTCAACGCTTCAATCCTTCTCACCCCTGCAGCCACTCCGGACTCACTGACAATTTTAAAAAGACCGATATCACCCGTTCTCGAGGTGTGGGTTCCTCCACAGAGTTCAATGCTGAAGTCCGAGACCATCACCACCCTGACCTTCTCGCCGTACTTCTCTCCAAAGAGGGCCATGGCTCCTGTCTGGAGAGCATCCTCTACGGCCATGATTTTCGTCTCAACTTTTAAGTTCTCTCGAATTTTCTGATTGACCAAGGCCTCGACACGTTCCAGCTCTTCCTTCTCCATCGAAGCAAAGTGGGTGAAGTCAAATCTCAATCTTTCTGGTGAAACAAGAGACCCTGCTTGATGGACATGATCCCCTAAAACTTCTCTTAAAACGGCCTGCATAAGATGAGTCGCCGTATGATTGAGGGCGATGGCTCTCCTGCGTTCCCCTTCCACTTGGAGAACGACCTCCATCCCCTCTTTCACCCTTCCCCGCTTCACCTTTCCCTGATGAATGATCAACTCCTCCATGGGTTTGATAGTATTCTCCACCTCTATGGAGAATTCCTCATGAAAGATGACCCCTCGATCCCCTACCTGACCCCCTGCTTCCCCATAGAAGGGTGTCTTCTCTGTAATCATTTCGATCTCGTCCCCTTCTACGGCGAAAGGAACCTTTTCATCGCCTTTGATCAATTGAAGAATCTTCGATTCGGATTGAAACTCTCCATATCCCAAGAAGACCGTCTTCATCCCTTGGTTTGCAAGCTGCCGGTAGACCTCTTTTGTCTTTCCCTCGCCGATCCCCTGCCATGCCTGTTTACTTTTATGCTTCTGCTCTTCCATCTGGACCCTAAACCCTGCTTCATCAAAACTCATCCCTTTCTCTTGAAGAATCTCAGCGGTTAGATCGAGAGGAAATCCATAAGTATCATAAAGTCGGAAGGCCACCTCTCCGGAGAGAATCATCCCTCCTTCCCGTTGGAGCTGTTCCAACTCCTCTCGCAGGATTTTAAGACCCGAATCGAGCGTCTCCGAGAACCGTTCCTCTTCGTTCTGGATGACCTTTGAGACGAAGGCCTCCGTCTCTCTCAATTCAGGATAGGCCTCCTTCATCAAATCCACCACTTTGGAGGAAGTCCGATAGAGAAAAGGGCCTATGATCCCAAGTATCTTTCCATGCCGCATCGCCCTTCTCATGATCCGGCGAAGTACGTATCCTCTGCCTTCGTTCGATGGGAGAACACCGTCGCTGATCAGAAAGGTCGCTGCCCGGCTGTGGTCAGCGATGACTCGGATGGAGACGTCGGATCGTGGGTCTTGTCCATAGGGAACGTGGCTGATCGTCCCGACCTCTTCAAAGATGGGTTTGAACAGATCCGTTTCATAGTTGCTTTTGACATTTTGAAGGATGGCAGAAATCCTTTCCAAGCCCATGCCTGTGTCGATGCAGGGCTTGGCGAGAGGTTGAAGCCTTCCCTCGCCATCTCGATTGAATTGCATGAAGACGAGATTCCAGAGTTCTAAGAATCGATCACAATCGCATCCCACCTGGCAATCCGGACGACCACACCCCACTCCCTCTCCTTGATCAATCACAATCTCTGAACAGGGTCCACAGGGTCCTGTTTCACCCATCGCCCAGAAATTATCTTTTTCCCCTAATCGAACAATCCGGTCCCCTGGGACTCCCACTCTCCTCCAGAGATGAAAGGCCTCATCGTCATCTAAATAGATGGTGATCCACATTTTCTCCGCAGGCAATCCCCATTGGCGGATGAGGAGGTCCCATCCCATTTCAATGGCCTCTTTTTTAAAATAGTCCCCGAAGGAAAAGTTTCCTAACATCTCAAAGAAGGTGTGGTGTCGAGCGGTCTTTCCAACAATCTCGAGATCATTATGTTTTCCACCGGCACGAACACACTTTTGCGAGGTTGTTGCCCGTTTGTAGCCCCGGGTCTCTTCGGCTAAAAAGACCCCCTTGAATTGGACCATTCCGGCATTGGTGAAAAGCAGGGTGGGATCGTTCTTCGGGACCAATGAGGAGCTTCGAACAATACGGTGTTCCCTCTCCTCAAAGTAATTGAGAAAAGCCCTTCGAATCTCATCAGAGGTCATGGTTTCAAACCTGTCCCCCTTCGGTCATGCGTTTTTGAATCCAAGGGCTTCGTAACTTTTTCCTTTCTCTCTTCTGCCTTTTCCTTCTCCTTGACTGCCTCTTTCTCTTTCTCTAACAGCTCAAAATCCTCCCAACCGGCGTCGCTCGCAGCGAGAATTCCCTTCACCCTCAGAGCAAAGTCATCTGGATTGGTGCAGTGTTTGAGAGCTTCATCATAGGTGACCAATCCCTCCTTCATTAAGAACATCAGGGATTGATCGAAGGATTGCATCCCATAACTGGTGACTCCTCTGGAAATAGCGTCATTGATTTCGGTGGTCTTATCCTTTTCGACAATACATTCCCTCACCCTCGCCGTGGAGACCATCACCTCAACCGCAGGCACCCTTCCCATTCCATCTGCCTTTGGCACCAATCTCTGAGAGACGACACCCTTTAGCACACCGGCAAGCTGCAAGCGAACCTGTTTCTGATGGTAGGGGGGGAAGACAGAAATGATTCGAGTCACGGTCTCCGTAGCATTCAAGGTGTGGAGAGTGGACATGACCAAATGACCTGTCTCGGCAGCGGTCAGGGCTGTCTCGATCGTCTCAAAATCCCTCATCTCACCCACCAAGATCACATCTGGGTCTTGCCGGAGAGCCACCCGCAAGGCACTGGAAAAAGTGTTCGTATCTGAACCGATCTCTCTTTGGTCTACAATTGACTTCTTATCTTCGTGGATAAATTCAATGGGGTCTTCAATCGTGATGATATGGCAATTTCGTTCATTGTTGATGATATCAATCATCGAGGCCAATGTCGTAGATTTACCGCTCCCTGTGGTTCCCGTAACAAGGATGAGGCCCCTTTGTTCTAAGGAGATACTTCTGAGTACCGTAGGAAGATGCAAATCCTCCAAGCCCTTGATCTGGTAAGGCACGATTCGAAGGGCAATCCTGAGTTTTCCTCTCTGCTGGAAGACATTGACCCGAAACCGTCCCAGACCGTAGACCTCGTAACCCATGTCCACTTCCCGATTCTTGATAAACCGCTCTTTCTGCCAGTCATTCATCAAACCGAAGGCCATCTTCGACAAGTCATTATGATCGAAGGACTTCACTTTATCCCAGGGTCTCAAGACACCATTGACTCTGAAGATCGGAGGAACCCCTTCCTTGATGTGAACATCAGAGGCTTCCTGAGAGAGGGCTTCCAATAGGATCTGATTCAAATCCATCTTCTTCTCCTTCCTTTTCTTATCCTATCGGTCACACTTTGGAGCTTCGAAAGTTCTCAAGGATCTCCTTCTCCATCTGCTCCAGGACCTTAGGATTCTCTTTTAAAAACTGTTTTGAATTCTCCCTTCCCTGACCGATACGTTGGCCACCATAGGCATACCAAGTCCCGCTCTTTTCAATAATATTCTTGTCCACGGCCAGGTCGAGGACATCTCCTTCTCTTGAAATACCTTCGCCATGAATGAGATCGAATTCTACCTCTTTGAACGGAGGGGCTACTTTGTTCTTCACCACCCGAACTTTTGTCCGGGTGCCGATCACATCCTGGCCTTGCTTGATGGAAGCGATTCGCCGGATATCGAGTCGCACGGAGGAGTAAAATTTGAGGGCATTGCCTCCGGTGGTCGTCTCCGGATTTCCAAACATGACGCCGATTTTCATTCGAATCTGGTTGACGAAAACCACGATCGTATGGGACTTGCTGATGGTGGCGGTCAATTTTCTCAAGGCCTGAGACATCAGCCTTGCCTGAAGTCCCATATGGGCATCGCCCATCTCCCCCTCAATCTCTGCTTTGGGAACGAGAGCAGCCACAGAGTCGATGACGATCACATCCACAGCACCACTCCGAACCAGAATCTCTGTAATCTCTAATGCCTGTTCTCCGGTGTCAGGTTGGGAGATGAGGAGGTCGTCAATTTTTACACCTAATTTTTTTGCGTATTGAACATCTAATGCATGTTCTGCATCAATGAAGGCAGCAATGCCGCCCTTCTTCTGTGCTTCCGCAACGACATGGAGGGCTAATGTCGTCTTGCCTGAGGCCTCGGGACCAAAAATCTCCACCACCCTCCCTTTTGGCAGTCCTCCAACCCCCAGAGCAAGATCTAGGGAGAGGGATCCGGTGGAGATGATCGGCATCTCTCCGGGCATTGTTTCCGCACCCCATTTCATAATGGCGCCTTTTCCGTATTGCCTTTCGATCTGGGTGACGGCCAAATCCACTGCCTTACCTTTACTGGGATCTACTTTTGAATCTACTTTTGAATCTACTTTCATCATCCCTCCTATTCTCTGGTCCAAGGGTTCGCAAGGCGCACTGCGCAAAGGGTTTTAAAGATTTTTAACGCTATGCTCTATGCGCTCTGCGCTATGCTATTCATTGGCTTCCTAATTTCATCTCCTTCAAGGGCGTATAGATCGGCCCTGTGGGTCTCAAATCACTTTTAAATAAAACCAACCTCTCCACTTGGAAAGTTCCAAACTCCTCTTCTCTATGTTTCTCCATCCTCTCCACCAGTTCCTCCTTCCCTCGACTTGATCTCATCCTTCCTAAGGTGAGGTGAGGGTGGAAGGGACGATCTTCAGGCTGAAATCCAATTTTTTCCAATTGGGTTTCTATTTGCTTCTGAAACGAAACGAGCACCTCCCTCCCATCCACTAACCCCATCCAAATCACCCTTGGGTTTTTCAAATGGGGGAAGGCCCCTACCCCTCTTACCTTGAGAGAAAATGGCAAGGTGTTCCGGATTGGCTCTTCAATGGATTTGAAGATGGGGTCAATCCTCGACTCTTCAATATTTCCAAAAAATTTTAGAGTGAGGTGGATTTTTTCAGGATTCACCCACCGCACATCTGCATGGGCTGATCTTAAGTCTTCCTGGACCTCCTCGATCTTTTTGATGATTGGTCTAGGAAGCTCAATTGCCAGAAAAGATCGGATCAATCAAAAACCCCTTCAATATTGAGATGATGTTAACATAACTACAAAAAAAGTCAATGAGAAATAGGCTTCTGGAGACACTTACCATCCTGAGATTTTTATTGACAAAAGAGCTCTTTTTAGATATGGAAAAGGTGGGTAGAGGACTATTTCTTAACAACAGATTCAAACTTTCCTGAAAAATTTCCATTCTACTTAGAAAGGAGGTGATATTGTCCGAGGCCTCCGATCATTTTCCAACTCATTGGTGTAAAAGTCTCATTTCCTCAACTATTTTAAGAAGGAGGGACCGATGATGATTGAGAAAAAGAAAGAAGAAGTCCGAGGAACTTTTGAGTTCCTTAAAGACTGGGGTGATGCCCTCACCCGCTGGACAGAGCGCTGGATCCCTGATGCTTTAGTCATCGTCATTGTATTAAGCTTTGTGACGTACATCTTAGCCCTCATCTGGGGATTCAAGCCAGAAATTGGTCTTGGTTCCCGAGCGTACCAATCGATTCAGGCATGGGGAAAAGGGTTCTGGGAACTCATCGCCTTTGCCATGCAGATGTGTCTCATCATGATGACCGGGTACATCCTGGCTTGCTCCCCTCCTGTTCGAAGACTGATGAATGGGATCTCGGGTTGGTCCAATCCGGAAAAACCGTGGCAGGCAATTGTTACCATGTGCTCTCTTTTCAATGATTGTGGCATGGTTCAATTGGGGAACCAGTTTGATCGCCAGTGCCATGTTAGCTCTCTTCATTGTGAAGAGAAATCCAAAAGTCGATTATCGTCTCCTCATCGCCGCCGCCTATTTAGGACTCGGCTGCACCTGGCACTCTGGTTTATCAGGATCATCACCCCTCTTGGTGGCGACGCCGGATAACTTTGTCATCAAGGCGAAATTGTTAGATGCGGTCATCCCTGTATCCCAGACGATCTTACATCCCTTTAACCTCATTCTAACACTCATCATCGTTGTGGTGGTCACGATCATGATGGCATTGATGCATCCGAGACCGGAGAAGGCTTTTGTCGTGAAACCTCGAATTGATGGATCAACTGAAACTTTACGAAGCTCCTCCAAAACCCACAAAATTCGAAAGCCCTTCAGACTGGATGAACTGGTGGCCCGGATTCAATATCATCCTCTTCATAGGCGGTCTGATCTGGCTGATCTGGTACTTTTCCAATAAGGGGCTGGCCCTCACCCTCGATGTCGTCAATTTCGCCATGCTGACGCTGGGTGTCCTTTTCCACTGGAGGCCCTGGTCATTCCTGAAAGCGACAGAGGATGCAGGAAAGGCGGTCTGGGGAATTGTGATCCAGTTTCCCTTCTATGCAGGAATCCTCGGCCTCTTCAAATACACTCTGCTCTCCACCGTTTTCACAAATGCCTTTGTGGCAATCTCCACGCCTCAAACCTTTCCCCTCTTCCTCTACTGGTATGGCGGGCTTCTCAACTACCTCATCCCTTCAGGCGGTGGTCAGTTTGCTGTGGAGGCTCCCTATATTATTCCGGCGGCCAAACAATTGGGCGTTGGCATGGGAACGACCGTTGTTACCTTTGCCTGGTCCGATATGATGACCGATATGATCCAGCCCTTCTGGGCCATTGCCATGCTCGCTGTAGCAAAATTGCATTTCAGGGATATCATGGGCTGGCTGCTCATGGTCTTCTTCGTCTACTTCATCATCACCTCTCTCGCGTTCCTCTTCTTCATCCCCAACTGGTAACAAAAAGGGCCTGTTCCCGATATGGGAACAGGCCCAATCAAAACCCATTTGACCTATCCAACCTATTCTGATTTAACCTTAACGTTGCAAAAACCCACTAAAAAGCGGATAGGTGGGATGGAAAAGCCTTAAAGCGGAAACCTTTGACAGGTTGATCGACTGAAGAGAACCAATACCTTCTGGAGTTTCCCTTTGGTAAATTCGAGGTTTTAACCCAAATATGTAAAAAAACCGCATTTTAAGGCTTTGAAAACTTACCTATCCGCGAAATTTATGCAACTGGCAGGTTAATCCAATTGCACCAAGATAACCGTTCTCCTTTAATTCTTTCCCTAAAGCCTGAGACATTTAATTCTTTAGGGTCATGGACAACCAACCGGTAGCCTTTTCTCGGAGAATGTGATTGTAACTTTACAACTCTTCCATGGGAATGTAGAATAAATCTTAATGTTGGAGGTTCTGATAAATGGAGAAAAAGCCAAAAGGGACCAATCAAAGTGTGGACCGTGAGTTGATGCTCATCGATGGGGAATGGGTTGCCAGTCTGGAGGGCCGTTTTATCGCGGTTGAAAACCCAAGCCGGAGGGGGTCGATCATTGGCGAGGTACCCCGCGCGACCTCAGAGGATGTGGATAAGGCTGTCAGAGCCGCTGCAAAGGCTTTTGAAAAATGGAAACGCGTGGCTCCACGGGATCGCGGGAAACTGATGCTCAAAATTGCTGACTCCTTGGAACCGAAAGTTGAGGAACTTGCCCGCACCCTCGCACAGGATACGGGGAATGCCATCCGGACCCAATCCCGTCCGGAGGTCACTCTTGTCGTCGATCTCTTTCGTTATTTTGGTGGCGTTGCGAGCGAAATAAAAGGTGAAACCGTGCCTCTCGGAGAGCAAGTTTTGAGTTATTCCAGGCGTGAACCCATCGGCGTGGTCGGAGGGATCATCCCCTGGAATTCCCCCATTTTGCTTGGAGCCTTGAAAATAACGATGGCGATCACGGCAGGAAACACCCTGGTGCTCAAGCCATCTGCCGACGCACCTCTCGGTGTCCTGAAAATGGCGCATGTCTGTGCACAACATCTTCCTCCCGGTGTCCTGAATGTCATCACAGGTCTCGGTGAGGAGTGCGGGGTACCTCTTGCAAAACACCCCATGGTTCGAAAGCTCACATTTACCGGATCTACGGAGGTCGGCAAGTTCATCATGGGCTCAGCTGCAGAACGAATCGTTCTTGCCTCACTGGAGCTTGGAGGCAAAAGTCCCCAGATTGTCTTTCCAGATGCCAATGACCCTCGCGCGGTGGATGGCGTCATTACCGGGATGCGCTTTACTCGTCAAGGACAATCCTGCACAGCAGGTTCCCGCCTCTTCCTCCATACCTCGATCTACGACTCATTCCTGGATAAGCTTGTAGAGAAATTACGTGCATTTAAGATCGGTGACCCTCTTGATGAGGCGACGGATATGGGCTCCATCATCAACCGGAGACAGTTTGCGAAGGTCTGTTCTTATGTCGAGGATGGTCTTCATCAGAAGGGTGCGCGTTTGGTGATAGGAGGTCTTCCACCAAACGAAGGTCCTCTGGCAAAAGGATATTTCATGGAACCGACGATTTTTACGAACATCCTCAACGAGTGGAGAATTGCACGGGAAGAGGTTTTCGGGCCGGTGTTAGTTACTATCCCATGGCATGAAGAGGACGAGGTCATCCGGATGGCCAATGATAGCCATTACGGTTTAGCTGCTTTCATCTGGACCCACGATATTGGTAAGGCCCTGCGCACCGCCCATGCCATTGAATCGGGTTGGGTTCAGATCAACCAGGGCCTTGGGATTCTCCCCGGACATTCTTACGGTGGATTCAAGCAGAGCGGAATCGGACGGGAATACTCTTTGGAGGGGATGCTCGAAAGCTTCACCCAACGAAAGAGCATTACCGTGAATCTTCAATTCTGACCTTGTCGGTGGCTTAAGACTGAACTCCAGCTCTCTCTGGCAATTCCTTATTTCCAGTAACGATCATTAGCCAGGTGCTCTTCGACATTTATTTTAAAAAATTCTTCAAGGGGCCAGAAGACCTCTTTATCTTTGGCATAAACCTCTTTCAGGGCATTTCGAACGACCTCCACTCCTTTAGGCGTCATCTTTCCAAGGGGTGGACGATTGGGCCCGGATGGCAAACCAAGGCCTTTCATCATGGTCTTGATCGCTAATGGATTCCTAAATTTACATGGGACATCAAATCCTTCATAGGATTCGATGGTGTTGACCGTCACCACTTTGAAAAGTGGATCGAGAACATCTTTAAGCCGATCGGCCTTCTCCATGTCGCCGCGGGATAATGCCTTGACCATCTCCCCAATGGATCCTGGAACAATATTCGACATTACTGAAATCACGCCGGAAGCACGGATATCACTAAGGGTCATCATCTCAAAGGTCTTATCGTCATCTCCGGAGAGAATATCAAAGTCCTCTCCGCATAGGGCTCTTGTTTTCACCATACGTCTAAGATCTCCGGTCGCTTCCTTCACTGACCTCACGTTCTTATATTTCCGATGAAGGATGGCTAGGTCCTCCACTTCCAACTTTGTCCCCGTCCTTCCCGGGATGACATAAGGCACAACAAAGGTCTTCCTAAATGCCTTTGCAATGACTTCATAATATTGTGTCCTCAGTTCGAGGGAGGATGGCCCGTTATAATAACAATCCACCAGCAGCACCCCCTGGGCGCCCACTTCGACAGCATGCTTTGATCCCCTCATCGCTTCACGGGTAGAGTTCGAACCTGTGCCCGCGATGACAAAGACTTTTCCCTTAGCCAACTTGGCTATTTTCGTAATCACCCGGTCATGTTCTCTCCAGTCCAACGTGGGGGATTCGCCCGTTGTTCCGGTGGGGACGAGGTTTGACCCATTCTCGATGAGGAACTGGACATTTTTCTCAAGCCCGTCAAAATCGACCTCCCCCTTCCGATTAAAAGGCGTTATCATGGCCGTCCAACAACCTTCAAACCTCTCAAGTTTCATCCTTACCTCCTCCTGTAGCGCCCCCATTTATTGGGGGCGAATTAATCGTCGGCAGTAAATGCCGACGCTACATTATTAACCTATTATGGGGAAAAAGAATAAAATTTCAAGAAGAAAAGATTCACAAATCTAATTTTCTTGAAAATTCCTTGCGGTTGAGTCGCAAATTCTGTATTTTACCAGGAAGTTAATTTGGTATAAGAATTCTCTGAAGTAAAAAATCCTTGACAGGAGGTTTCTATTTAAGTATTTTTGGCAACAGGATTGTTGGGACAAAAAAGGGATTTATTAAAAATTGAAGGAGAAGGGACTTATGGGCAAGGTAGAAGGGATCATCAAATCTGAAATTGTACGTTTGGCGAAAAGGGAAATAAGGAAGATTTCTATTCCGTTAGGTCGTGATGTCTGGTCCTTGAAAAGTGCGGTCTCACAACTTCGCAAAGCAGTTTTAACGCTTCATCGGATCACAGCCAGTCAGCAAAAAGAGTTGGAAAAAAGAAAGGTCCCATTGGAGGCATCCACAGAAGAGATAAAGGTGTCTCGTTTCTCTCCCCGTTTGATCCGAAGCCTTCGTGGACATTTAGGCATTACCCAGAGGGAATTGGCCATTCTTACAGGCGTTACGGTTGGAGCAGCGCATCATTGGGAGAGTGGGAAGTTTAAGCCGAATATGAAGAAAAAGGCAGTGATGGTGGCACTTCGAAAGCTCGGCCGTCGTGAGGTAAGGAAGCTCCTTGAAGAGAAGAGTTCGGGGAAGGTGAAGAAAACAGTTCGTTCCTCCCGACGGAAGGGTAAGAAAAAGACCTTTAGGGGATAACCTCCTGTCTTCTCATGATTCATTTCAATCTCTTGCTCGAAATTTTTCCGCTCCTTTTTTATTTTTCCCTTACCCTTTTAATTATGCATATTCCTTCCTGTAACTCGTGATTTTCTGAGATCCCCCATCTATACAACCTTTTAAATGGTAATCGATAATTCTTGTTGATGTTTCCTTCCAAAATTAGTAGACTCTTATCAAACCATAGGGTTTTAAACCAACCTCCCAACTAACCTTTGGGGGATCCCATGACTAGCCAAGAAGTTAAACGCAAACTCGCTGCCATCCTCAGTGCCGATGTCAAAGGATACAGCCGCCTCATGGGGGAAAATGAGGTTCAAACCCTAAACACCCTATCTGCCTATTTCCAAATAATGACTACTCTTATTCAGAAACACCAAGGCAAAGTTTTGAATATTGCCGGCGATAATCTCCTTGCTGACTTTGAGAGTGTTGTGGATGCAGTTCTGTGTGGGGTGGAAATCCAAAAGGAACTGAGAACAAAAAATGCTGAATTAGCTGAAGGCCAAAGGGTGGAGTTCCGGATTGGGATTAATCTGGGTGATGTGATTAGAGAGGGAGAGAGCATTTACGGCGATGGAGTCAATATTGCTGCTCGTTTAGAAAGTCTTTCCGAAGCAGGAGGCATCTGTATTTCTGGGACGGCTTTTGATCAGGTTAGGAACAAGGTGGACCTTGGATATAAATATCTTGGTGAGCAAACGGTTAAGAATATCGCATTACCAGTCCGTGTGTATAAAGTTCTGATGGCCCCTGAAGCAGCGGGTAAGGTGATTGGAGAGAAAAAGGCAAAACCCAGACAACGGCAGATGGCTGCTATGGGTTTGGTGGTCGTTGTGATTGTGGTAGTCGCTGCTTTTGTGATATGGAAGCTTTACACTCCCTCTGCTCCTAAACCGGAGGTTGTCCCAAAAGAAAAGGTGACAGCAGCTCAACCCGAGAAGGCCGCAGCCACTGTGCCTCCTTCAACAGAAGTCGCTCCGAAAGAAAAGGTAACGTCTCCTTTGACTGAAAAAGTAACCAAACCTGCTACTCCTGCAGCTCCCAAGATGGAAGTTGCCTCCAAAGACAAAATGGCCTTCCCATTGCCTGATAAACCATCCATTGCGGTGCTGCCCTTTACCAACATGAGTGACGATCCCCAGCAGGAATATTTCAGTGACGGGATTTCCGAGGATATCATCACTGATCTGTCCAAGCTTTCCGGTCTGATTGTCATCGCTAGGAACTCCAGCTTCACTTATAAGGGCAAGACAGTGAACGTGCAGCAAATCGGGCAGGATCTCAAGGTGCGCTACCTGCTTGAGGGTAGCGTTCGCAAAGCCGGGGATCAGGTGAGAATCAATGCCCAGTTGATCGACGCCTCAAATGGCCAGCACTTATGGGCTGAACGCTATGACGGCAGGATGGGTGACATCTTCACTTTGCAGGACGGCATCACCCGAAAAATCGTCTCTGCCCTGGCGCTGAAATTGACAGCGAGCGAGCAGAAGGCTTTGGCTGACAAAGGGACAGACAACCCGCTGGCATACGAAGAGTATCTCAAAGGATGGGAAAATTACCGCCAGCATACCAATGAGAGCTTCGCCAGAGCGAAAATATATTTGGAGAAGGCTGTAGAACTGGATCCTGAATTTGCAAGAGCATACGCGGCTCTGGCCGTCCTCTATTTGAAGGCAGTACAGACCGCGGGGCTCAAGCAAGGTCTGGGGCTGACTGACGAGAGAAAGGTGGCGCAGGCGTCACTTAAATCCCGCTTCCTTTTGGAAAAAGCCATGAAAAAGCCAACGGCCCTCGCTCACGGGATGATGTCCCAAATTTACCTTAACATGTTTTTGCACAATGAAGCCTTCGCTGAGATTGAAAGGGCCATTGCCATGGACCCGAATAACCCGGAACTTCATGATTGGAAGTCCAACATACTCTGGTTTATGGGAAAAGACAGGGAAGCCATCGAATCTGCAAAAACAGCAATTCGGTTGGATCCGAACAATCCAGCCCAGTACTTCATTCGCTTAGCGCGGGCATACTTGCCTGATGGTGATCTTCAAGAGAGCCTGACACTGCTGGAGAGGGCAAGAACGCTTAACCCGGAACTCTCCGGAATTGTCGCAGCTACCCAATCGATTATATATGGTCTTCAGAGCCGCGACCAAGAGGCCCGTACCGCATACGAAGTTTTTGCGAAAAGCAGGCTGGCTCCACCTCGTAACTTGGAAGAGATCATGGCTTACTACCCCTTCTCGGATCTTAAGGTATCAGATCGCATCGCCGAGGCATTAGTAAGGGCAGGGGCTCCCGGTAAACCCAGTGATTACTGCAAGGTTTCTAGGGACAACCTTCTTAAAGGCCCTGAGATCAAGAATCTTCTGTTCGGGCATAAAATAACGGGAATCAGTCCGAGTACAGGTGAACAATTTTGGTTCGAATGGAACAGAGACGGTGATTTGAATGTGATTAGGGGGGCATTACGTGACAAGGGCAAAAGCTGGATTGAGGGGGACGTGATCTTCATGCAGCTTGAGAAGATAACTGGCGGGCCTCTTCTGGAACTACACGACATTCCGTAATCCGGATGGAACAAAGGAGAAAAGAAACCAATACATATGGGTGGATGACTGCCAGGAACATTACATATTTTTCACCTGCTGATTGAAAGAATTGCTGAAATATTCCTGGACAGATGTAAGGGGAGGGGTAAGAATGAAGGGATACCCTGTATCCTGGGAATCCGAAGGCTCATCCAATGGGTAAAGAGAAAACTGGGACAGGTTGATCCAGAAGATCCATGAAGTGGCCCCCTCGACCTGGCCAAAATGTCAGAGGAGGATGAGGATCATCCGTTTTATTCAGGACTAGGAGGTCATAGAAAGGATCCTCAAGGATCTTGTTCTCTGGGATGTAAAGGTCAGACCCCGGCCAAGGTTAAGGTACCCTCTGTAGCAAATTATCTTGATAATTCAGAGTCTTAGATTTAAATCCCCTGATTCTTTTTACACTGATCCCGATTACCCAATGGATTCTTATGTGAGCTGATAAACCCATCGAACTCTCTATTCAAGATTTTAACCAATAATCCTCAGTTCGAGTGCGATCTAAGAGTAACAACTTGTAGGTGTTATTCACACCTTCTTTTCCAAAAACTCCTTCCTTTAAGAGTGATTTTCAAGTTTCCTCCAAGATGCAATAGCAAACATAAATCCGCAACCTTCAGACTATCTTGATTTGCAGGTAGGTGAAAGTGTCAATTGAAAAATCGTCTTTAAGTTTTTACCAATTTTAGTAGGCGGGATGAAGGATAATTTTGGATGGTTTTACCCTGTATAATCCCGAAGGCCCCAGTCTTCTGACTTGGGATGAAGGCAATTTCAAATCTAAGTGTTAAGAAAATCCCCATCCTTTAGAGTGGGGATATACGGGGTTTACTCAGGTTTAGTATCTTCTGAAGGGCTAATAGAAAGTTCTCTTGCCTTTGAAGTATTTGTTTCATATTCTTTTTCGAGAGCTTCCTTGGTTTTTTGAAGCCCCACCTTGGTAAAAAGAGAACTTCCTGTTTCCTTTGCATACTCTTTCATGTTTGAAAAGACATTACCCACTTTCCCTTTAGAGGCCTTCCAGAGTCCCTTGGAAAGCTTGGCCGTACCCTGTTTTACAATAGAGCCGAGTAATTTTGCTGCCTCTGCACTGGCTGCACGGCGGAGGGTACGCTTTTCAGAAGTGACGAGTGAACCACAATAGCGTCTGGCGATAATGCCGACACGCAAAGTGAGGAAAGCATTTGCTGCACCGGTCAGCACAGAGTTCACCAGGATGGATGCCGCCAATTGGACTCCTGGGATGGTTACAACCAGAGCTCCAAGGGTGGAGGACAGAACGGGTTCCACTTGTTCACTGATATCTATGTCTTCAAACTCACTGGCTAAGAAAGCTGTTCCAGCCACGTTTGCATAGAGTTGAATGAGATCTCGGAGCGTGGGTCGTTGATAATACAATCGGGCAATCCTCCAGACCATTCGGGATTGGGCTGACAACACTAAAAAAGCATCCAACCGCCCACTTTGAGAAATGGCAGTGCTGATAAATACGGTCGAAGCTGTCTGCTGGATGATCTCATCAGATTTTTTAGCAAGTATAGACAGAGCCTCTTCAACTTGTTGTCGGTTGGAAAGCTCCGAACTCTTGAGATGGGGGTTTGAAGCCAAACGTTTTTTCAATTCGACAAGATATTTATTAAATTCGGGGGCGTCTTCACTCTTTGGGGGTCTGAGGGATTTTGGCAAACTTATGAATAAAAATATTGGGATTAAAACCAAGATGGCATAAACGATCAGGAGAGCCCAAAAAACAAAATTTCCAAAAGAGGGACTTACCTTATCTGCAAGCTGAACGATCTGTCCCGTCTGGTTCACCACAAATAGAATGAAGAGAAGGAGAATCAGGACGCTCGCAAAAAGGAAAATTTTTTTGAAGGTTTTGTTCATTTGTTCCTTGATCCAGTCACTCAATCCACCTTGTAAATTTGCTCAGTTCATCTCTGGGGGATTTAAACCGGTTGATTGGGATATCCCCATCCGGATAACCTAATGCCACACCGATCACCACATTTTTATTTTCTGGAATATTGAGCAGGTCCTTAATTTCATCTTCGTAGGGAACGATTAAACCAATGGGGCATGTCCCCAATCCATATTCATGGGCAGTAAGGACTAAGTACCCTAAGGTCAATCCAATATCTACCATTCGAGCTTTTGGAAAAGAATCATCCAGACAAATAAGGATGGCCACCGGAGCCCCATAGAAATTACAACTCCCTTCATTGATATATTGGTCAATATCAACTCTCATTTCTTCGAAGAAGGGTTTCATCATTTCAAGGGTTTTGGCCCCTCTCTTACCATAAGTTTTGGGCAAGGGCTTAACGTTTCCTGGACTGCAAGCAATTTGTTTTTCTTTATAGGCCCTGATCAACCTACGGCTCAATCTCTCTTTTTCTTCTCCGGTCACAACGATAAACTCCCAGGGCTGGAGATTGATGGCAGAGGGAGCTTGAATAGCACTCCTGAGAATCTTTTCAATCCTCTCTTTAGGAATTGGATCGGGTTTAAAGGCCCTGATGCTCTTTCTCTCCCTCATCGCTTCAAGTAAATCCATATTAAACTCCTTTTTTATCCTGCTCAAAGCGTACCTTATCCATCTGTGGACTGTCAAGGCGAGTCTTTAATTGCGGATTGTGGATTGTGGAATGGCAATACTTGGAAAAGGTTAGATATCAAGGGAGTGTCGAAAGCTTGACATTAACAAACAAGGCTATTATTTTAAATGAACATGGAGGACTCTGAAAATGATTCGAGCAAAGATATGGTTTCGCTGCGCAGCAATGCATGATCCTGTCACTCCGATGGTGCTTCAACCGGCTATTATCGGGTGGGAAGCAAAGAAAAGAAGGGTAGGGACCCAGATTGAGAGGGCCTTTAATGGAGAAGAATTGGTACGTCGGATGAAGGGGTGGATTACGGTCGATCCAAACAAGGTCATCGAGGTCGTAAATCAACATGGAAGATTGAAGGTCTTGGATGAAAAAGAATTAGTAGTCGAAGTTGAGAAAAGCGAGGATTTTCAAAAACTTGAGAAGGCGTTAGCCGAAACCTTTGAAGGCGAAGTAGACGCCGAGCCGATGCTAAAAAATAAAAAATTATAAATATTATAATATTTTACTTGACAAACCATTCTTGCACCTATAAGATACACTCACCAATTTTAAAAGCTCCATATTAAAGAGTTTCCTTAATGTTCAACACCGTAAAATCCAACAAGGTGTCCCAAAACATCACTGACCAGATCCGCAACGCCATCTTCGAAGGCAGACTGAAGCCCGGAGATAAACTCCCCTCTGAGAGGGAACTCATTGAGAACTTTAAAGTGAGCAAGGCAACCCTTCGGGAGGCCTTACGTTCATTGGAAGTATTGGGTTTTTTGGAAATTCGAAAAGGAGTTTCAGGGGGTGCTTTTGTTACGGAAGTCGATATGACCAAGGCAAGGGACTCTTTTACCAATTTTCTCCTTTTTAAAAACCTTTCACTCAAAGACCTTTCCGAAGTCAGGCTCCTTCTGGAACCATATATAGCAGAAAAGGCCACTCAGTCTATTACCCAAGAAGACCTGAGGCGATTGCAAAAATTGATCAAGGAATCCGAGCATGCTATCAAGAACAACATTGTTTTGGAATCTCGGAAAGATGAGATTGAATTTCATCGAATCATTGCGAGCATCACCGGAAACCCTATCCTGATGTTCATTCTTGACTTCGTTGAGAATCTCCTAATCGATACGAAGGCGATTTTAAAGCCAGGAAAAGAGTTTTCAAATAAAGTCTTAAGAGCACATAAACGTATTTATAACGCTTTATTAGAAAGAAATGTTAAGAAAGTACATGAGGAAATGGTGAGGCATATTCGAGAGGTAGAAAAGGATCTCCTCAGTGCAAACAAAGAGAGGGGGATTGAAGAGCAAAAATTTGATCGAATTGAGAAAAAAGGAGGATCTATTCCCATTTTTTCTATGAGGGTCTAATTTTTAAGAAGAAAGGAGGGAGGGAGGAAATTAAACATTTGGGTGAGGTTGGTTTTGATTCTTTTATCCATTTTTGTATGAAAGGAGGCTACTATGCGTAAATCCCTAATATTTGTGATGGCTGTTTTATTTTTAACTTTAATGGCAACTCCATCGTTTGCCCAGGACACGCTTAAAATTGGTGCTCCTCAACCGATGACCGGACCTGATGCACCCTTTGGAAGCAAGTTTAAAAAAGCCTACGATTTAGCTCTTGAAGAGATTAATGCCAAGGGGGGTGCCCAGGGGAAGAAAATCGAAGTGATCATCGAAGATCACCAGGCCAAAAATCCTCTGGCAGCGACGGTGACAGAAAAACTGATTACCCAGTACAAAGTTCTGGCCCTTACCGGAGGACGAGCTTCAGGCCAAGCGGTAGAAATTGCCTCCGTGGCACAACGGCTTAAGACTCCTTATGTGGTCGATCACCCATCTGCGGACCTCATCACCTCCAAAGGGTTTGAGTGGATCTTCCGTAATAATCCTACCGGTTCGATCTATCCGCAGGCCTTCAATAAGTTTATCAGTGAAGTACCAGGGGCGATGCCCAAGTCCGCGGCAGTCGTGTACGACAATACTATTTTTGGTAAGACGATTGCTAACTCAGCGATGGTTTTCCTCAAGTCGAAAAACGTACCGATCGTCAATGATGAAGCTTATCCTGTGAATACACTTGATTTCAAACCTTTGATGACAAAGGTTAAGGCACAGAATCCAGATTTTCTGCTCATGGTCGCAGTTTCGACAACGGATGCTATCTTACTCACCCGCCAGGCTAAGGAGATTGGGGTAGCCCCTCGTGCCTTCGTTGGATTCGGTGGAGGATTTGGTGTGGCTGATATCGCCACTGAGTTGGGGCCCCTCAGTGAAAATGTATTCTCCTCAGCTGCATGGTCTGGGAATCCCAACGACCCAGCTACCAAAGCGTTCTACAAAAAGTTTTATGAAAAGTATAAATTCTATCCAAAAGAGCACGAGGTCGAGGGCTATGGGGTCATCTATATTCTTGCTGATGCTCTAAATCGTGCAAAACTCACTGGAAAGCTCGAAGAAGATCGCGAGGCCATTCGTCAGGCCCTGCTTAAAACCGACATGGTCACTGTTTTTGGTAAGGTGAAGTTCGGTAACTATGCAGGCCCATTAGGCGATAAGTATACAAACCAGAATATTTATTCCCCTGATCATTCGGTTTTGGCCCAATGGCGAGGTGGAAAACTTCTGAACGTCTATCCGAAAGCCAATGCAGAGATAGACTATGTTTTTCCTGATCCAACTGTGAAACGTTAATATCTTGTTCATTGTGTACGCCCTTAGACTTGAGGGCGTACACAAAAGATTGTGAAGTCCTATGGAGACCTTTATCCAAAGCATTGTAAGCGGAATTCTGACCGGATCACTCTATGCAATGATCGGTGTCGGACTGACCGTCATCTTTGGCGTGATGCGGATCATTAACATGGCCCATGGTGACATGGTCATGTTCGGAATGTATGGAGCCTTCCTATCCATCACGTTCTTGAAAATCGACCCATTTTTATCCATACTCATATGGATTCCTATTGCTTTTCTTATCGGTGTTTTCATCTATCGATTCTTATTGAAGAATATCGTGCCTGCTGGAGAATTGAACACACTTCTTTATACGGCGGGGCTCTCTCTCTTCATTGCCAATCTTGTCCTTATTATCGCAACCGGTGACTATCGAACCATTAAATTAAAATATGCCATCATGCCTCTTCGTCCTTTCGGAATCGCCGTTCCCATTCCACTCGCCATTGCATTTGGGATGGCAATATTGATTACGGTTGCCCTTTATTGGTTCTTGGTGCGCACCGATACCGGTCGTGCGATCCGGGCAACAAGCCAGGAACCAGAAGCAGCGGCCCTGATGGGTGTGAATGTGGAGCGCATGGCCATCATTACCTTTGCTCTTGGAACAGCACTGGCTTGCGCCGCGGGCGTTCTATTAGCCCCCTCTTTATATCTCTATCCCACGGTGGGCGAGATTTTGGTTGCCAAATGTTTTGTGATTGTGGTTCTGGGCGGATTGGGTTCTGTTCCAGGCGCTATTGCAGGAGGCTTGTTATTGGGAGTGGTTGAATCTCTTGGTGCCGTCTATGTTTCGGTTCCATACAAAGATGCCATTGGGTTCGTGATTTTTTTACTTGTTTTGTTATTCAGGCCTTCCGGGTTGTTTGGAGTTGGTAAATCATGAAAAAGATCGTTATCGCTCTTGCCATACTCCTCCTCTTCACGGCACCCTTGATTGTGTCTGCTCCATTTTATGTCCATTTGATGATCATGGTGCTCATGTGGACAGTATTAGGAGCGTCGTGGAATATACTTGGCGGCTTTACGGGCCAGGTCTCCTTTGGTCATGCGACGTTTCTTGGGGCAGGTGCCTATACGACCATGATTCTTTATCTCAAATTTGGAATCGCTCCTTGGTATGGAATTCCCATCGGAGGGTTGGTGGCTGCCCTAATCGCCTTACCCATTGGTTTTATCTGCTTTAGGTTGAGGGGTCCGTATTTTGCCCTCTCCACCCTTGCCGTGGCAGAGATCATCAGGTTGGTTGCCCTCAATTGGGAATCTTTTACAAATGGCCCGGTTGGCTTACTCATCACAACACTTCCGGATGTGACTTTCGGAGGAAGGTCGATTGACTGGGAAAACAAAATCCCTTTTTATTACATCATCGCCATCATTACCCTGGGGTCTATTGTGGCAACCTATCTCATGTCCAGAACAAGGTTGGGGGCCTATTCCTTAGCCATACGGGAAGACATTGATAGCGCAGAGGCGATTGGGATCAATACCGTCCAGGCAAGGGTGGCGGCCTTATCGCTTTCCGCATTTTTTGCCGGAGTGGCTGGCGGCTTTTATGCCATGTATTTACGTTACATTGACCCAGATGCTGTTTTTTCGATTGCCCTTTCCGTCGAAATGGTTTTTATCGCAGTGGTGGGTGGTTTGACTACCGTGGCAGGTCCCCTCATCGGAGCCATTGTTCTGGTCGCCTTTGGTGAGATATTTAGGGAGATATTTTTGGTCTATTTTAAGCTCGTGGGCCACCTGATCTTCTATGGTCTCATGATGATGATCGTTATTCGGTATTTGCCGGAAGGGATCTGGGGGAAATTGCGCCTCTTGTTTGGAGCTCGACATTAATGGAAAATGGATATGGCTTTGCTTGCTGTTAAAGGACTCACAAAATATTTTGGTGGTTTACGAGCGGTTCATGATCTCTCGTTCGAAGTTCAACCGGGAGAGATTCTCGGCCTGATAGGACCCAATGGGGCAGGGAAGACGACGGCCTTTAATCTCATCGCCGGTTTCATTCATCCCACGAGAGGGGAGATCCTTCTGGATGGAGAAAGCATCGCTGGAATGAAACCCTATGCGGTGACACGAAAAGGCATTGCCCGTACTTTTCAGATCGTAAAGCCCTTTCGAAAGTTGAGTGTCTTGGAAAACGTCACGCTGGCTGCCTTCCTGAGATTCCCTTCACGGGGAGAGGCGGAATCCCAAGCTCGACAGGTTCTTGAAAGAATGGGACTTGGATCAAAAATTTCTGCTTTGGCCGTCGATCTGGCGCTGAGCGAGCAGAAGAGACTTGAGATCGCCAGGGCTTTGGCAACCCAGCCCAAGCTGCTTTTGTTGGACGAGCCCATGGGCGGTCTCAACGCTACGGAAATTGAGCAGGCTTCCCTACTGGTCCGCGATATTTGCAAGGGAGGAGTGACCATCATCTGGGTTGAGCATGTGCTCAAGGCTATTATGAATAGCTCGAATCGGGTGGTCGTCATCAATCAGGGAGAAAAAATTGCTGATGCTCCTCCGCAACAGATTGTAGAGAATCCTGAGGTGATCGCTGCCTACCTCGGGACAAAGAAAAGATAGTGATATGTTGGCTATTGAAAAACTTCAGGTTGCCTATGGGAAAGTTCAGGCCCTCTGGGATGTGACGCTCGAAGTTCCAGATGGAGAGATTGTCGCGTTAGTTGGCGCCAATGGGGCTGGCAAGACAACGTTGTTAAAAACCGTTTCCGGGCTTCTCCGAAGGCAATCCGGTTCGATCACTTTTGATGGAAAGCACATTGAGGAGGCATCCCCTCCAGAAATTGTGAGGCATGGTGTTGTTCATGTTCCTGAGGGAAGAAAACTTTTTCCCGAACTGACGGTGATCGACAACCTTTTAATGGGCGCCTATACCATTTCCCAGTCGGAACGTCCACAAAGGCTTGAACGGGTTTTTAGCGTATTTCCTGTTCTTCAGGAACGCCAGAAGCAGATCGCCGGGACATTATCTGGAGGAGAGCAACAAATGGTAGCGATCGGTCGTGGGATGATGGCAGGGCCGAAGTTACTCATGCTGGACGAACCTTCGCTGGGACTGGCTCCCCTGTTGGTTGAGGAAGTGTTTGGTGTCATCACAGAGATTAATCGATTGGGCGTTACCGTTCTTCTCGTTGAGCAGAATACTCAACACGCCCTGACCCTTGCTCACAGAGGGTTTGTAATGGAATTAGGAAGGATCGCCCTTTCAGGTTCTGGAAGTGAACTTTTGGCAGATAGCAATGTTCGAAAAGCCTATCTCGGGCTTTAACGAAGATCATAAATCCACAGGAAGGAGGACAAGTCAAGATGGCGATTTTAGAGGAACCGATTAAGGGTGTCAAAGAGGTAAAGAATTACATCAATGGGGAATGGGTCGATTCGAAAGGGAAGATTGTGGATGTGGTCAATCCTGCGACGGGAAAGGTGATGGGGAAATGCCCCATTTCCACCAAAGAGGAGATCAATGCTGCGGTGGAAGCGGCGAAAGCAGCCTTCCCGGACTGGAGAAGGACCACCCCTCTTGCCAGGACAAGGATTCTCTTCAGATTGAAAGATCTGCTCGAAGAAAATTTTGAAGAGGTGAGCAGAATCCAGACCATGGAGCATGGGAAGTGTATTGATGAATCGAGGGGCGAAACAAGACGGGGCATCGAAAACGTGGAGGTGTCCTGTGGTATTCCTACATTGATGCAGGGCTACTATTCAGAGGATATTGCCAGCGGCATTGATGAGTGGGTCATTCCAACGCCTTTAGGAGTTTTCGGGATCATCGGTCCTTTTAATTTCCCGTTTATGATTCCCCTCTGGTCAGCCCCTTATGCAGTGGCTACAGGAAACACCATTGTGATCAAACCTTCAAGCGAGGTGCCTTTCAGTCAGATGAAGCTCGCTGAATTGGCAGAGGAGGCGGGTTTTCCACCCGGGGTGTGGAATGTTGTCAATGGTGGAAGAACCGTGGTGGATGGTATGTTGGAGCATAAGGATATTGTGGGGATCACCTTTGTCGGCTCAACTCCGACAGGAAAAGATGTGATTTACAAAAAATGCGGTGAGACAGGGAAGAGGGTGATCGCCCAGTGCGGTGCGAAAAATTTTATGGTCATCATGCCGGATTGTAATGTCAAGGCAACCGTACCTGCTTTGATGACATCCTTTTTCGGCAATGCGGGTCAGCGTTGCCTGGCAGGTGCCAATCTCCTCATCGTTGGCGAAGACAACAAGTTTTATAACAGTTTTATGGATGAAGTGGCAGGGATGTCCTCAAGGATCAAAGTGGGTTATGGACTGGATGAAGCCATCCAGATGGGGCCTGTGCGTGATAAAGAGAAAAGGGACAAGATCATGGGCTACATCGAAATCGGCATCAAAGAAAAGGCCAAACTGAGACTGGACGGAAGGAAACCCAAAGATCGAGGGTGGCCTTCCTGATACCTGCTTTGTGGGCCCGACGATTTTTGAAAATGTAACCCCCGATATGAGAATAGGGAGTGAAGAGATCTTTGGTCCGGTGATGAGTGTTTTCCGAGCAAAAACCCTGCAGGAAGCAATCCAGATATGTAATGATAGTCCCTTTGGAAATGGCCATGCGATCTTTACACAGAATGGGAGGAGTGCCAGGGAGTTTCAATACAACGTGACGAGCGGTAATGTCGGCATCAATATTGGAATCGTGGCTCCTGTGGCTTTCTTCCCATTCAGCGGGATGAAAGACTCGTTCTTTGGGGTTTTGCATACCCAGGGCCAGGAGGCAGTTCGTTTCTTCACGGAAAGCAAGGTCATCATCCAGAGATGGTTTTAAAGAAAGGTTCAGGTTGAGGTTAAGGTTAAGAAGCCAGTTTCGTAGTTGGGTTAGGTCATCTGGTCATTGAACATTACGACTTAACCCTTCGACCATTGACCAAACCGGCTTCGTAACCCTAACCTGAGAACGATTTTGAATCCAATGTCGGGATAATTGTAGGAGGTAAACCAATGGGAATTAGTACATGTTCTGGGGCGATCAGCCTGTCAAGAGAACTGGAAAATGAATCTGCCAAGTTCTATCAGGAATTGTCAAAGAGGTTCGAAAAGGATAAGGATCTTTTCCTCACCTTTGCTAAAGAGAATGCGAAGTATGTCACCCAGATTGAGCGGGCTTACTATGGGGTGATCACCGATGCCATTGAAGGTTGTTTTGCCTTTGATCTCAATCCAGAGGATTATCAGGTCAAAGCAGCGCCCTCCAAGGATGCCAGTTACTCGAATGCTTTGAAAGAGGCGTTGGCGATGGAGGAGAAGATATTAAAATTCTATGGGGTTGCTGCAGAGCAGTCGAAGCATTTGATGGCAGATGTTCCGAGAAACTTTACACTGGTCGCCAAAAAGAGAAGTGAACGGGTCCCTAAGTTAAAGGCCCTTCTTGATCAGGCAAAATAAGAACGAACAGAAATGATCGAATCTCTGCTGAGAAATCGGTAGGGAGGATACAAGGGTAAAAGGGGACAGGCTGCTTTTATACACCTTTATATAAAAACAGCTTGTTCCCTTTTTGTTGATGTCTTCTCAATTATGGACTCCTTAGTAAGGCCCTGCTGGTTGTCCGGTAGGGCCTCATGATTTAGTATCTGTCCATAAACAGGCCTTTCTGTCATGCCGGACCTGCCTATGCCGAAGCGGCTTCGCGCAGGCAGGCGTGATCCGACATCCAGAAGGTCTTGAAAGGGCTGGATTCCGGCTGGAGTTTACCCCGTACATGATGCGGGGCCGGAATGACGAGTAAGGGATTGATCAGCAGCTTATTCGTTCAGAAACTTAAGGATGGCCTGATCACGCAGCTTATTGGGCTGGAATAAGATGGAGTAATGATTGGTGTCCTTCCAGGTCTACCTTCTTGGCGTTTGGTATCTCCCTGACCATTCGTTCTACCACGTCCTCGGGGAGCACGAGATCATCCTCGGCCAGCATTCCTTTCGTGGCCCGTAAGATCAGAGTCGGGGCAAGTCACCTTCTTGTAGAATTGACTCGAATCCACTTTCCCTAAGTTCTGAGCCTCCTCCTCAATATGTTTTGGATGGACGCGGGAGCGTAGACCACCCTTCCACCTTTTCAACCTCATAACGGAAATAAGTCTCCATATAAGAATTCCACGGTTGCAAGATAGGGAGCTTGTTTCATCTGTGAGATATAGTCCTCAAAGGAAGGGAAGATTTGTCCTAAGCGGTCCAAGGAGGGTTTAATCCCGGCAAAGACCTTGGCCATCTGAGTTTCGGAAAGTTTTCCCCCACCGTCCACGAGAATCAGCCGGTCCACCCGTTGAGGATACTGAGCTGTAAAGACAAGCGAGATGAATGCCCCCAAGGAATGGCCCATCAGGACAGGCCGTTTCGAGACCCAAATCATCTATCAGAGCCAGAACATCTTTGCAATGGTGCTCGATGGAATATCCCGTAGGAGGCTTATCGGAAAGCCCCCTGCCTCGGAGATCCATGGCGATAACCCTGTAGTGTGGTGAAAGGGCCGAAGCTAAACAGTCCCAGAAGCGACTGTTGGCGGTAAGACCATGAATACAGAGAATCTCTCTTCCCTTACCTTCCCAAATAGCGAGTTGGATCTGAATACCATCCCCTTTCGCCTTCATCATCTTGGGTTCAGTCATAAATATGCCCCCTCATACTAATCTCCCCTCTCCTCCCTTACTTATCTTCATCCTTTCGCCTTGCAATAATCTCTTGAGCCGTCCCAACAATTCCTTTCGGAAAGAAGTAGACAATAATGATAAAAAGGAGTCCAAAATAAAATAACCAGCGCTCGGATAATCGGATGGCAAAGGGGACACCCGGTAGAAGGGAAGCGATGAGGACTTGTAATTTTGGTAGAAAAGCGCGGGTGACCATCAGGAAGGCCGCCCCGAAAATCCCACCGTAGAGCGTTCCCATTCCCCCCACGATGACCATCAAAAGCACATCTAACATAATGGGGACGCTCAAACTGGAATCGGGGCTTACATATCGCACCCAAATGGCAAAACATCCGCCAGCCACTGCAGCCACACAACTGGCAAAGGAGGAAGCGATGACTTGAAAGAGATAGGTCCTATACCCTAAAGCGATGGAACGTTGTTCATTGTCCCGAATGGATTGAAGTACACGCCCCACAGGGGAATGGACGAATCGAAGCATTAAAAGAAATAAAATAAGGGAAAGGATAAGGATCAAATAATAGCTGATTAATCTGCCGGTAAATTCAATACCTAAAAATTTACCGTAACTAAAATCGATCGCTAAGATCCCTGGAAGTTTGAAACTGATCCCATCATCTCCCCCGGTAATCGATCGCAACTGGCTTGATAGGATAAAGGTAAACTCCATAAAAGCCAACGTGATCATGGCGAAGAAGATCGCCCGGATACGGAGGGAGAAAAGCCCGATCAACACCGAAAGGATTCCTGAGATCACGATGGCGATTAAAAAGGAAAGGGCCAAATGGCCGTAGGAGATCCATCCCAGCTTTCCCATGAAGATACCAACAAAATAAGAACCGATTCCAAAATACAAGACATGGCCCAAGGAGACGATCCCCGTATATCCCAGAATCACATCATAACTTGCTACCAATGCTGAAAAAATAATAATTTTTAATATGACATCAAGCACTTCAAAAGAACGGAACATGAAGGGAGTGAAGACAAAGAAAGCCAACAGGAGAATTCTAAAAATGAAAGAAGGGCTTCTGAAGCGAGCTTCTTTCTCCCCAAGGCGAAAGAGTTGAACAGGGTTCATAGCTTATTCCAAATTCAAATGCCTAACCCCCCTTCCTCCCCCCTTAATTTAAGGGGGGAAAGAGGGGGGTTACATTTAAAAGGGTGAAAGCACTCCCCAAAAGGAGCAAAAACTTATTTTAATTTTGCATTTTGCATTTTCAATTTACAATTTGAAATAGTCAATCGAATCAGGTGCCTTCTGGAAATAGTCCTGTTGGACGAATCGAAAGGATGATCACGAGAAGCAGCATCGTGATTCCAAGGGCTGCCTTAGGAACCAGATAGGCCACATAATTATAAGAGAGGCCTACCAACAGGGCTCCCACCACAGAGCCGGTCATGCTTCCCAGACCACCGATGATGGCCACAATTAAGGCAAAAACAATGACCTCTCCTCCCATGGCCGGGTGAATCGATTTGACAAAGGTAGCCCACATCCCACCCCCAATGGCGGCAAGGGCAGAACCTGCTGCAAAAACCCCAGTAAAATATCTATAAATATTGTGGCCCATGACCTGAACCATTTCAGGATTTTCCACACCAGCCCTGACAATGGTCCCCAATTTCGTTTTTCTCAGGATCATAAAAATGACGAGATACAGGACTAATCCTACGACGATGGCGATGAGAGGATATTTCGATACCACCACGTCAAAGAGATCCCAAGAGCCCATGAAATTGATAGGAACCGGCATCACCTCATCATTCGGTCCCCAAACAATGCGAATCAGTTCTTCCATTACAATCATTGCACCTACTGTGATGAAGATCTGGAAGAGATGGCTTCCATAAACAGGACGAATCACTAACCTTTCTGTGATAACACCTAAGATGGCGACAAGGAGACCGGCGATGATGAGGGCCAAGAGGAAAATAATTATATTCAAAAAGATAGAATTCGATCCACCCCATCCGGTCCATTGATTGATTAGGGTGAATGAGGTAAAGCCGATATAGGCGCCCCAGGCGAAGAGGGCTCCATGGGCTAAATTGAGGACGCTCAGAAATCCAAAGATCAGAGAGAACCCGGAGGAGACTAAAAAGAGGAGCATCCCCATGGCCAAACCAGAGATCGTTATGGTGATGTAGGTTTTAGGATTGATCAATAGAAGGGGTGACAGAAAGATGGCTAAGACAATCAACTTCGGAAACCAAGATTTCCATTTAGGGCTCATTTTTTTCCCGAACGTCGCAAGGAAAGGACCCCTCACCCATGCCCTCTCCCCTTGGGGGAGAGGGTGGGGTGAGGGGGGTCTATCCCGAGATTCCTAAGTACTTCTTCTTCAATTCCTCATTTTGAACCAATTCTTCCATTTGACCCTGGTGGACCGTTTTCCCATCATCAAAGAGGTAGAAATCGTTACCCAGGCTACTGGCCATATAAAAATTTTGCTCCACCAGAATAACCACTGTAAATTCTTTCAATTTATGGATGGAATCGATGAGATGGTCAATGACAATAGGGGCCAATCCTTTGGAGGGTTCGTCGATCAATAGAAGTTCGTTCCGGTTCACCAGAGGGCGGGCAATGGCCAGCATCTGTTTTTGGCCACCACTTAAATTGCCTGCCTTCGCTTTCCAGAATTTTTTAAGATCAGGGAAAATTTCGAAGATCGTTTCCATCATCTCGCGAGTCTTCCCATCCTCCTGAAGCATGGCCACGCGGAAGTTTTCTTCGACCGTTAGAAGGTTATAGATGCCTCGATCCTCGGGAACGAAGCCAATACCCAAACGAGAAATCTCATAAGGTTTCATCCCTTGTAAAACTCGATTTTTTAGGTGGATTGTTCCTCGAGAGGGAGGAAGCAATCCCATAATCGTTCGCAACGTGGTACTTTTCCCCGCTCCATTTCTACCCAAAAGGACCGTTACTTTTCCAGGTAAGACCTCAAACGAGACCCCTTGAAGGATATGGTGTTTCCCAATATAGGTGTGGATCCCTTCGACTTTGAGAATCGGTTCAACCACGGGATCGACCTCCACCAAAATAGGCCTCCTGAACCTCTTTATTTTTACTGATGGCCTCGGGAGTATCATTTGCAATTAATCTCCCCTCGTGAAGGACAGCAATGGAATCAGAAAGGGCCATCAGCACATCCATTTTGTGTTCAACCAGAAGGATCGTTTTATCCTTCCGACTCTTGATCTCCTTGAGGAGTTCCAGAATCGAAGGGACTTCCTCCAAAGCCATGCCAGCCGTGGGTTCATCTAAAAGAAGGACTTCTGTCTCTAAAGCAAGTAAAATGGCGATTTCCAACTTTCGTTGTTCTCCATGGGTGAGGCTGCTTGCAGGAACATTCCATTTCGAATCTAATAGTACCATTTTTAAAATTTCATAAGCCCGGTCTTCCAGCTCAGAAAAGTGGAGATAATTCTTCCAAAAGTTAAAACCGATATCCTTTTGTGATTGGATAGCCAATCGGACATTCTCCAATACGGTGAGAGAGAGAAAGACATTGGTGAGTTGGAAGGACCTTCCGATTCCCAGTTTGGTTCGAAGGGCAGGGGATAGGGGAGTGATATCCCTTCCTTTAAAAAAGACTTTCCCTTCAGTCGGGTGGTATTGCCCAGAGATCATATTGAAGAAGGTGGTTTTTCCCGCTCCATTCGGTCCGATAATCGACTTGAAAGTAAAGGGAAAGATTTGAGCGTTGACATGATCGACGGCGATATGACCACCGAATCGAATGGTGAGGTCCTTGGTTTCGATGAGTGGGAGTTGGGTCATATACAAAGCCACTCTTATGAAATCCCTCCAAACCTCCCCTGCCTACCTGCAGGCAGGCTTTTTCAAAGGGAAGAAAAATATCTTCCCCCCCTTAGAAAAGGGGGGAAGGGGGGATTTGAAAGTTATCTTTTAACCAGAATCGGGGGAGATCCTTCCTCCGGAGAGACCTCTCTAACAAAGACTGGGACAGCCCATTCCCTATCTGGCCTTGCCTCCAACTTAAAAATATACATGGACTGCATGGCTTGATGGTCTATGTTACGGAAATACATTCTACCCTTTGGGGTCATGAATTCCATTCCTTCCATGGTTGTGATTAACTTTTCGGTATCGGTCGATTTGGCTTTTTCGAAGGCTCTGACGGCTGCCATGGCTGCAGCAAATCCCCCACAGGTAAAAAAATCAGGAGGTTCTTTAAATCGGGCTGTATGCTCCTTTACCAGCCAATCATTCACCGGATTTTTGGGAAGCTCATAGTAGTAATAGGCTCCTCCTGTCATTCCCTTTAAGCTTTCGTATGCTTTTAGCAGTGGAAGAGTGGCTTTTAGAACGGGAAGAATATTTCCACCCGTGGTGATCTTGATCCCATATTTATCAACCTTCATGACAGCCATCTGCTCGATGGGGGGTTCTTCCCTGCCCACACTACGAAAACATATTTTTCACCCGGCTTGTCTTTTAAGGCATCGATGATTCTTTGGACAGAAGAGGTGTGATCGGATTGGGCCATTGGGCAATATTCTTCGTGAATCATTTTGGCCCCTAACTTTTCGGCAGCTTCTTTGTACGCAGCAACACCATCTCTACCAAAGGCGTAGTCTTGGGCAATTGCAGCAAGGAAGACTCCTTGTTTAGCGACTGCTTTCGCATTGGAAATGGCATCTTGACCTGAGTTTCTTCCTGTTCGGAAGATGTATCGGTTCCAGGCACTCCCGGTGATGGAGTCTGCCACGGCGGGCTCCACTAATAAAATCTTCTTAAATTCCTGTGCCACAGGAAGCATGGCCAGCGCCGCAGCACTGCTTGTGGTTCCAACAACCATATCCACTTTATCGTCCGCATAGAACTTTGTAATCAACCGTTTGGCAACATCGGGTTTTATCTGGTCATCTTCAACAAGCAATTCTATCTTTCGACCGATCACTTCGTTCTTGCCCTTGGTCCCATACTCCACACCCATCTTAAATCCAGTCAGCATCTGCTTGGCATAGGCTTCTAAGGCTCCAGAGAAACCCTGGACGATACCAATTTTGATCGGTTGTTGGGCATGGGCCTGACCCAACATGAAACAACACAGAAAGATGATAATTGAAATAATTGTGCACCCTTTCTTCGTTAACATGATTTTGACCTCCTTTCTTTTCTTAATTCGATATTCTTTTCATCATTCCTGGTTCTATTTATCATGTTTTGAGATATGAGTCTAATAAATTTTTACTCTTTCTTGGGAGGCATTCCCCAGGCGGTTCCCTCCACCACTAATTTGCCATCCTGGTTGGTACAGGTTGTCCTAAATTTTGCTCGATTTTTTTCTGGAATCAATTCGATCACTTCCACTTTGGCTGTAATAGTATCCCCGATTCTAACGGGCGCAAGAAACTTGACCTCTTGCGAAAGGTAGATGGTTCCATGTCCGGGAAGAGTATTTCCCAAGACAGTCGGAAAGGAGACCAACGGAGAGGAGCCCATGGGCAATCCTCCCTTTGAACGAAGTTTTCTCTGCATATGCTTGATCCAGATGGACAGGATTAAAATCTCCCGTAGCTTTGGCAAAGAGTTCTATATCGGATTCGGTTATCGTTTTGGAGATTTGTGCCGAATCTCCGATTTTAAGTTCATGGATTAATTTTCCTTCGGGCATAAAATAAATTCCTTTCTAACCCTTTTTAAGAGCTTCCTCAGCTTCTTTACTGCTTTCGTAAATGTGAGGCTTCACTCCTCGCCTTTGAAGGGCGTCCCCAAGTTTCATACGAAGGAATGTGCTCGTGGTATATCGGGTGACTTCGGAATAATATTTATTAACAAGATATTTCACCATCTCTGTGTATTCATCCACCAAATCCGGGAGGATGGTGAAATTATCGTAATTGACAATGGTATGGACTTTTTTGCCCAAGGGGGCTAGGAGTTTTTCTACCGTCTCTTTCGTTCCTTGAATATCTTGTCTCGTTTTAATCGAATGTCCTTCAAAGTTCACAAAGAAGAGGTTTTCCGAAGGATCATAGATTAGTCGTTCTTCGAGAGGAATGGTTAGAAGTTCCTCTCTCAAACCCATGGGTTCGAACCTAAAGATCCTTTCATCCATCACTCGGAGAGGTTCCTTGATCATGGGCTTGAAGTCCATCCAGGACAGAATATCTTTTTCGATATCGATACCGGGAGCGATCTCAATCAATTCCATTCCCTCCCTGGTTAAAGAAAAGACACATCGCTCTGTAATATAGAGAACGGGTTGATTTTTCATGACGGCGTATTTCCCGCTAAAAGTGATATGCTCGACCTGATTGATAAATTTCTTCACCTTTCCTTCTTTGTCTATCCACAACTTCCCATCTTGTATCGAAACCCTAAAATCGCCAGCCATGAAGGTTCCCACAAAAACTATTTTTTTTGCATTCTGACTGATGTTAATAAATCCACCTGCCCCAGCCAGTTTTGGACCGAATTTACTTACATTTAAGTTTCCTTCTTTATCGGCCTGTGCCAATCCTAAAAAGGCAACATCCAATCCGCCACCATCGTAAAAATCGAACTGGTAGGGCTGGTCTAAGAGGGCATCCATGTTTGTTCCCGTCCCGAAGTTTAGACCTCCGGACGGAATTCCTCCAACCACACCCGGCTCTGTGGTGAGGGTAATATAGTCTATAATTTTTTCTTCATTCGCAACACTGGCTATTCCCTCTGGCATCCCGATCCCGAGGTTGACCACACTATTAAGTTTCAGTTCAAAAGCAGCTCTTCTTGAAATGATTTTTCTTTCATTCATCTCCATAGGAGCAATGAATTGCATTGGAATTTTGATTTCGCAGCTGAGGGCTGGATTATAGGGTTCGGCAAACGTTTGCCAGTGGTGTTCAGGAGGAGCCACCACCACACAGTCAACGAGGATGCCTGGAATTTTGACCTGTCTGGCATTTAAAGTTCCATGCTCTGCAATCCTCTCTACCTGGACAATGACAAAACCGCCAGAATTCTTGACCGCCATGGCAATGGAGAGGGATTCGAGCGTCAAGGCTTCTTTCTCCATCGTTATATTTCCTTCCGTGTCGGCTGTGGTTCCCCGGAGGATGGCGACGTGGATGGGCAGGGTTTTGTAAGCGAGATACTCCTTCTCGTCAATGATCATTAATTCTACGATGTCCTCTATTGTCCTTTTATTGATTTTTCCGCCCCCAAGTCGTGGGTCAACAAAGGTCCCCAAACCTACTGCGGTGATGGTTCTGGGTTTATGGGCCGCAATGTCTCGATACATGTGAGAGATGACTCCTTGAGGAAGATTATAGGCCATCATCTTATTTTCGAAGGCTAATTTTTGAAGTTTTGGAGCAAGTCCCCAGTGACCGCCAATGACCCTTTTGACCAGACCTTCATGACCTAAATGGTTCAATCCTCTTTCACCTCCATCTCCCTGTCCCGCTGCATAGATCAAAGTCAGATCCCTGGGTTTCCCTGTTTTAAGAAATTGCTCTTCAAGCTTGACAGCGATCTCCTCAGCAAATCCCGTTCCAACAAAGCCTCCGGTGGCAATGGTATCGCCGTCTCTGATCACTCGAACTGCCTCTTCTGCTGAAACAATTTTCCCCCTTTTCACTTTTGTCGGAGGGGTAGGGGAGAACATCGGGTGAGAAACTTCTTTTCCAGTATAAATTTCTTTCATGAGGTATCTCCTGATCAGCCTCTATGGCTGATAAAACATCTGAAGCGGTAAGATATTGTAATTCGAAGTCAGGGGATTGATATTTGTGACGGAAGGATGGATTTAAACCATGAGGTATTTCTTTCTTACCTCTTCATTCTTTTGTAATTCTTCAATGGTACCTTGATAACGGATTGTTCCCTTATCAATCACATAACCACGGTCACTTAAGGCAGTGGCAAGACCGACATTGTGTTCACAGATGAGCATGGTGATGCCCAATTTCTTGATCTCTCCAAGTTGTTCCTTCATGGCCTGAATGACCAGAGGAGCCAGCCCCTCACCGGGTTCATCCAAGAGCAGAAGTTCCGGGTTGGTCATTAAGGTTCGTGCGACGGTGAGCATTTGTTGTTCACCCCCGCTAAGCTGGGTTCCCATATGGGTCTCTAATTCTCTTAATTTCGGGAAGAGGGCATAGATCGTTTCCAGATTCCAAACGCCTTTTTCTTTTTCTCTTCGAGCAACAAGGATATTTTGACGAACGGTTAAATCAGGGAAGATCCTTCGCGTATCAGGGACAAAACCAATTCCCATCTTTGCAATCCGGTAGGAAGGTTTCCCTATAATCTCTTTGTCCCTGAATTTAATGCTCCCCTTCTTGGGTGGGGTTAAGCCGATGATGCTCCTGAAGGTCGTGGTTTTACCAGCCCCATTCCTTCCAAGAAGGCAAACCGCTTCCCCTTCTTTTACATTAAAAGAGATTCCAAAGAGAATATGACTGGTCCCGTAATAGGTATGAATTTCGTTGACTTCAAGCATTATGCTGACCCACCTAAATAGACTTTTTGAACCTCTTCGCTAGTCTCTCACTTCCTGTGGAGTTCCGTCTGCAATCAGGGTGCC
>CAWFSX010000063.1:0-89210 GCA_963818595.1 uncultured delta proteobacterium
GAAGCGCTACAGCGCGCAGGCACAGAGGGCCTCCCCTACATACCTGCAAGGGATAAAATGATACAAGACATTCCATATCAAGAAATACTAAGTGAGGCCCTGAAAGAAGGGGGGGGAGTTTGCAGATCTCTTTTTTGAGCAAACCCATTCGGTGGTGATTATCTGTGAAGAAGACCGGATCGAAAAAGTCATTTCAGGTTTGGACAAGGGGGTGGGTCTCCGAATCCTTTTCGGTAGAAAGACATTTTATGGGTTTACCACAGAGATTTCGAAGGCATCCCTATTTAATTTGGCCAACAGGATAAGTCGATCTGCGAAGGAGGGGGGAGAGGAAAAGTCCACGAGTCTTTCGCCGTCACATCGGCCCCCCATTTCATCTCACTCGATGTTCAAGTCTCTGTATCCGATTCAGAAGCATCCCGAGGGACTTTCGATGGAGGAGAGGGTTTCGATGGTGAAGAGAGCCAATGGAGTGGCTCGAAGACTGGATCCCCATGTTCAGCAAGTGAAAGTTCTCTATCGGGATGTCCACCAGAAGCTTTCCATTTCGAATTCAGAAGGTCTCTTCATAGAGGGAGAGAAGGGGGGGAACGGTTTTTTCTGTCCAAGTGGTGTCGGCGAAAGGGGATATTATTCAGACGGGATATGAGCCCGTGGGAGGAACGATGGGTTTTCAATTTTTAGATCTTCATCCTCCAAGAGGAAGTGGCGGAAGTGGCCACGAAGAGATCTCTCCTTATGCTTTCAGCCAGAAAAGCACCGATGGGAAGAATGCCAGTAATCTTATCAAGTGAAGCGGGGGGGACGATGATCCATGAAGCCATTGGCCATGGATTGGAGGCAGATCTTCGCTCAGCAAGGTCTCTCTGTGTATTCGAAGAAATTGGGGGAAGAAGTTGCGTCTTCCCTTATCACTGTAGTCGATGACCCCACCCTTCCCCAAAAGAGAGGATCCTATGCTTTCGATGATGAAGGGGTTCCTTCTCGCCGGACCGTTCTAGTGGAGAAAGGAATCTTGAAAAGTTATCTTTACGATCGGCTAACGGCATGGGAAGAAGGGGTCGAATCGAGTGGAAATGGAAGGAGAGAGTCCTACCAACAAAAGCCCATTCCCAGGATGAGCAATACCATGATCCTTCCAGGGGAAATGAGTCCAGAAGAGATCGTTCATTCCGTGGAGAAGGGTTTGTTTGTAAAGAAGATGGGGGGTGGACAGGTCAATACGGTGAATGGAGATTTTATCTTTGAAGTGAGTGAGGGATATTTGATTGAAAAAGGAAGGGTCGGAGAACCGGTCCGTGGAGCGATTCTCATTGGCAATGGGCCCCAGGTTCTGAAAGACATTGATAGGGTCGGCAACGACCTCGGGTTTGGGATTGGAACCTGCGGAAAAGATGGCCAAGGGGTTCCTGTCTCCGATGCACAGCCCACTTTGAGGATTCCCGAATTGGTGGTAGGAGGACAAGAAGAAGCCCCCTAAATAAGGAGATGGGGAGATAGGGAGATAGGGGGATAGGGAAGAGTTGTTGACTTTGTCTTTCAGGGTCGATAAAATCGTCTTTTAGAGTTAGGATGGAGTGCTCTCTCATGGTAGAAAATCTAAGAAAGGAATCCCCCAAATATATCATTCTTGTCGTGGATGACTAAAGAATTAGTGAGAAATTTGGTTGTTACCTTTCTTTCCAAACTGGGCCACTCGTGTTTAACAGCAGTTGATGGAGTGGATGCTTTGGATAAGATGAAGGGGAATAAAATCGATGTTGTCATAACAGATATTAAGATGCCCAACATGGATGGCATTACGCTTACCAGTGAGATCTTATCACAATACCCTAACCTCCCTATCATGGTCATGACAGCCTTTGAGCAAGAGCATTCAGCCGGGATAGCCATTTCTGCTGGGGCTCGAGAATTTATAAAAAAGCCATTCTGTCTTGATGAGTTTGCCATTCGATTACATAAGATGATCAATGATTCGGAAGTTTTAAGGCGACTGAAGAGTGGAAAGAGTGTAGACGGTGACGAGATGTGCAAGACCTTATGGATGATTTAGAGGAAGCCTTAAAGAAGAGGTAGGCGCCCCGGGAAGTAAACCCCGTTAGAAGATCCTCGGGCTTTTAACGGGAAGGCTTATAAGGTGTATAAAACCCTGCGTTTCTTTTTTGGTGTGAATACCTTCATCCCGGTTGCATGCAACGGGGGTTTCTAACGGGGTAAACTCACGAGCCATCCCATCGATACAGTTCATCTGAGGTTTCTTATACTTGCTTTCTATCAGTCATCGTCGACTTTAAAGGATTTGCACCACTGCGTAGAATGTCTTTAGCAATTCGAGTCCCCTTATCTTCTCCTGATCGGGCAAAGTCGATGAAGTGCTCGTTCAGACATCAGTTCCTTTGCGCTAGCCACGAAGTCGATCTCCGACATCAAGGCCTGCGAATCTATGCCCCTTCGACTAATCATCTAAAGGGTACTTCCCGTGCATAGCCAACGGAAAAGTTGTGCCAATCAAAAATCCGCTTAACATATCCTCTGGAAAGGGTAATCCAATGCCTCTTAGGACAAGGAGGACGAAAATCCTTAAGCATTGGAAATGGTTTGTAAATGTAGTGATCTCAAACACGATATACTTCAAACAGGATATGCTTATGGATAAAATAGATTAATCAGCGGGTATCTTTTTAAAAATTCACTCTTTTGTAAAAGGACCTTTTTGTTATTGACGCTATGCGCTTTGCTCTATGCGCTATGCTTCTTGAGCGGGTTCGGGGAGTTTTTCTAATTTAACCTTTGAAATTCTCTGTCCAACCATTTCCACGATTCTTATTCGCTTTCCTTCGATTTCTACCATATCGCCCGATTGAGGAATTTTTTGAAAAGTTGTCATCAACAGTCCACCAAGAGTTTCGTATTCAGGCGATTCTGGAAGTGGAATATGGTGGTCCTCCTTTAAATCCCTTAAGCTGATTGATGCATCGATCAGCATCGTCCCATCTGAGAGTTGGATCACAGGACTCTCGATATCATGTTCATCTCTGATCTCCCCAACGATCTCTTCCATCAGATCCTCGAGGGCGACCAGGCCCGAGATCCCACCATATTCATCTACCACCAAGGCCATATGGATCCTCTTTTTTTGCATCTCCCTTAAGAGGAGGCTGATTTTCATTGTCTCAGGGATAAAATAAGGAGGCTTGATGATCTTTCGGATATCGACCTGTCCTGTTTTTACAAGCGTGGTGAGGAAGTCCTTTGCATAAAGGATTCCCCTGATGTCATTGGGTTCCCTTCCAAACACAGGATAGCGAGAAAACTGCTCCTCCTCGATAAGCGAAGCCACTTCTTGAACCGGTTTGTCAATCTGAATCATCACCATCTGTGTATCTGGAACCATCACCTCTTTAGCAGACATGTCCGTGAATTCGAAAATGCTTTGGAGGATTTTCTCTTCCGTGGGTTCGAATACGCCGTGCTTCCCGCCTTCTTTGATCAGCATTTTCACTTCTTCCTCAGTAATATAGGCCCTCTCGGTAAAAGGTTTTTCGCCAAAGGGTCTGAGCACGATGGCCGTGCTGTAAGTGAGGATTTTGACAAAGGTGGTGGTGATTTTCGAAAAGGCGTCGATGGTTCTTGCTGTCCAGAGCCCTATGGTTTCAGGATGCATCAAGGCAATCGACTTGGGTACGAGTTCACCAAAGATCACGGAAAAATAGGTGATGATGATCACAACGACTCCTATGGCAATGGGTTCTGCAGCTACAGAGATTGGTCTAAAGGGAACCAACTGAAGGGTGGGTTTGATGACCTTCACAGCCGCTGCGCCCCCGACGGCAGAGGCAAGCACACTGACACTTGTGATTCCAATCTGGATGGTGGCCAGGAATCGATCCGGTTCCTCCTTTAGTTTTAAAAAGATTTTTGCATTTCTTTTCCCACTTTCGGCCATCTGTTTGATGTGACTTTTTCTGGCTGTGACCACCGCGATCTCAGTTCCAGCGAGATAACCATTTAACAAGATTAGAATAGCAATGAGAAAGGCTTCAAAAAAAAGTTCCTGCATTTCATACCTCCCATTCCTTCATTGCGGGACTGATAAAAAGTGAAAAAAAGTGGCTCACTACCGGCTTCTACTCAATTGGGTCACCAAAGGGGAATTCTCTAAAACTTGATCCGTTTAAGTCTTTCGATGGCTTCTTTTAATCTTTTCTCATCGACCGTAAGGGCCATTCGGATATAGCCTTCTCCTTCCTCTCCAAAACCATTTCCAGGGGTAGCCACGATTCCTCCCTGCTCAATGAGGAGTGTGGCGAATTGCGCAGAGGTATATCCCCTTGGAACATGAATCCAAAGGTAGAAGGTGGCCTTCGGACGATCTACTTCCAATCCCATCTCTTGAAGACCCTTTATCATCACATCTCTCCGTCTCTCATAAATGTTGATGATTTCTGGAAGCGGAGTGTCGAGATGATGGAGGGCTTCTGTCCCTGCTTCCTGGATGGCCTGGAAAAGACCCGAGTCAATATTGGTCTTCACCCTTCCCAATCCAGAGACTATTTCTGGATGACCCACCACAAATCCGATTCTCCACCCCGTCATATTAAAGGTTTTTGAGAGGCTATGAAATTCGACCCCCACTTCTTTGGCCCCTGCCACTTCTAAAAAGCTGAGGGGTTGATATCCATCGAAAGCGATTTCTGAATAGGCCGCATCATGGCAGACGATGATTTGATAACGCTGGGCAAAGGCCACGACTTCTTCAAAGAAGGGTCTCTCAGCAATAGCGGAGGTCGGGTTATTAGGATAGTTGATAAAAAGGATTTTTGCTTTTTTGGTTACTGTTTCAGGAATTTCAGAAAGGTTTGGCAGAAACCCATTCTCTTTACGAAGCGGTAAAAAATAAGGAGTCCCTCCAGCGAAAAGGGTCGAGACACGATAAACAGGATAGCCAGGGCTGGGGACGAGTACGACATCTCCTGGATTGACAAAAGCTAAGGGGATGTGAGCAATTCCTTCTTTGGAGCCAATCAACGAAAGAACCTCTGTGACAGGGTTCAGTTTGATGCCGAACCTCCTTTCATACCATTGAGCGACTGCCGTTCTGAATTCAATCATCCCCTCGTAAGAGGGGTATCGGTGGTTTGTAGGATTTTCCGCCGCTTTTTTTAATCGTTCGATAATCGGTTTGGGGGTGGGGAGGTCTGGATCTCCAATCCCCAAGTCAATAAGATCCACTCCCTTCTGCCTCATCTCCCCTTTCTTCTTGTCTATCTCTGCAAAAAGATAGGGAGGGATTTGATCAATTCTTTTTGCCATCTCAATCCGCATCTCTTTCTTTCTCCTTCTCTATAATTTTACATGGCGGATACGTCACCACGAACCATGAAAATGGTTTTTGGGTAAAGGTTGGGAAGCCCGTTTGGTTTAGGGTCAAGAGGTTAGGGCTAAAGATTTAAGGACCAATGACATAACTCTCAGACAAAACTAGCTTCTTCACCCTAACCATTGAACCTTAAACCTGTATTTTCTAAACAATTTCCATTGAATAACGGACAATCACCACGGACAGGGTCACGTTTTTAAATTTCATCTTAAGGACTTTCCCCTCAAAATTCAAGAAAAAAGGTGACTTATACTAAAGCATCATATACCTCTTGATTTCATCCCAAAAGGAATTTATATTGACATCCTTAGCCCTTCCTATCATAATTATGTGGTTTTTGGAAGCTTTTCATATGAGAAAGATGAACTATCTAAAGTGGATGATCTTGCTGCCCATCGCCCTCTTCCTTCTTTTAGGATGTGGTGGAAAAGGAAAGGGCTGTCAAAGTCGTCGAGGGAGATCCTGAAACCATTTACAAACAAGGATTGGCTCGATTCAATAAGAGAGACTATTCCGAGGCCCGAAAGAAATTCGAAGAACTAAAGTCAAATTTTCCCGATAGCCCTCCCTACACGGTTTGGGCAGAGCTGAAAGTCGCCGATTGTCATTTCTTCAAAAAGGAATATGTAGAAGCCATTGCAGCTTATGAAGAGTTTAAGAAGATTCACCCCACCCACGAAGAAATGCCCTATGTCCAGTATCAAATTGGAATGTCGTATTACAATCAGATGCAAACCATGGATCGGGATCAAACCTTTACGAATAAGGCCCTCTCCAGCTTTGAATATATCATAGCGACTTATCCTCCCAGCCTCTTCACCCAAAAGGCAAAGGAAAAAGTGGGTCTCTGCAAAAAACAATTGGGCGACCATGAATTCTATATCGGAAACTTCTATTACAAACAAGGGAGATTCCAACCTGCTGCTTCGCGGTTTGAGGGATTATTAGAGAAATATCCCAAAAGCCCTCAGGAAGATAAAACACTCTATTTCTTAGGAAAGAGTTATCTTGAACTTGATCAATGGTTGAAGGCCGAGGTAGCCTTTATAAAGATTGTCACCGATTATCCAAAAAGCCCTTATTACAAAGACGCTAAGGCGATTCTTGATAAAGGCATAACGGGGACAAAGATCTCCATTCGTAAGGTCAAAGCCAAGGAAGCCAAGAGGAAGGAAGGAATAGCAGAGGGAGAGCCAGATAGGGTGGTAATGGTCAAATTCGAAGAGGAAGGAAAGCAACCCATTTCCCTTAAGGAGGAGAAAAGGGTTGGGTTAAGGAAAGGGGAAGAAAGATTAGCCTCCCTTCCTACGACAAGTGAGTCGGTTACGGTTAAGCCGATTCCTTCTATCGAAGAGACCAAGAAGGAAATTTCTCATGTGACGATCGAACCCGTTCAAGAAGATCGAGCTCGAGTCATTCCCCCCTCTACGGAAGTCAAGAAGGGTGAGCCTGTTATTTCTGTAGAACCGATGAAGGAAGACCGGATCCAGGTTCCCCCAGCTTCCACTTCTGCCAAGAAAGCACCGAAGTCAGAAGTAAAACCGGGTGAGGAGAAAGGAAGGGTGGCATCCCCGAGCACCTCAAAGCCTTCCAAGGAGAAGGAGACGATCAAGAAGGAGGGTTCTCCAGAGACAAAGGAAGCAAAGCTTTTGGATACAACGATAGAGAGAGACCAACCCATTGATATCACCTCTGACAAAGTGGACGCCTACTGGAAGGAGAATTTGATCATTTTCAAAGGGAACGTCATTGCCCGGCAGAAGGATATGGTGATTTATGCCGATTCATTAGAGGCTGTGATCATCGAAGATGGTAAGGGAATCGATCGGATCACTGCAGGGGGGAATGTAAAGATTCAGCAGGGCCTTCGAATCGCTCACTGCCAGAAAGCAATTTTCTACAATCGTGACCAAAAAGTGGTTTTGACCGGTGACCCGAAAGTTATGGAAGGGGATAATATCGTTTCAGGAGAGGAAATCATCTTCGACATCGAAAAGAACCGAGTCGAGGTCAAAGGAGGCCCGAGCGGAAGGGGGAAGGCGAAGGTTCAACCCGGAGGAGAAATTGAAAAGCTGAAATGAGAAGATACTTCCTCCCCTTTCTACTTCCCCTCCTTTTTCTCCACACCTGCCAGGTTTCCGAAAAAAATCCGATCTGAAATCTAAAATCTAACATCAAACATTGAGTTAACCTTAATGTGTATAAAAAGGGGAGGTGAGTGTGCTTCCAATCCTTTACCATTGCGGATTTTTTATGGTTTATGGGTCACCTACGATGTTACCTGATGCGACCTTTGTAATAGGCTTGAAAACTGAGTAGTAAAACGTTTAGAGGTGCCGCGGTAAAGGGTTTTCAGCACACCCACCTCCCTTTTTTATATAATTTTTATCAACGAGTAATGCCTCACTCCCCTTGAAACTGAGTAGAAGACGTAGAGGTCTAGCGGTAGCACGCCCCTCCCTTATTAATTTTATCAACGAGTAATGCCTTACTCCCCTGTGAAACTTGCTGAGATCGTTAAATTTTCCTACGCTTCAGTAAGGCATTACCATCGACGGTAAGGTTAAATTGACAATTTAGGGAAGACCTAATAAAATAAGATGTTTATAATCTTGTGGGGTTTAGGGTATGTTTGAAAGCCTTTCAGCCAAATTCGATACCATTTTTAAGAAACTAAGAGGCCATGGAAAGTTGACGGAACAGAATGTCCAAGAGGCCTTGAAAGAGGTAAGGATGGCCCTTTTGGAAGCCGATGTCAACTTCAAGGTCGTCAAAGATTTCATCCAGCAGGTCCAAGGAAGGGCAGTCGGCCATGAAGTGATGACGAGTCTCACGCCTGCTCAACAATTGATCAAGATTGTAAAAGAAGAGATGACCTTGCTGATGGGTGGTGAGGAACAAAAAATTCATCTTTCGGGAACCCCACCTGTTCCGTTTATGCTCGTGGGTCTCCACGGCTGTGGAAAAACAACCACCGCAGCTAAACTTGCACGATATTTTCAGGAAAAAAGAAAGCGGCCTTACCTCGTTCCCGCAGATGTCTACCGACCCGCAGCCGTTGAGCAATTGCAGAAATTAGGGGAGGAGTTAAAAGTCGAATTTTATCGTCCTCAACCCTCCCAAATGCCACTGGATATTTGTTTGAAGGCGAGAGATGTGGCCTTAAAGGGAGGGTACGATTTGATGCTCATCGATACCGCTGGGAGACTCCATATCGATGAGGCCTTAATGCTGGAACTCCGGGAGATCAAGACACAGATTAAACCCAAAGAAGTGCTCTTGGTGGCGGATGCCATGACCGGGCAGGATGCCGTCAACATCGCAAAGAGTTTTAATGAGCGTCTGGGCATCGATGGGGTCATCCTGACCAAAATGGATGGCGATGCGCGGGGAGGAGCTGCCCTTTCGATCAGGTCGGTGACCGAAAAACCCATCAAATTTATCGGTGTAGGAGAGAAGCTGGACGCCTTAGAGACTTTCCATCCTGATCGAATGGTTTCAAGAATTCTGGGGATGGGAGATGTCCTCACCCTGATTGAGAAGGCAGAAGCCGCCTTCGATGAAGAGAAGGCAAAAGAATTAGAGAAGAAGATCCGGAAAGACACCTTTACCTTAGACGATTTTCGGGACCAGATCCAACAGGTTCGAAAAATGGGGTCATTGGAATCCATCTTAGGAATGATCCCGGGCCTTCCTAAGAAGATGGGGGGAATGGGAGGACTTGATTTCGATGAAAAGGAACTGGTGAAAGTGGAGGCCATCATCAATTCCATGACACCCAAGGAGCGAGCCAATTATCAGATCATCAATGGAAGTCGAAGATTGAGGATTGCTCGAGGCAGTGGAACCAGCGTTCAAGATATCAACCGACTTCTTAAACAATATGCCCAGGCTCGGAAGATGATGAAGCAATTTAGCAAAATGGGGGAGAAAGGACTTGGAAGAGGGAGAGCGCCTTTCTTCTCGTAAACGCATAGCGCATGGCGCATAGAGCATAGCGTCTTAGATTCAGTTTCAAGTAAGGTTTTCGCTATGCGCTTTGCTCTATGCCCTTTGCGATTCTTTGATAGAGGAGGTGGTTAAAAACAATATGGCTGTTTCTATGAGATTGAGCAGATTTGGTGGGAAGAAGAGCCCTTTTTACCGGATTGTGGTTTCGGATCGTCGTTCTTCCAGGGATGGTAAATTTATTGACCAGGTGGGAACCTATGATCCCAAAAAAAATCCTGCGGAGGTTCGATTCAAGGAAGAGAAGGCGATTCAGTGGCTGAGGAAAGGAGCCCAGCCCACCCCAACCGTTCGTCAACTTTTAATTCGATCTGGAGTGACAAAAAAGTTGGCGGAAGGGAAAACGGAATAAGTTGCCTTTTCTCAGACCCTTGCTGATGATAAATCTCTTCCAGGACTGATGCGGAAATTGGAGGTGGGGTGATGAACGCAAAAGAGCTCATTGAGTATATTGCCAAGGCATTGGTCGATCATCCAGATCAAGTCAGGGTTTCTGAAGTCGAAGGTGAAAAAACTTCTGTCATTGAACTCTATGTGGCGAAGGAAGATTTGGGGAAGGTCATTGGAAGACAGGGCAGAACGGCCAGGGCCATCCGGGTCATTCTGGGGGCTGTCTCGGCGAATTTAGGGAAACGTTCTGTTTTAGAGATTATCGAATGATGAGGTATGGGAAATAATCTTTTCCCCATCGGCAGGGTGGTCAAACCTCACGGGATCAAAGGGAAGATGAAGGTGGAATATTTTGGAGAGAACCTCCACCGGTTTTCTTTTTACCGCGAGGTCTTTATCGAGGGCGAAAAAGGGTGGCCTGCGCCCTACGAAGTTTTAGAGGCCATTCCTCAACCCCCACGTCTCATTCTCCAATTAAAGGGGATTGAAAAGATTGAGGAGGTGGAGCTTCTCATAGGGAAAGAGATTTTTATCAAGAAAGAAGCATTCCCCGCATTAGAGGAGAGAGAATATTATTGGATGGACATCCTGGGAATGAAGGTGGAGACAGAGGAAGGCAAGAGGATTGGAAGGGTGAAGGAAATCTTTCCTACGGGAGCCAATGACGTCTACGTGGTCGAAGGGAAAAGGAGAGAAATCCTTCTGCCGGCGACAGAGGAGGTGATCCAGAGCGTAGATCTTAAAGGAGGAGTCATGAAGGTCATCCGATTGGAGGGCTTATGGGAGGATGAGGATGAGGTTTGACATCCTTACCCTCTTTCCCAATATGTTTTCCTCCCCCTTGCAGGAAAGCATTTTAGGAAAAGCCATCGAGAAAAGACTCATCGAAATTCAGATTATTAATATCCGAGACTTTACCTTGGATAAGCATCAAATCGTGGATGATCCTCCTTATGGAGGAGGCCAGGGCATGGTGATGAAAGTGGAACCTATTGCCCGGGCGATCGAGTCGGTCAAGTCTCAGAACCCATTCGCCAGGACCATTTATCTGACCCCTCAGGGGGAACCTTTCAATCAGGATTTGGCCCGGAGGTTTTCTTCTCAACCCCACCTCATCCTTCTTTGTGGCCGATATGAAGGGGTGGACGAAAGGGTGAGAGAGCTCTTCATAGACGAAGAGATCTCGATTGGGGACTATGTCCTGACGGGAGGGGAACTGGCAGCGATGGTCCTCATCGATGCGATCTCAAGGTTCATTCCCGGAGTTCTGGGATCGGATCGCTCGGCCGAGGAAGATTCCTTCTTCAATTCCCTTTTAGAATATCCTCAGTACACCCGGCCTTTTAATTTCAGGGAGTGTTGTGTACCGGAAGTCCTCCTTTCAGGAAATCATTCAGCGATTTCTTCATGGAGGAGAAGGGAAGCACTCCGGCGGACATCATTGAGGCGACCCGATCTTTTAACTAAAGCCAATCTCTCTGAAGAAGATAAGAAACTTATAGAAGAGATCCTCCAGCAAGAGAAAAGAGAGAAGGCGGGTAATGGTTTCTAATCTTTACTTAGGATTAGTTCACTATCCTATTTATGATAAGAGAAAAGAGGTGGTAGCGACCGCCATTACTAATTTTGATATTCACGACATTGCTCGTTGTGCAAGAACATTTGGAGTAGGGGGCTTCTTTATTATTACCCCATTGGAAAGCCAAGTTCAGTTAGCGGACAGAATTATTCGTCATTGGAGGGAAGGGATCGGGTCGGTTTATAATCCAACGAGAAAAGAGTCCTTTTCCCTTGTCCGGATCTCCCGAACGATTGACGAGGCAGATCGAGAGATCTCCAATCTCTGGCAGACAAAGGTGAAGAAGGTGGCGACAGGGGCGTCTCCCCATCCGAAGAATATTGATTTTGGATTCTTGAAGAAGTTATTGAAAGATGGGGAAACCCCCTTCCTTCTTCTTTTTGGGACAGGATGGGGTTTGACTCAAGAGGTGAAGGACAGTTCTGATTACGTCCTAGCACCGATCGAAGGAAAGGGTTACAATCATCTCTCGGTTCGCTCAGCCGTGGCTATTATCTTAGATCGGTTGTTGGGAGATAGAATGAATAGTTCGGAGTGATTGGGTCGGAGTTTGGAGACAATCTCTAGAATACTCCGAACTCAAAACTCCTAACTCCGGACTGATTTAGGAAGGAGAATCAGATGAACTTTATGGAATTGGTTGAAAGGGAACAATTAAGAACAGATCTCCCAGATTTCAGGGTAGGAGATACGGTAAGGGTCCATGTGAAGATTGTGGAGGGAGAAAAAGAAAGGATACAACCTTTCGAAGGGGTAATCATTCGTAAGAAGAGGGGAGGGATTCGGTCCACCTTCACAGTGAGAAAAATTTCCTATGGGATTGGTGTTGAGAGGATTTTCCCCATCCATTCACCCCGGCTTGATCGGATCGATGTGATCAGTCGAGGAAAGGTAAGACGGGCCAAGCTCTTCTACCTGCGAGGCCTGAAGGGCAAGGCAGCTCGTATACGAGGCGAGAAGAAACAAGTCGCCTAAAAATGCTCAATGCAAAATGAAAAATTCAAATTGCAAATTGCAAAATTTCCGGTCCTTAGGGCTTTTCTAAATTTGCATTTTACATTTTGCAATTTACAATAATTCGTTATCATGCTGTTCCCATCTCTTCCTACGCAACCCATGGATTATTTTGAGAAGATGTACTATCGTCGGGGGTATCATCGGATTGCCGGTGTGGATGAGGTGGGAAGGGGACCGTTGGCCGGGCCGGTTCTCGCCGCAGCCGTTATCCTGTCCAAAGATGGTATCGGAGAGAGGCTTTTTGATTCAAAAAAAATTTCATCAAAAAAGCGAGAGCATCTTTACAAAGTAATCCTTGCAAAAGCGCAAGGAGTTGGAATTGGCATTATCGGACAGGAGGAGATCGACCGCCTCAATATTCTTGAGGCCACGCTGAAAGCCATGGCCTTGGCGGTTGGAAACCTTCCCATCCCTCCAGATTTTGTCCTGATCGATGGTCCTCACGGCCTCAAAGTTTCCATTCCTCAGAAACCCATCCGAAAGGGCGATCAACTTTGTAACTCCATTGCAGCCGCTTCCATTGTAGCCAAAGTGACCCGAGACCGAATGATGTTGGAATGCCACCAGAAATTCCCTCAGTATAATTTTGCCAGACACAAGGGTTATGGGACCAAAGAACATCAGAGGGCGATTATAAAATTCGGCGTCTGCGAACTCCACCGCAAAACCTTCAGAGGCGTCAAAGAATATCTTTAAACGCATAGTGCATGGAGCATAGCGCATAGCGTAAAAAGATAAACCTTATTTTCTGGGAGATTTGCCACGGACACGGATCACGGACACGAGTCACGAAGAGAGAAGAAGGAACTTGGTAAAAAGGGAGAGGAAGATAGCCCTTCGATTTTTGAAGAAGAAGGGGATATCGTATTGTCGAAAAAAATTATGTCTGTAAAATGGGTGAGATGGACATCATTGCAAAAGAAAAGGATACTCTGGTCTTCGTCGAAGTGAAAGACTCGAACTTCCACCTTTTTTGGCCCCCCTCAGCTGGCTGTCAACTCTCGGAAACAAAGGCAGCTTTCAAAAGTTGCCCTGAACTATTTAAATGAGAAGCGACTCAAAGATGTGAAAGCAAGGTTTGATGTCGTAGCCATTCTCCTCAGGCAAAAAGGAGAAGAGATCGAACTGATCAGGGATGCCTTCGATTTGAATTGGCCATAAAAAGCAAAGGGCATAGAGCAAAGCGCATAGCGTCTAAAATACTAAATAACAAAATCTCAAAGAATTCCAAATCCGAAAATTCAAATTCTAAACGCCCCTCTTTAAATCCCTTCAGCATTATGTTTGACAAAAACAATTAGTGAGTATAGGATTTTAGGAAATTACAATCTGCAGTCTAATTATTGTTCGGCGGGGACAAAAAGAAAAAACCGTCCCCGCCGAACGCTCGGCGCTGCGCTTCGCTCATCGCACCTGGCCCGGCGCCTGACGGTAGAAATCAATAATAAAATAAACCAAACGGCATTTGGCGCCGAACCAGGCGCTCGAACGAACGGTCACTTCGGCTTTCCACCTTCGGTGGAGCCTCCGTGCCCGTCGCTCAGCGCCGAGCGTTGTACGAATAAAATAGAATAACATAAATGAACATTAACCGACTCGATCACTTGGTATTGATGGTCAACGATATAGAGGCGACATGTTCTTTTTATAAGAGAGTATTAGGTATGAAGGTTGTTGTCTTGGCGGTGGCAGGAAAGCCTTATCTTTTGGATCTCAGAAAATCAACTTGCACCAAAAGGTAAAGAGTATGAACCTAAGGCATTAAAACCAACTCCGGGGTCAGAGCGATTTGTGCTTTATCCTACTGTTCCACATGTCAGAAGTGATAGCACATTTGACCTCCTGCGGGATCGAGATCATCGAAGGGCCTGTCAGAAGAACCGGCGCAACGGGGCCATATTATTTCTGTCTATGTTCCGTGATCCGATTTTGAATTTAATTGAAGTATCAAACTATAAGGACCACGACAAATTCATTCAGCTGACCGGGAATAGCCATGGAGCCTATTTCAATTAGACGTTTGTGCCCCGGCGGCTGAATTCTGTGTTATGTCATGCTATAAATATTGACAACCGGTCTTAATATGGTACTATATAAAGACTGGAGGTGATAAAATGAATATTTCAAGAGACATCAAACCGGTTACCTACCTCAAAGCAAGAGCCTCTGACCTGCTCAGACAAATAAACGAGACCCATCGACCTGTTGTCATTACCCAGAATGGAGAACCCAGGGCTGTACTGCAGGACCCAGAAAGTTATGAGAACATGCGAAATGCCATTGGTCTATTGAAACTGATCTCCCTGGGAGAAGAGGATATTAAGGACGGAAAGTCAAAATCGCAGGAAGAAGTATTTACAAATATCGAGAATATCCTGAAAGAAAAAATGAAATGAAAAAAATATATGATGTTATATGGTCGGAGACATCAGAGAAAGACCTCATGGGTATTGTTGAATATATTGCCGCAGACAGTCCTTCCAATGCTTTTGAAATATTCAAGGAAATTAAACAAAAAACATCAAGCCTTTATACTTTTCCTGATAGAGGCCGGATCGTCCCAGAGCTTCAAGATCAAGGAATTATTCTATACCGTGAATTAATTGTTCCCCCATGGAGAATCATCTACAGGATATCAGAGAAAACCGTTTATGTTTTATCTGTGTTGGATTCAAGACAAAATGTTGAAGATATTCTCTTGAGAAGACTCATTAGTTCAAAATTATAAAACTGCTAACAAACAAATCCAGAGAACGGCCTAGCCGAATCTGGGGATGGGTTCAAATTTAGTGTCTTATTCGAGTCGATTCGGTCATTGTAACATCAAACTAATATTAATTGGTGAGACTAAATAGTAATCATTTAGTATCTGCTCGTTTATTTTTAAATGATTCCTCCGTCCACCACAATCGTCTGGCCGGAGACGTAGTCTGAACCCTCTGAAGCAAGGAAGAGGACAGCCTGTGCCACTTCCTCAGGTTTCCCCATCCTTCCCAAACTGGAAGATTTGATGATTGTCTCCACCTTTTCCTTTGGCATCTTGGACACCACTATCAGATTCGATCAATCCTGGAGCTACTGCATTCACATGGATGTTAAAAGGACCCAACTCCCGAGCAAGGGATTTGGTGAAGCTGATCACCCCTCCTTTGGTTGCCGCATAATTGGTTTGGCCGGAGGTACCCAGAATACCGCTGATGGAAGAGATATTGATGATTTTCCCTCTTCTCTGGGGAATCATCTTTCGAATCACTGTTCTGCAACAATAAAAGAGGCCAGTCAGATTGGTTCTGAGCAAAGAATCCCAATCCTCATCGCTCATCAACATGAGGAAGTTATCCCGGACGAGGCCCACATTATTCACCAAGATATCAATTTTTCCATATTGAGCAAAGGTCTCCTCTACCATCTCTTTGACCTGATCGAACTGTGTGACGTCGGCCTTAAACAGACCCATGTTCAGTCGTTTTGATTTGGCCTCGCTCATCAGAGCTTCTGCAGCATCAACATCCTTTGAGAAATTGGCTACGACGCTTGCACCTTCCTCAGCGAAAAGAAGACAGATCGCCCTTCCGATCCCTTTCGTACCCCCTGTAACAATAGCCACCTTGATCTTTCAGTAGCATGTTCACCCTCCAACATACAAATTATAAGTGACTAAAGTGATCTAAAGTGCCAAGTGAGCTAAAGTTATAAAGGCTTTTAAATTGATAAAAATTAACTTTAGGCACTTCAGATTCACTCGTAACTTTAGCTCACTTAGAATCACTCACTTTAGTTCACTTAAGGGTCTCACTCTTGGTCTTTTCATCCTTCCTACCAGTTCCCACAAAGGCCCTCGAATCCGAAATTTCCGTATTTGCTCCATCAAATTCTGCGTGATATTAATCTCTAACCCGGGAACGATCCATCGCTTCCTTGCAAGAGCTTTCTCCATAATCATTTCACTTAACCTCCCCTTTAATGTCGGAGAGATATAAAAATGGGGATAGATGAGATTGTCATCCTGAGAGATGATTCTTTGAGAAAGAGAAATTTGCTCCATTTCCGTTCCTGGATAGATCCGGATACCCAACATGGCAATCACTGCTGTAGGTTCGAGTTGATCCATCAGTTGAAAAGACTCTTCTATTGTATCTTCATCTTCCCCTGGACCCCCGAAGAGGAGATAATGGCAGTGATTGACATTCCATTTCGAACAGAGTTTTGAGGATTGGATGATATCCGCTCGTGTGAACGACTTCTTATAATTTTTAAGCATCCGTGAGGATCCTGAATCTGTTCCAAATTCAATTCCCATACACCCAGCTTCTTTCATCTCATTCAAAAGGCTCTCGGTTAAAAATCCTGGATTGACAAAAGCGCTCCATTTGACATCGATCTTTCTTCGAATCATCTCACGACATAAAGCTTCTGCGAAGGAAGGTGGATAATTGAAGATATCATCAACGAAGTAGACATAATCGACTCCCTCTTCGACGAGGTGATGAATTTCCTCCACCACCTCCTCTATCTTTCTCAGCCTGATCCCTTTCCCTTCCAACAAAGGATAAGTACAGTAAATGCAGGAGAAGGGGCAGCCACGTTTCGTCTGAATATTTCCCATTCCTCCTTCTTTTAAATAGCGATGGGTTTCGAAAAGGCTTCGATCAGGACTTCGAATGGGAAAGACTCTCGCTCCTTCTATCAAATGAGGAAAAGATTTTTCTTTAATGAGGAGATGAGGAGATGGGGAGACAGGATCATTCCTTTCAAGGTTCCTCACTAATTGCAGAAAGACTTCTTCCCCTTCCCCTACTATCCCAAAATCGACATTTAGGAACTGGAGAAGTTCTTGAGGGGCCAAGGAATATCCTGAGCCCCCGATGACCAATCGCGATGAAGGTGATTGACGACAAATCCCAACAACTTCTTCCACCTCTTGGAGATAGGAGACGGAGGTTGGATAGGTGAGGTTATCGAGATTTCTCAAAGAGATACCGATCAGGTCGGGTTGAAATTGATGAAGGGTCTGGTTGAGATCGATCGATATCTCTTGAGAAAAGCAGAGATCCATGACCTCAATCTGATGGCCTTCTTCTTTTAATGCCATGGCAATGTAAGCCAACCCCAAAGGAAAGACAGGAAAAGGCATCCTTTCACGATTGACGGAGATGAGGAGGATCTTCACGACGAATTTCTTTCCAATGTAAAATACAAAATGAAAAAATTAAAAGTTAAATTTTTTTCCTTTGGTGATCTTGCCATTTAAATTTTGAAATGTTCAATTGGCAATGCTCTTGAGCACAGGGAGGCGTTCCTTTTTGATCCGATGAATCACCTCCATCTGGGCACCCCGTAAGACGAAGTTTGACATCAAGAAATGAAAGAAGTGATGTTTGGGACCCCCAAGCAGGCGTTTCAATATGGACCGAGGGGCACAGACATATTTCTGTGCCCAGAGGTATCCTTCTTGGAGTTCCTGGGCGGTCATCCTTTTTGGTCTGAAGACCACATGACTCATGTCGTAATGCGACCAATCACGGTCAAAGATTCTTTCATCCCTTTCCATCCGGCTATAGAGGGGAGTTCCTGGAAAGGGTGTGAGAACAGAGAAAGTGGGAAGTCTCGATGCTGTTCTTCTGGACGAATTCAACCGTTTTTTTAAAGATGGTTGGATCATCTTCATCAAATCCAAAGATGAAGGCACCTTGGATCCCGATTTGGTGGTGTTGAATCGTTTTAATTAAATTCGACAATTCTTTGGCGTTCACAAATTGCTTCGAAACGTTGTCCAGATTTTCTTGGAGAAGAGATTCAAATCCAATGAAGAGGGATACACAGCCGCTCTCTCGAGCCTTCTTAAGAAGCTCCTCATTCAGGGCGATCTTGAGGGTTGTAAACGCCATCCACTTCACGCCATGGCGCTTAAAAATTTCGAACAGCCCCAATGCATAGTCCTCTTTTGCCGTCACGTTATCATCGGCCAAAAAGAGATATTCTCCTTTTTTCTTGATGATCGTGGAGAGTTCCTGATCCACCTCATCAAGGGGACGGATCCGATAGCGCTTTCCATTGATGATAGGAACCGAGCAAAATTCGCACCGGTTTGGACAACCCCGGGTCGTCTCGATCACCTTAAAAAAGGGACGATGACGTTTATTCAAAAGGTCCCTTCTTGGAAGAGGCATTCCTCTTAAATCAGACCACTCTCGATTCTTATAAAAAGGCTTGAGATTCCCGGACTCAAAGTCCTCTATAAGTTTATCGAGCATCCCTTCCGCTTCTCCTATGAAGACCGAGTCGGCATGTTCTTTTGCTTCATCGGGTAAAAGGCTCGGGTGGACTCCTCCCAAGATGACTTTCACCCCTCTCTTCCGAAACCGATCGGCAATCGAATACGCTCTTTGGATGACACAGGTTAGACCGGTGATCCCGACTAAATCTACATCGCTATCGAAATCAACCTCTTCAATCACCTCATTCACGATCTTGACATCATAGGTTTTTGGAAAGAGGGAGGCGAGAAGGGTGAGGCCTAAAATAGGAAAAGGGTAAAGCGTATCATTAGAGAATTTGATCCCCTTCTCTCTCGGGAAGATGAGAAGAACCTTTTTCAAATGCTCAGTTCGGGGTTCGGAGTTCGGAGTTCGTAGTAAAGATCTTATATTTTTTTCTTTTGCCTGTTGCATGTCACCTTCTGAATTGCTACTTTTTACCTTCTGTTTTAATCTTTAATACTTCTAACTCACCAACTCCGAACGGTTCATCGAGATTCGGCTGTTTCCAAGGCCTTTTCGTTGCATTCTCCCAAACATATCTGAGGATGAGCCGGTAGGCCATTCGTTTGAAGGGATTCGGATTGAAGAAAGCACCCAGGAGGATCCTCGGTTGGGTGTAATATTTTTTCAGATAGAGTTGCTGAAGATGATGGACCCCATCTGCGGACAAGAACTGAGTATCCAGAACAGGATGCATGAAATCATATTTTCCAAAATACCTTTCTCTAATCCTCCCCAATCGTTCTGCCTCCTCAAAGTATTTTGTTCCGGGAAGAGGAGTGGTCAGAGTGAGGACCAAAAAGTCGCTCTGACCTCTAACAAACTGGAAGACCTCCTTGATCGATTCGCGAGAGTCATTCCAATCTCCGTACATGATGTTGGCCATGACCATAATTTTATTTTTTCTGAGAATATCAATGGCCTTTTGAGCCATCTCTCTCGATTGCTGTTTTTCATATCGGTTGAGCACATCGGGTTGAATGCTCTCGATTCCCAACATCACTTCATAAAGACCGAGGCGCTTCATCTCGGGGATGAGATCTTCGTCTCGAAGGATATCTTTGATTCGGGATTGAAACCAAAAATGGATACGGAGACCTGATTTTCCTAACTCTTCAAGAAACTCCTCAACCCGCTTCCGACTCCAGTTGAAGGTGTTCTCGTTGAAGACAAGGAGGGTCTTACCGTATTGATGATGTAGATGAGAAATCTCTTCCACTATTTTCTTCCCACTTCGTCCCCTCCAGACCCCTTCCCAGAATCTTGTCTCAGAACAGTAAGCGCATCGATCTCCACAACCACGGCTGGTGGAGAGACCGAAAGCCCTTCTTCCCATTCCATGCCAGTAGTAAGCCTCACTCTCCATATCGATGAGATGGTAGGCTGGAAGGGGAAGGGAGTCTAAATCTGGGATGGGAGGTTGTCTTTTATTTAGAATTACTTTCCCATTATCGGAATAAGCAATGCCTTTCACCCCTCTCCCTTTTTCACCTCTGGAAAGGTCTTGAAGAAATTGAGAAAAAGCAATCTCCCCCTCACCTAAGATAATGTAGTCCAGTTCCTTCAGTTCCTGGAGGATAGTTTCAGCCATTAGGGTGAAGTGGCTTCCCCCTGCCACGATGATGGAGTTCGGTAAAAGTTTTCGGCAGAGATGAATGGTCTGAATGGCTTCTGGAGAAAGACAGGTGGCAGAACAAGTAATACCGATGGCATCCGCTTTTGAAGTGGAAACAGAAGTTGCAAGGTCTCTCCAGGGGGCTTTAAGAGCAGTCGCATCAATAAGTTGAACCTCGATGCCTTCTCTTTCCAGATAGGCGCCTAACTGGAGGAGGCCAAAAGAAGGAGTCCACATCCGAAGGCCTGGAAAAAGTTTATGAGGTGGATCGATGAGAAGAACCTTCATAAGAATTTTTCTGTAGCGTCCCCATTTATTGGGGACGAATTAGATTTTGTAGCGCCCTCATTTATTGAGGGCGACATAGATTTAGATATATTTGTTTATCTCAACATCAAACCATTCACTATATGGATAGTCATCTGCTTTTCCTACAATACCCTTCCTAACGGGATTACTCATGATGTACTCAATAACCTTCTTCAAATTCTCTTCTGTCCTAATAACATGGTCAAAGGCAGATCTTTGCCATATCTTTCTTAAATTTTCCTTATCCTTGAAAACTGCGGTTGTTCTCCCTTTGAAAACATTCAGAAATTTAGAGAGTGGAAGAGTCGATTCGCCAGGAGATACAATTACATGAAGATGGTCAGGCATTAGGCAATAGCATAAGATTCTAAATTTAAGGTCTTTTACTGTCGTTAATAGTTCACTGATTACAATTTTCGCATTGGCCTCTGAATTAAAAATTTTTTCCTTATTATCAGTACAGATGGTCACATGAATAGGTCGATTTTTTGAATAATCATAATTAACAAGCCTATTGGAACGGCTTCTCCCCCATGTTTTATAATGATCCTTGGTTTTTGTTTCCATGTCCTGTGGCGTCCCCATTTACTGGGGACGAATAAAAGTTTCGTCGGCAGTAAATGCCGACGCTACACATTATACTTCCAAATATTTTCGCATGGCTTCAATTCTTTCGAGCACCTCTGGAGGAACCCGGTAGAGGAGATTTCCTTTCAGATCGGTGAGGACATGTGTCGTGAAGCCTGTGGCGAGGACCTTTCCATTTTCTTGATCAAGGACCTGATAGTGAAAGATCAATTTGGCCACCTCTGTTCTCTCCATGGTGGTCTGGATGATGAGGGAATCACCAAAGGCAGCCGGGAGCTTGAACTGGCATTTTAATTCCACCACCGGTGCTAATAGATTCATTTCCTTTAGTTGCAGGGGACCAATCTGGAATCGTTGGGTCAGGTCATTTCGACCTGTCTCGAACCAACCCACATAGTGACCATGCCAAACCACGCCATAGGCATCCACTTCATAAAATCGAACTTGGAGGGGTGTCTCGTGGTATTTCATCTCACATCCTTTCGGGTAAACCCCGTTAGAAACGATGGGGCTTTACCCCCCACCCTTTTTAATATGATTATTATTTATTCTTATCATCCCCACTATAAATGGCGGGGCTTTCTAAAGGGGTAAACGATCCCCAGCAGAGAAGGCCTCTGCCTCACGGTCAATCCATCGCATCAATTTCGTAAGCGTTGTCTCATGTCCCACTTCGATGAATTGGATAAATCCCTCCTGAAGCAATTTCTCAACACATCGAACCCAATAGACAGGTCGTCCGATTTCCTGAGAGAGAAAATCTTTAACCTCCTCTTTTCTCAAAGGTTTGATCGTCCAATGATTGAGAATGGGGACTTTTAGGGGTTGCATCTTAATATCTTTTAGGATCTCCATGATCTCTTCTCTCAATGAATAAAGAGAAGGGGAATGAAGTGCTGTATCGAAAGCAAGTCGGGTGGCGGAGATAGCCTTTCGAGAAAGAGCGAGGGAAATTGCTTTTTCCACTCCCTCCTCTTCTCCAGAAAGAACAAAATGCATTGAGCCGTTATAGTTAGCGATGGAGAGATAAAAGCCATTCAGGGCCTGACAAATTTTTTGGACTTCCTCTAAAGAAAGACCGATGATGTTCGCCATCGCTCCCCGATGAATGGTCCCTTCTCTTTGAAGGAGCCTGCCGATGGCTTCAGTGATGAAGAGACCTTCTTCAAAACTTATGACTTCCGAAGCAGCCAGTGCTGCATAGATTCCCATACTATGTTCGGCAAAAATGTCCGGAGTCCATCCTGCGGCTCGAAGACGATAGAAATGAACCATGGAAAGGAGGTAGGTGGAGATCTGAAGCTTAAGACTGAAACCTTCTTCTTTCTCTTCTCTTTCGAATGAGAAATTGAGGAGGTTGAATTTGGTCTGGTTGGAAGCCCTTTTCAATAGTTCTTTAAAATGTGGGTCCTCCATCAGGGGATGTGCATCCTCCAGCATGGGTTTGTCTTGAAGTTGGCCGGGAAAACAAAAGGCCGTTCTCCCTTTTAAGTCCTTCATGCGGTCCCCTGGTGCTCCAAAACATATTGGGCCATGGTTCTTACCGATTGAAATACTTTTTTCCCTACCTCTGCATCGGGAATGATGACTCCAAACTCTTTCTCCAAGCCCAAGACAAGTTCAAGGGCATCGATGGAGTCCAATCCAAGCCCCTCGCCAAAAAGAGGGGCGTCAGCCTCAATCATCTCCGGTGTCATATCCATGAGTTTTAATCTCTGGATAATAAGTTGCTTGATCTTTTCGATCAGGTGATCATTCGGTTCAACCATTCTCTTTTTCTCTCCTGTTAAATAATTACTTAGGGTTCAAGGATTCTAGGGGTCAAGGGTTCAAGAATTTGTTTCTATTCACTGGACCCCTTGAACCCTTGCCACTTGAACCCTTTTTAATCATTCCAATAAGAATAAAAATTATACCATTGATCTGGATATTTTTCGATATAGGTCTCAAATTTTTTAATCAATCTTTCCATCCCTTCTCGAATGACGGTCTCACGGTCCTCCCTCGAACTGGAGTTAAAATAGATGGGAGGTTCAATCATTCCACGATACTTCCGATGGCTTTCCATCACCACAAAGACCGGCAGGACCGGGGCTTCGGTGGCCATGGCGAGGATGGCGACACCTATGGGGAAAGCCGTTTTCCTCCCAAAGAAATTGAAGACCATTGTTTTTTGAGATTCGATCCGATCTCCCAACATCGCCACGATTTCATTTCGCCGAAGGGCTTTGACGGCATCCAAGATAGCCATGGGAGAATCCTCCTTCGGATTGATATAGAGATTTTTAATTCCCTTTCTTCCCCTCATCTCCTCCCGAAAAGACCGGGTATCCAAATCTCTCTCGTCGAGAGTGAGGACATTGAGCTTCCCTCCTTTGAAGGAAAAGAGTAGCCCTCCGATCTCCCAATTTCCAAGATGAGGTGTAATACAGATCGCCCCTTTTCCCAAACGAAGAACCTCCACCATGTAATCCGCTCCGGCCTCTTCTTCAACCCATCGATCTTTATTAGATGGGAGGAGGCGATGCATCACCATATAATCCAATAGGTATTGACCATAGTTCTGGAAAGTCTTCCGGGTTAAGGTATTTATTTTTTCTTTTGACCATTTCCCTCTGCTCACCCCTTCCATATTTTTCCGGACATGGGCTCTCGTCTTTTTCATCAGGAGGTAAAAGAGATCCCCCACGACCACACTGAAAAATTTTTGGATCGAACGGGGAATGAGTGTCGAGCAGAACTGGAAAAGAAAGAGGTAAATAAAACGATTGAGAGATCGGGGGTGACGTTCTTCCATTTTAGCCCCCGAAGTGGTCTTTGACAAATTTGAATTTGTTCATTGAAATTTATTTATGATTTGGTACTTGTCCTTTCGCTACGCTCTATACGCCATGGGCTATACCATTCTTTGTTTGCCGATAGCGTTCACAGAGGTCTCCCCAGCAAGCCACCATTTGATGGTCCATCAGAAGTTCGATCACCTCACACTGGTTTCCACACTCGCTACATTCAAATCCCCGTGTGGAACAGGACTTTTGAGGAAGGTCAAATCCTTTAAATTGGGTTTTGGACGGATTGGCCCTCTTCACCAATTTGGCGGCACCGATGGCACCCATGACATCAAAATGTTTCGGAATGATGAGAGAGATCTCCAATTCTCTTTCGAGCGCTTTTTGGATACCCCGATTGGCTGCGACGCCTCCCTGGAAGACAATGGGAGGAAGAATTTCTTTCCCTCGGCAGACATTATTCAGATAATTCTTCACCAAGGAATCACAGAGGCCAGCCACGATATCCTCAACAGAGTGTCCGATCTGTTGTTTATGAATCATATCTGTCTCGGCAAAGACCGTACATCGCCCAGCGATTCGGACGGGGTGATCGGCCTTGAGAGCAAGATCTCCAAACGCCTCGATGGAGATTCCAAGCCTGGCGGCTTGTTGATCCAAAAAAGATCCGGTGCCAGCTGCACAGACGGTGTTCATGGCAAAGTCAACGACGACGCCGTTTCTCAGCACGATGACTTTAGAATCCTGACCACCGATTTCAATGATGGTCTTTGCCTCAGGGAGAAAGTCAATCACGGCAATGGCATGGGCGGTGATCTCGTTTTTGATAAGATCAGCCCCTACCAAATAGGCCGCTAAATGTCTGGCACTCCCTGTTGTGGCGACTCCACCGATGGGAACGGTTTTCCCTAATTGAGCCAGGATTTCCTCCATCCCTTGCTGGATGGCTTCAATGGGCCGACCGCTGTTCCGGATATAGGACTTGGCTGAAACTTGATCGTCTTCGCTCAGCACCACGAACTTTGTCGTGATGGAACCAACATCAATGCCTAAATAATGACCCATAAATTCATCTCAAGAATTCAAATTATTTTGGAATTGAGCGAATTTAGGGATGGTTTAATTCTTAAATCCTCCATTCCCGAATTCTCAATTCCTAAATTTCCTTTTTCTTGTTCCATCACATCCAGGAAAGCTTCCAATCGGGTGGTCAGCCCTTCCCTCCCTGTATGTTCATCGAAAGAAAGAATGAGGAGCGGGATGGATGATCCTCCTCGAATCTTCAATCTTCTTTTGATGAATTCTTGAAGGAGGGCATCAATGCCGCATTTAAAGGAAGTGAGGAAGACCACCCCATTTACCTTACTGGATAAAAAGTGAAACAGAGATCCCACAATCTCTCTTCCCGATGACCAATAAATCTCTTTGGAAAGGTCAGAAACTTCTCGATCGATCTCTTTCTCAGAAAGAGAATCAGAGGTCATGATCTCCATTCCCAACTTTTTTGTCAGAGTGAGGAGATCTTTGTTGATGTCGGTGTCGAAGAGATTATAGGGGTGACCGATGAAGGCAACACGCAATGGAAACCCAATCTCTTTCCCTCCAACTTCGACGGACGAGGTGGCGCCCTGAACCATGTGAGGTTCAGGGCAGGCCCCTGCACTCTACGTAGTGCAGGGGTGGGGATATCCATTTCAAAGAGTTGTTCTGTTGGAAGTCGGTTGATTCGATCCATCCACTCTTTTCGGAATTGAGAGAAAGATTTTTCAGCCTCCAGAAAAGCCTTTTTACCTTCTTGCTTTGTTGCGCCCAGCCTTTCACCGATCTTTAAAAAAGATTGACGAAGGGAAACTCCTCCTTTTCGAAGATCAATGGTCTCGTCAATGATGGAGACTTTTCTTTCGATGGCAAGGCGTACAATATCCGGAGCTCCCCGAAACTTAGGACACATGATGTAAGTTCGATGAAGGCTCACGAATCGAGGGATGAAAAGATGATCCACTTTGTCTTTCAATTGGATGGCATGGGTGACCAGAAGTTTCATCGGGAGGCAACTGTCTTCAAAATAGATGATCTTCTCCTTTTGTCTTACGCCGTCGGAAACCATCACCTTCCAACCCAATGTTTCAAAAAAAGTGTGCCAGAAGGGAAAGTATCGATAAAACATCAAGGCTCTGGGAATGCCTAAGCAACCCTTCTCTTCCATTCCAACATCTCCACAAAGGCCTCAAGGAGTGTCTGGATTCGACCTTCCATTTCCTGTTCATCTAAGATGAGGGTGAGAATGGGGATGTCCCAATCCTTCGCAACTTTTGTCAGGATGCCAGAGGCTGTAGTCTCCGGCATGCAGGCAAAGGGCATGAGATGGACGACCCCATCATATCCTTCTTTGGATCGAAGAATGGCCTCACCGATGGAGACATTACATTCTGCACCCACATCGTAACCCAGATAAGCTTTTGAAGCTTCAAAGAATCGAATCCGTTCTGAAGCCTGATCCGCCTTGTTTCTCCGGAGGCTCCTCAGGATATGGGTGGAGAACCAGGAGGTGCGTGTCACTTCCACACCCAATTCCCCCAATTTCTGTTCCACGCCTCGATTGATATGGGGGTCCATCACCGTGTAGAGTTCTCCCACCATCGCCACTTTAAATGGAATGCGGGAACGATCTTGTTCCATTTCCTGAAGAAAGGTTTTTCCTTTTCGAGCCGCATCCTCAAGGACTCTCGGAGTCTTGGCCTCATCCACCCAGGAGAGGGCCTTCTTCAATCGCTTCTGGGTCTCCCCTTTTTTGATTTCCCTCGGCCTGACCTTCATGGCTAATTGTTCCAATGCCTCGCAGGCCATCATCTTTTTCCACCCCATCCAGAGCCCATAAGGAAAGAGGAGAATATTTCTCGCGCTTAATTCTTTTCTTAACTCCTTGGTCTCTTCATGATTCTTCCAGATGGCCTGCCAGGTCAATCGAGGTGGAATGGTCAGCCATCGATAATGAAGACCCATATCTTCAAGAATGACTTTCTGAACAAGGTCATAGAGCCCCAGACGGCAGGGAGGGCCACTGCCCACCATCACAATGGTATCCGCTCCCATCTGAAGGGCTTCGATGAAATTTCCCAAGATCATTTTAAAAGGAAGGCAGATACACTCGTTGGAATGGAGGACACCCAGGGTCAGGGTTTTTTGGCTGGTTTCAGGAGGAACAATATAGGGAATGCCGGCGGTCTCTGCAATCGCCTTGCAGAAGATATGCATCGAACCCAGATGGGGAAAGGTTACTTTCATCCATGTCTACCCACTACCTTTTTCCCTGCTGAAGAGGGCTCGCGACTTTGACTTTTGATTTTCTCCTTCCAAGCATCTTCTGCAATCTCCCCATAGGCTTTGGCATAGCCATCGATGGCCTGCGCAAAATCTGTAAAGAGCTGCTCCGCCCCTTCATGGGTAAAGTATTTCGCGTGTTGAAGCGCAAACTCCCTCCCCTGCTGAGGGTGGTCGATCAGGGGACAGGACCTGAAGTAGTTCTCTGAGAAAGGCTGATGGGATCGGATTTCCCGAAAGAGAGGCGAATTGAGGGCTTCCATGAGGGACTTCTCTTTGATATTGTCAGAAGCAAAATGGCAAAAGACGCAGGGCTCCACATCTCCTTTGGCATTGACATGAAAGTACTTCCTCCCCGCGGCAATGCATCCCTGAGTGAGACACCCATCATTCCAGAAATCGACAAAGAGCATGGGTTGGGTGGCCCGAAAATAGGCGAGCCGTTCCCTCATTCGGTTCCTCTGCTCAGGGGTCGCCATGAGGGAAAGATCAGCGTTTCTTCCGATGGGAACGTAATGGAAGTTCCACAGAAGGAGGCAACCTTTCTCCACCAGAAAATCAATAAAGGCGTCGCTCGTCAGGACATCCGTATTTTGGGAGGTCTGCGTGGTGGAGACAGCAAAAAAGATCCCAGCCTCTTTGAGCCCCTCCATCACCTTCACGATTCGATCGAATTGGCCCTTGCCCCTTCTCGCATCGGTCTCCTCTCTGAGCCCCTCGAGGCTGATCGCTGGAACGACATTTCCTAAGGCCACAAATCGATCGATCATCTTATCATCGATCAGGGTGCCATTGGTATAGATTTGGAACATCGTCTCTTCATGTTTTTCGAAGAGGTCGAAAAGGTCTTCCCTCAGGAAACGGTTCCCCTCCCGTCATCAAGACCAGATGGATGCCCATCTCTTTACATTCTCCCACGACCCGATCCAGCACCTCATAAGGAAGGTCCTCTTGGGAATAGGCTCCTGCATAACATCCATAGCAATTCAGATTGCATCGCATCGTCGGGCTGATCAACATGGCATCGGGCGGATAGAACCCTCTTTCCGCCTCAAAGGCCTTTCGTCGGTTGGTGCCCACCAGGAGTTGGTTGACGATGAAGTTAGAGATCATTTTCTTTCGATGGTGAGGATGGGTCTCACTGAGCACTCGCCTCGCAATGGCTAAACCCGGATGATGGGTCTCAAAGAGAGTACGAATCCATTGGATCTTCTCACGGTAGGACTCTTTTTGAGGAATTTTCTCTGCCAGATGGGTTAAACGAATCAAGTTTTCTGTCGAGGCGTTGGCCAGAAGAGAAAAAGCACTCGTTGTAAATTTTTCTATAGAATATCGCTTAGCTCGTTGGTAAAAATCCATCCTGTTCCTCACCCAAACAGACTTCGAAGAAAGATTTTACAAACCAACCAGGTGTCGACCACGGGTCTGAAATGGCTGGAACCTGTTCCATCAACATTTTGTGTTTTGATAGGAACAGATAACACACTGAATCCCCTTTTGCAAGCGTTAATCAGGAGTTCCAGCTCTGTCTCGAATCGAGAGGTGAAGAGATCCACTCCTTTTAATACTTCTGTTCGAATCAGTCGAAAACCGGACTGGCTATCGGTGATGTCTGAATGGCAAAGCCGTGCGACCGCCTTCACTCCCAAACGATTCCAGAATCGACGGAGGAAGGTCATCTTTCCAAATTCTGCTGCCCTGGAGGCGATGAGGATGTCGGGTTTGACGCTTTGAAAAATCTTGAGAAGGGATGGGATTTCAGAGGGATCATGCTGACCATCGGCATCCAGAGTGATGACCATCTGGTAGTCTCTTTGGAGGATATATTGGAACCCTGTACGCAGGGCAGCGCCTTTTCCAAGATTAAGGGGATGTTCCAGGAGTTGAGCTCCATTTTCTAAAGCCACTCTCTTTGTCTCGTCTGATGATCCGTCATCGACAACGACCGTATCGATCTTAAACGGTTCAATCTTTTTTAAGACAAAACCAAGAGTCTCTTGAGCATTATAGGCAGGGATGAGGATACAGATTTTATCCAAGAAGGACCCTCCTCATCATCGTGAATTCAAAATCACTAAGAAGCCGAATCAATCGTTCTTCCGTCGTCCTGATCTTCCCGTAACAAACAAATCGTTTGATCCATGGAAGAGCGAGGGGCGGAGAAAAGGTGTCAAACTCAGAGGGGTGGCAGAAGATGAGGCCAGGATGGCCAAGACGGTTCAATTGATCGATGGTTTTCCAGATACTTCGATAAGGAAATATCCGCAGCCCCCATCCGCCCCCTATGGGTAGGTTTCCGAGAGGAGATCGCATGACCAGAGGAGGAAACTCTCTGATTTCACCATAAGACGTGGATATATTATAAGGGATCGTCGGAGCGTTGGAAATCCCGATGAATCGAAGTGGAGCAATGCTCGAATCGTAGAGGAATCTATGCTGAGCCAAAAGATCGAGGGCCCAATAAGAGTTTTTTTCCCCATCACAGATCGACCACTCCGGAGCACGGTAACCGATAATTTTCTCACCCATCATCCCTTCCATCAGGATTTTGGATCGGAGGAGGTCTTGAAGAAACTCCTCCTTTTTTTGTTTGTAAACCTGAACATGACCATAACCATGGGAAGCGATTTCATGCCCTTCACGACAAATCATCTTCACGATCTCGGGGGTCCTTTCTGCAATGTATCCGAGAACGAAGAATGTGGCTTGGACTTTAAAACGGCTAAAAAGGGCGAGGATCTTCTCAATATTGGCCAGGATTCGACTTTCACATTGATCCCAGCGAGAAGGTGGGAGAATATGTTCGATATCACAGATATGATACCAGTCCTCCACATCCACGGTTAGAATGTTTTTCATGAAGTGATCCTTATCAGACTATTTAATTCTGTTCCGAGTTTTGGGTCTTTATACACAGCGTCATTAATCATAACAGAGCACGTCATTCCCGCCCCGTATCAAGTATCGGGATAAACTCCAGCGGGAATCCAGGAAAACACTCCTGCCTGCCGGTAGGCAGGGGATTCCCCCGTATCAAGTACGGGGCAGGCTTAGTCAAGCCCGGAATGACAAACCGGTTAACATTTATGTCGTCATGTATAACTGGTAACTCGAAACATTATGTTTCATCGTCTTTCCAAAAATCGTTTCATCTCCGGGTCGTAGAGGAAAGTCAAAAAAGTTGCAGCCGATCCCAATAGAGGAAGTGGATCATCTTTTGAAATGATATCATAGGAAGTATTGGGGTCAAAGAAATGGAAGAAGGAAGGATGGAGATGAAAACGATGAGGATTGTTTAGAAAATGAAGAATGTCACCTAAGAGAAGCCAGCGACAGCGCTTCCCCACTTCATAGTGAAGAACAGGGTTAAAACTTTCTTTTCTGGCCATCCTCAGGATGAGATAGGGAAAGTCAACTCCGGACACAATGGCCAATTGCAATGAACCCCAGAAACGGGGATTGAGCTCCATCAGTTTTGGAATTCCATCTCGTGGGTCCACTTTGAATTCCACCATGCCTATCCCTACCCAATTTAAAGGTTTAAGAAGAGAGAGGCCCAACTCCATGATCTGAGGATGTTCAACCCCCTCCCGCAAGGTGCTTGGACCTCCTTGAACGGGATACATCCTCAACTTTTTATGAACAAAGGCAGCCTTAATGTTTGAAGCCTCATCAAAAAGAGCGGCGAGCCCAAAGGTCCCTCCTCCGTCAGGAATCCATTCTTGAATAATTGGAAAAGGATATCGTTTGTGGACGCTTTGATAAGAGGGAATAAGATCCTCTCTTTTCTTCACATAGACGATACCAAAGGATCCGGAACTGATCCGAGGTTTGATGACCGCCGGGATGGGAACTTTGTCGAGCAAATGGTTAAGGCCCTGCACCACGTCGGGTACAGGGCTGCCCTGAACCTCGTTGGATTCAGGGCCAAAGCCCTGAACCTTACATGGTTCAGGGGGAGATCTGAAATGTCTTTGGCGTAGGGATTCCATGGGACTCTGCAAACTGCATCAGGTTTCTTTTATCCCGGACGAATTCGATTTTCTTCAAATCAGGAGCTGAGGAGGTAAGTATATCGGGAAATCTCAGAATGATATTTCACTAGTAAAAGCAGAGTCTCCTCTTCCATCGGGAAGAGGCAATCGTAGTGATTTTTTTTAATCTCTGTTAGAAGAAATTCAACAAATTGATCTGGGGATCGCCGTGGTGAAGGATAGATGAGACGCCGGGCACAATATTTTGATAAAAAGGAGGTATTTAGAAATGTCCGTTCTCCAACGGTGACAGGAATCCCTTTCCGACCAAGGGATCGAACCACTGCTAATGTCTTCCTAAAGTGTCCATCCGTGACCAGAACGCTTGTCATCATAATTGCGGAGTGTTAGAGTTCGGATTGCAGGAAGTTCAAATATTAATACTATACTCCGAACTCCGCATTGAACATCCGAATTTAGATTAGCCCCTCATCAGCAAGGCTTCGATAGCTCTCCCCTGCCAAGATGATATGATCATAAACTTTGATCCCGAGAAGTCGGCCCGCCTCTACTAATTGTTTGGTCATTCGAAGATCCTCTTCACTCGGGCTCGGATTTCCGCTCGGGTGATTGTGGATCAAAATAATTCCAGTCGCCAGTTCTAAAAGGGCCTCGTGAAAAACATCCCGGGGATGGACAATGCTCGCCTCAAGAGTCCCTTCTGAGATCGTCACTTCCTTCATCAAACGATTCGCCCGGTTGAGAAGAAGGACTTTGAAGACCTCTTTCCTTAAATCCCTCATCAGAGGAAGAAAATGGTTTGCCACATCTGAAGATCGCTTGAAAGATGCCTTGGAAATATGACTTTGGGATTGAATCCTTCTCACCAATTCAAAGGCGGCAGAAAGGGTGGCTGCTTTGGCAGGCCCAATCCCTTTGATCTTCATCAACTCCGAAGGAGAGCGAGAGAAAAGTTTTGGAAGGGACTCTTGCTGATCCAAGAGTTCCCTGGCCAAGTCAATGGCTGTCTTCTTTCTCGTCCCCTTCCCAAGTAAAATTCCCAAAAGCTCTGCTTCAGTGAGGGCCTGAGAACCCTGTTGAAGAAGCCGTTCTCTGGGTCTCTCCTTTTTCGGCCATCGAGTAATTTTGTAAGAGGACTCGGTCATGGTTGATCAAGTGGAAGCAGGGGGTTCTTCCTTTTCAATATCTCCTTCGGTAGGAACGGGTGGTAATTTTTTGCCCAAAATTTTCGAAAGCAGGATGCTTAACTCATAAAGCCCCATCAGAGGAAGGGCCATGAGCACTTGAGAAATGATATCGGGTGGGGTCATCACCGCCGCAAAGATAAAGATCAGGAGAATGGCATATTTTCTCTTCCGGGCCAATGTCTTGGCATCAACCACTCCAATCCTGGCCAGAAGCACCAAGACGACGGGAAATTCAAAAACCAGGCCGAAGGCCAGCAAAAACTTGATGCTGAACGAGAGGTATTCTTTCATACTCGGCATGGGTTTGATGAAGTCAGTGGCGTACCCTAAAAGAAACTTAAACCCGATGGGAATGGCAACAAAATACCCAAAGAGGATCCCGAGAGCGAAAAAGAACGAGCCACCCAGGACAAAAGGGATCACATATTTTTTCTCTTTTTGATATAGACCCGGTGCCACAAAGGCCCAGATTTGGTAGAGAACGAAAGGGGATGTCACGATGATCCCTGCGATGAAGGCCACCTTCATATAGGTGAAGAACGCCTCCGCCACGCTGATGAATATGAGTGACCCCCCTTTGGGCATCATTTTCATGAGAGGGGAGGCGAGGATGTTGAAGATGGAATCAGCGAAGGTATAGCAGAGAGCGAAACCCACCCCGATGGCGATAAAGGAGAGAATGAGTCGCTTTCTCAGCTCCTGGAGGTGAGAGGTTAAAGGAAGCTTCTTCTCATCCATGGGATGGAATCCCTTCTTTTTCCCCTTCGGATTCCTCTTTCTTTATCTCTTCCACCTTTTCCCCCTCGGTTTGGGCGGAAGCCTCTTCGAGGGGTGGAGTCTCGGCAGGAACAGAGGGCTCTTGTAGTGCGGATATCTCCTCTGTCGTGGGCGCTGGAGAAGAAACCTCATCAGCTAAATCTGCTAAGAGATTCTCGTCTGTGAGGGTGTGCTTGATCTCTTCTAAGTCCTTCGTCTCAGCTTCAAAACTTTCTTTCACCTCTTCGGTCGCTTTTTTAAACTCCCTCATGGCCCTCCCAAAAGCCTTGGCCAATTCCGGAAGTTTATTAGGGCCGAAGACGATCAAGGCAATGGCCACAATGATCAACAATTCCGGAATTCCGATATTAAACATAATTCCTCCTGAGAAGTTTTATATCATAATTTTTCTCTCTATTGCAATGGGCCCAGCCTCAGCCCGATTCCAGGTCGTCCCTCGAGGGGAGAAGGGATGAGGTGAGGGGAGGGTCTACAAGGCCACTATAAATTGTCAAAAAAATGTTTAAATTTAGGTTATAATAAACTTCCAGGATAAGCGATGGAACTTGAATTTCTGAAAACCTTAGTCATCATCTTTGGGGTCTCTGCCTTTGTCGTCTTCGTTCTTCAAAAAATGAAGGTGTCTTCGATCGTTGGATTTCTCATTGCCGGAGTGGCTCTGGGTCCTCACGGATTTGGGATGATCCAAGAGGTCCGGGAAGTAGAGCTTCTTGCAGAGGTCGGGGTTATCCTTCTGCTTTTCATGATAGGTCTTGAAATTTCTTTAAAAAGTCTTAAGAGGATTCGTTCAACCATTGTAGGAGGAGGCTTTTTACAGGTTCTTCTCACCCTCCTCGCCACGGCGGCCATTGCCTATCCCTTTCTTGGAAAATTGAATGCCTCCCTTTTCACAGGATTTCTCGTCGCCCTCAGTAGCACAGCGATTGTCATGAGGATGCTTTTTGACCGGGCGGAGATGGATTCTCCCCATGGACGGCTTTCCATGGGTATCCTGATCTTCCAAGACCTGTGTGTTGTTCCGCTCATGCTCTTGGTTCCTATCTTGGCTGGCCAGCAAGGAAGTCTTGCTCAAGTTTCATGGACCCTCTTCAAATCGGCGGCGATCCTCTTCATCGTCATCTTTGGTGCGCGATGGTTGGTTCCCAACCTTCTCCACCAGATCGTCCATACTCGAAGTCGCGAACTTTTCGTCATCACCATCATTCTGCTCTGTCTCGGAACGGCCCTGTTGACTTCTGAGCTCGGGCTCTCTTTAGCCCTTGGAGCCTTTCTCGCAGGACTCGTCATTTCTGAGTCTGAATATGCCTATCAAGCGATCTCTGACATCTTGCCCTTCAAGGACAGTTTTAATGGCCTCTTCTTCATCTCCGTAGGGATGTTAATGAATTTAACATTTCTCGCTGAAAATCTCTTCGTCATTCTCTTAGCTGTCCTCTTCATTTTACTCCTCAAGACATCCACCGGTTTCTTTTCGGTCCACCTTTTAGGTCACCCCGTCCGGGTCTCCCTCCAGACGGGTCTTCATCTGGCTCAGATCGGCGAATTCTCCTTTGTTCTGGCTATGGCTGGCAAATCCGCTGGAATCATCACGGGGAACCTTTACCAACTTTTCCTTTCGGCCTCGGTATGGTCCATGGTTCTGACTCCCTTTATCCTCCGAGCCTCTCCAGCAATCTCAAGCTGGATGAGTTCGAAGAAGCTCCTTGAGCGACTCGACAGAATGAGAAAGAAAGCGGAGAAGGAAGGTTTCCCCTCTAGGAGAGAAGGACATGTCATCATCATTGGATTTGGCTTAAATGGAAAAAACCTGGCAGAGGTTTTAAAAGAGTCATCGGTGCCCTATGTTGTCCTTGAGATAAATAACGATACCGTCATTCAGATGAAGAAGAAAGGGGAGCCCATTTTTTATGGGGACGGTACCAGTCCGGAGATTCTCCTTAAATTGGGGATCGCTACAGCCAGAATGCTGGTGGTGGCTATCTCGGACCCGTCTTCGACCCGAAGGATTGTTCAGGTGGCCAGGAAGGAAAATGCCAGACTTTATATGATTGTAAGAACCCGCTACACTTTGGAAGTGGAGGATTTATTGAGACTGGGAGCAAACGAAGTCATCCCTGAAGAGTTCGAAACATCAATCGAAATTTTTGCAAAAGTGCTCCATCACTATCAGGTTCCGAAGAATCTCCTCATTGAACAGATCGAGAAGATCCGGAGCGGAAGTTACGAAGTTCTGAGACGGGTGGAACTTCCGGCTAAGAATTTACACGAGAAATGTGAAATTCTGACAGACATCGATACGGAAACTTACCTGGTCAATGATCGTTCCAATGCCTCCGGTCGATCCATCAAAGAACTGAGAATCCGCTCTACAACAGGCGCCACAGTGATTGCAGTGAAGAGAGGAAATGAAATCATACCAAGTCCAGGACTTGAGTTCGTCTTCACGCCGGGGGATATCATCTACCTCATTGGGAGCAAGGAAAGCCTTTCAAAAGCCTTTGCTTTGTTGGAGCCCTGAGCTTTTAGATAAAAATCACTTAACACCATAGGGAGGGAATTGAGTTTAGCCCTCTGGCATGATATAAATTGGTTTGTTTCGTTTATAGAAACCGGAGAAACCCATAATGACCGTCATCCACATTAATGTGCCTTACTCCATGCTTCTTCACCGTATCGATTTTGCTATTACAAACCGAATTAACCCTGAAATTTATTTCAGTGCGGAGGATTTAGATGCCTGTGATGAGAAAGAGGCTCAACATTTATCTGAAATTCTCCAAGAAAACCATCTGGAAAATACCCTTCACGGTCCGTTCATGGATTTAAGCCCGGGGGGAGTGGATCGAAGGGTCAAAGAGGTGACACTCGACCGATTCTTGAAAACAATCGAATTGGCATCTTTCTTCAAGCCCAAGATGATCGTCTTTCATCCAGGGTACGAAAGATGGAAATTTGACGGAAATGTTAAACTTTGGCTCGAAAGCAGCCTCCAAACCTGGAGGCCTCTGGTCGAGGAAGCCGAGGAGGTGGGGGTGACCCTTGCGATCGAAAATGTTTTCGAAGAATCTCCTGACCCCATCAAAAATCTTTTAGAGGAGATTCATTCATCCCATTTTCGATTCTGCTTCGACACAGGCCACCATCATGTATTCAGCAAGACCCCTCTCGCCATTTGGATGGAAGCTTTGGGAGGGTTCCTGAGCGAGGTTCACCTCCATGATAATCACAAAGAGATGGACGAACATCTCCCTATAGGAGAAGGAGAGTTCGATTTTAACCAATTCTTTACCCTCCTTTTAAAATTGAACCTGAATCCTCTTTACACCATCGAGCCCCACGAAGAAGGTCATCTCTGGAGAGGGCTGGAGGCTGTGAAAAAATATATCAAGGCATAAAGCGTGAGGAGTTACATCTTGCGACTTGCCCTTTACGATTAAAGCTATGGCCTTGGGCTGATCATATTGCTAATCATATTACTTGACAAGTAACTAAATCTAATAATAATATTACTGACCTAACGGGTATCTAAGTGAAAGATCAAAGTGATTTTTTATTAATGGTTTTGAGACGTCTTTCTCATAAGGGGGGTGATAAGCCTAATCAAGGATAGGCACCATTTCTCGATTTAAGAAACCATAGATTATTTAACTTTGAAAGGAGGAGGTTGATTATGAAACGGTTTTTGATTCTATTATTGACATTGGTGGTGGTTGTGAGCTTTTCTGCAATTTTTATATCCGCACAAACAAAAGACAAGCTCGGCGAAGTGAAAATCAAGAAAGGGGAACCCATCCATATCGCCTGCTGGATGGTCGTCGCAGGGCCAGACGCCTCGTTGGGGACAGATACCAAACGTGGCGTTGAGACTCGCCACTGAAGACAAGGGTGGTAAAGTCCTCGGCTATCCCATCAAGCTGAGCTGTCCAAGACACTGGCTGCAACGCCGAAGGTGGGCAGGCTGCTGCAACCAAACTCGCTGCTGACCCAACGATTGTGGCAGCGATTGGTTCCAACTGTTCAAGCGAGGCCAAACCTGGTGCGCCAATTCTTTGGAAGGCTGGCATCGCGACAGTCTCTCCTTCGAATACCGCACCGTATTTAACAGACCCAAAGCGCGGGCCAGAATATGATGGTTATCTGCGCACGTGCCATAACGATAAGGTGCAGGGAGCCGTTGCGGCGGAGTTTGCCATTAAGCAATTGAAGGTCAAAAAGGCAGCGACCATCCATGACGGAAGCGTCTATGCCGAACAACTACAGGCAGTCTTTGCTGAGACCTTCAAGAAATTAGGTGGAACCATCACTTCTCAGGAAGCCGTTGCTCCAACTGACACAGACATGCGGCCAGTGCTAACTAAGATCGCCACAGGAAAACCGGAGTTCATCTATTACCCCATCTTTATTGCAGCGGGCGGACATATCACACGCCAGGTGAAAGAGGTAAAAGGCTTAGAGAAAGCCCACCTGATGGGTGCTGATGGCATCTTCTCTCCAGACTTCTACAAAGCGGCAGGTGAGACGGCGGTTGGTATGTATCACTCCAGCCCTGACTTCTCCGCTTTTGCCGGTGGCTATAAGAGCTTTCTTGGAAAAACATCAGAAGAAATATGGCGAAAAACCCTTCGCCCCCTTCCATGCCCATGCCTACGATGCAGCGATGATGATCTTTGCCGCCATTGAGAAGGTGGCCAAGAAAGGCTCCAGATGGCACTCTCTGACATCGGCCGTCAGGCACTTCGGGATGCCCTTATACGCCACCAAGAATTTAAAAGGCTTGACCGGAAATATAACCTGCGACAAATACGGCGACTGTGCAGATCCGAAGATTGCGGTCTACAAGACGACGCCTGACAATGTTAAGAAATTGGTGATGCCGGATAAACCGATCTGGAAGCCTTAATCATGGACGCAGAAAGGGCTGGGAAGTAAAGAGTCATTTCCAGCCCTTTCTATTAATTGGGTGCATATCTCAAATAAATGTTAATCAAGTCATCGTTAGAGGGTATAGAGATTCCCTATGCTGAAACAAATGGAAACGATTGAAGAGAAAGGATTACTCCCACAGATATCGTCATGTGGTTAATCGGAGGGGTCATGTTAGCCATGATTATTTGGGGATCCACAGCCACCTTAACCGCAGGCCGATATACCTGTTACCACTGGTTTGATTTCATCATCTTCGGTTTGGCTCAGGGGAGCATCTACGCCCTTATCGCCATGGGTTACACCATGGTCTATGGAGTTTTGCGGATGATCAATTTCGCCCATAGCGAAGTCTTTATGAGCGGCCCTTACACCGCTTATTATGTTGCGGCTGCTTTTTACTCCTCCGGTTTTTTAGATCGGCAGCCCATCATTTGTCTTGGTTGTCATTTTCCTTGTCTCCATGGCTACTTCAACGTTGATCGCCGTTCTTCTGGAACGGATTGCTTATCGTCCCCTGCGGACCGCACCCCGTTTGATTCCTCTCATCACGGCCATCGGGGCCTCTTTCTTTTTGCAATATGTTTTTCGGGGGCTCTATGGTTCCGGTTTCCAGGCTTATCCAGTGGTGAAGATGATGGAAGGTCAAATCGTTTTCGGTGAATTTCGAATTTTACGGATTTCAGGCGGTAGTGATTGTGGCTGCTGCATTGCTAATGGCTGCTCTCTACTCCTTTGTCCAGCGTACGCGTGTTGGGAAGGCAATCCGTGCAGTCTCCGAAGATAAAGAGACTTCCTTGCTGATGGGGATTGACATTGATAGGATGATTGTCACCACCTTCGTTATCGGTGGGATGGCTGCTGGAGCAGCAGGCGTCCTCTATGCTTTAATGTTCAAGCAGGTGCACTTCTTCATGGGTTTTATCCCGGGGATTAAGGCCTTTACAGCAGCGGTATTGGGCGGGATCGGCAATATCCCTGGAGCCATGCTGGGTGGAATCTTTCTCGGCCTTGTGGAGTCAATAGGACCCAGCCTCTTCCTGGATGGTTTGGGGATCGTCGCTCCTTACCAGTTAAAAGATGCGATTGCCTTTACCATGCTGGTGCTTGTGCTGATCTTTCGACCGACTGGTATTCTTGGAGAACGTCTCGCGGTCAAGAAGGCTTAAAAAGTTCGGAGTTCGGAGTATTTAATTTTAGTCACTTGTCACTTTAGTTCACTTTAGCTCACTTTTTTAATGGGTCGAAAAAGATGAAGCAAGCGATAAAAATTGGACTGATTGGTGGTGTTGTCTGCAGTCTCTTTTAGCCCTTATCGGAATGGTGGAGGCTTTTAGCCAGAGAGACATTATCGGCAATGTCATTTCAATGGGCCATACTCTGTTGCTCCTGGTTGCAGTGTTCATGGGCTATCTCGCAGCAAAACGAACGACTCGGACCGAGCCACTCTGGATTCTTGTCAATAGTTTCATCTCAGGACTGATCGTGGGGGGCTTAGTGGCCCTTCTCGTCATTGTGGGGAGTCTGATTAATCTCCGTAAGGTCTTCGTCAATGCCATGCCTGTCCTTTACGAATTACTCACTTTTAAACAAGGAACACAGATTGGCGTTTTCCTGCTTCTTGGTGCTGGAGCCCTGAGTGGTGCTACTGGCAGGTCTATTCTTTCTTTCGCCTAAACTTATCCGTCGGATGTTGATCATCCCCCTAACTGGCATTGTAGGAGCGGGGGTGCTACAAGATTTGCTCCGTCCCACCTTTGCCGTCTGGGGACCTCTCGCCATTATTAATGAATGGCTCTTTACCGCCAATGGACTCACCATCTATGGTGCCATTGCTTTATTCATTTTAATTGCTGCCATTATCTACTTCTGGGCCAGAAAAGGAAGTGCTGTTCGAACAGGCTTGCAGCGCTTGCCACCTGCAGGTCAGCGTGCCTTGCGGATAACGAGTTTTCTTCTTCTTTTCATTATCTTGTTTGCTCTTCCCCAGATTCTCGGCCTCTTCCTGAGTGAAGTGTTGACCATCGTGGGTCTATATGTTCTTTTGGGCTTGGGGTTAAATATCGTCGTCGGCTACGCTGGCCTCTTGGACCTTGGCTACGTGGCCTTTTTTGCCATCGGTGCTTACACGATGGCCGTATTGACCTCACCTGAGCTAGGATTTTTTCAGTTTTTCTTTCTGGGGAGCCCTTCCCGTTGCGATCATTATGGGGAGTCATATCAGGAGTGATCCTGGGTGTCCCTGTCCTCAAAATGCGCGGCGACTATCTCGCTATTGCAACGCTTGGTTTTGGCGAAATCATCCGTATTCTCGTTCTCTCAGACTTTCTAAGACCATGGCTGGGTGGTGCACAAGGTGTTGGTAAAATTCCCAAGGCATTCATCGGAAGCATAGAGTTCGGTACCCCTCAGAGTATTTACTATCTTATTCTTGCGGGCTGTTTCCTTGTTGCCTTTATCTCTTGGCGGCTCAGAGATTCCCGGTTGGGACGCGCCTGGATGGCAGTCCGTGAGGATGAGGACGTGGCTCAGGCGATGGGAATCAATCTTGTTGCCACCAAGTTGCTGGCCTTTGCTACCGGAGCTGCCTTCTCTGCTCTAAGCGGGGCCATCTTTGCCAGCAAACTCGGCTCAGTCTACCCTCACAGTTTCAATGTGATGATTTCCATTAACGTCATCTGTCTCATCATTGTAGGGGGGATGGGAAGTATTCCTGGTGTGATCGTGGGATCTATAGCCCTTGTGGGCCTGCCGGAACTCTTGAGGGAGTTTGCTGAGTACCGTCTTCTGGTTTATGGTGCTGCTCTCGTGGTCATGATGCTTGTCAAACCAGAGGGCCTCTGGCCATCGGAAATACGGCGTCGCGAGTTACACGGAGAGGAATTGCTTGAGACCAAAGAAGCACCACGAGATAAAGCCCCCGTATCCAGTCAGTAGGAGAATGTGGTGACTATCCTCACTGCGAGCAAAACGACAAAACGTTTTGGTGGGTTAGTTGCTGTAGATGAATTGGACCTGGAGATCCAAGAAAACAGCATTCACAGCATCATCGGCCCGAACGGCGCTGGTAAGACCACTTTTTTTAATTGTGTGACAGGATTTTATCGCCCAGAAGAGGGGGAAATTTCTCTCAATGGCCATTCTTTGGTTGGCCTTCTACCCGATCAGATCGTCCGTCTGGGCATCGCTCGCACCTATCAAAATATCCGTCTCTTTCCAAATCTGACAGCTATCGAAAACATTTTAGTAGGTCTCCATTGCCACTTAAAAGCCGGTTATTTGGGGATCGTTTTGGGTTTGCCCTTTACCCGTACAGAGGAGAAAGATGCCTCGGAGGAGGCCAAGACGACTCCTCAAGTTTGTCAATTTGGCAGGGAAGGGCGATTTTCTCGCAAAGAATCTTCCCTATGGGGACCAGCGACGTCTCGAAATCGCCCGGGCCCTTGCCTGCCCGTCCCAAACTGCTCCTTTTGGATGAACCCACAGCAGGGATGAACCCGAGCGAAACAAAGGTGATGATGGAATTTATTCAACATTTACGTGATGCCTTGGGGATCACCATCCTTCTGATTGAGCATCAGATGCGAGTGGTCATGGGAATCTCTGAGACGGTAACGGTATTAGATTATGGGAAGAAAATTGCTGAAGGCACCCCAGCTGAAATTCAAAAAGATCCAAAAGTCATCGAGGCCTATTTGGGACGAGGAAGCGCAGCAGAAGCACATCGAGCTGCAATGTAAACCACAAAGGTTAGAGCAGTGCGCAAAGTAAAATTTCGACCAAATCTTAAAATAAAAAACGCGATGCTCTATGCCCTATGCCCCATGCTATTTTTTTAGGATTTTTATCATGGCCATGCTCGAAATTCAAAACGTCCATACTTATTATGGAAATATTCATGCCCTCAAAGATATCTCATTGAACATTGATAAAGGGGAAATCGTCACTCTGATCGGAGCCAATGGGGCAGGCAAGAGCACAACGCTCAAAACGATCAGTGGTTTGTTACGGCCACAACAAGGGATCGATCCAATTCGAAGGTGAAGACCTTACCCGTTACCTCCCCCACGAGATTGTGGTGAAAGGGGTGGTCCAGGTTCCAGAGGGACGCCGCGTCTTTGGTCGGCTTACGGTGACGGAGAATCTGGAGATGGGTGCTTTCGCCATTACCAATCGCGAGCTGATCGGCACAAACCTGGAAAGGGTCTTTACTCTCTTCCCCAGATTGAAAGAGCGCTGTCACCAATTGGCGGGTACGCTGAGCGGTGGAGAACAACAGATGTTAGCCACCGGTCGTGCACTGATGGCCAATCCACGCCTCCTTCTGATGGATGAACCTTCCATGGGGTTGGCTCCTGTTCTGGTCGATAATATCTTTGACACCATCAAACAGCTCCATGCAGATGGAACAACCATTCTATTAGTTGAGCAGAATGCTCGTATCGCCCTGCAAGTCGCCAGCCGTGGTTATGTGATTCAATCGGGTGTCATGTTGCTTAGCGATACAGCTGGAAATTTGCGCCAGAATGAAATGGTTCGAAAGGCCTATCTCGGTGAGTCATAATCGATGATGAAAAGGGATGGAAGAGTTAACCCACTTCAGCTTCTTGCTTCGCGGTCTCATCATTGGTTTTTCCATCGCTGCTCCAGTCGGGCCCATTGGGGTGCTCTGCATACGCCGCACCTTGACCGAAGGCCGCCTCTCTGGCTTTGTGACAGGGTTAGGTGCGGCCACAGCTGATGGCATCTATGGTGCCATTGCTGCATTCGGGCTCACTTTCATTTCCAATATATTGATTCACCAACAGGGATGGATCCGCCTCATGGGTGGTTTTTTTCTTTGCTATTTGGGCATCAAGACTTTTTTAACCTCTCCCCTCAAACCAACCTCCTCTATTAAAAACATTGCTTTCTCAAGTAATTATGCCTCTACTTTTTTCTTAACTCTTACTAATCCCCTGACCGTTCTCTTTTTTACAGCGGTTGTTGCCGGGTTGGGAGTGGGAAGTTCAAAGGGAAACTTTTTTTCTGCAGGAATATTGGTCCTGGGTATATTTATTGGCTCAACACTATGGTGGCTCCTTCTGAGCAGTGGGGTGGGTATATTTGGGGAGAAGCTTAATGTCACCGGACTTCGTTGGGTAAATAGAATCTCAGGAATGGTGATCATCATCTTTGGAATAGTGGCTTTGTTGAGTCTGATTAAATAAAGATAAGAAATAGTCGAGAGATGGACATTCCTAAAATTGCAGATGTTGTGATCGTAGGCGGCGGAGTGATGGGCGCAAGCACTGCCTATCATTTGGCCCTTAAAGGATGTAAAAAGGTGGTTCTTCTTGAACGCGACCCACTCTTTGGACAGGAAACTACTGGGAAATGCGCCGGTGGTATTCGTTACCAGTTCGCTACCGAGATCAATATCCGTCTTTCACTTCTCAGTCTTCCCATGTTGGATCGCTTTGAGGAAGAGCTGGGCCAGGCCATTGACCTTCGACGCTGTGGTTATCTTTTTCTTCTTACAAGGGAGGAGCATGTCAAAGCGTTTCATGCCAGTTTGGCTTTACAGCACCGCCTTGGAGTCATGACGGAGTGGCTAAAGGCAGATGAAGTGCGTTCCCGTCTACCTCTCATGCGCCTTGAGGATGTCTTAGGAGCCACCTGGAATTCTCAGGATGGGTTAGTTGATCCTAATAGTATTGTGCAGGGCTACATTGCTGGAGCGAAAAGATTAGGAGCAAAGTGTCTGACCGATGTGGAAGTTATGAACATCAGTTTGAAAAATGGACGTATCCATGGTGTGAAAACAAGGTTGGGTGAAATTGAGACACCCATTGTCGTGAATGCAGCCGGACCCTGGGCTGCTCAAATTGGCACGATGATTGGTGTAGACATCCCTGTTGTTTCCGTTCGGCGGCAGATTGCTGTGACGACACCCATTCCTCAACTCCCACCCCATTTCCCTTTCATTATTGATTTTGCAAAGAATCTCTACTTCCATCGAGAAGGACCGGGTATTCTCACGGGCATGTCCAACCTCAATGAGCCTCCAAGTTTTAATCAAGATGTGGATCGTGACTGGGAACTCAAACACTTCGACGAGGCCATGGCGCGGATGCCCCTGCTTGAAGAGGTGGGAATTAGCAGCCGTTGGGCAGGTCTCTATGAAGTTACTCCGGATGCCCATCCGATCTTAGGAAGGGCATCAGAAGTGGACGGTTTCTATTGCATCAATGGTTTCTCAGGCCATGGCTTGATGCATGGCCCAATCTGTGGTTTGCTTTTGGCTGAAGAAATTCTTGATGGAAAAGCCCATACGTTAGATATTACCTCGTTAAGCCTGACGCGCTTCCGCGAAGGGAAAGCGATTCAAGAATATAATGTGGTGTAAGGAGTGTTGATTCCGCACAAGGGAAATTGGAATTTTAATTTCCAGAAGGGCTGAAAAAGCGTTTGGCGATTTCTTCCTTCATGACCTTTCCCATTTTATTTCTGGGGAGTTCCTCCAAAAAGAAAACCTCCTTGGGACATTTCCAATCTAAGAGATGCAGTTTACAATGATCTTGGATTTCTTTTGTTGTGAGGGTGTCTTTAGGTTTTAGCACCACGGCGGCCACGACTTTCTCTCCCCATTTCTCATCGGGGATTCCAACAACACAGGATTCCAACACTTTTTGATGTTGATTGATCACCGATTCGATCTCTTTAGGTGAAATATTTTCTCCTCCGGAGATGATGATATGCTTCAATCGGTCTGTGATGGTGTAATATCCTTCCTCATCCTTTTTGCCCAGATCGCCTGTCCGAAACCATCCATTCACAAATACAGCCTCTGTCTCTCGTGGTTTTCTCCAATAACCTGGGGTGACATGAGGGCCCTTTAACCAGATTTCTCCTACTTCACCTATTTTTAAATCTCGAAGGGTCTCAGGATTTACAATTCTTACCTCGACATGAGGAAGCGGAAGGCCAATAGAGCCCGGTTTTTTTATGCCCCGAAAGGGATTTGAGAAGTTCATTCCGGATTCGGACATTCCCTCTCTCTCTACAGGTTCTTTACCAAAGATTTTTTTGATCCTCTCAAAATCCTTTGGGAGAAGTGGGGCAGATCCAGAGGTCAAGAGTCGAAGATGGCTAAAATCTCGCTTTTCCTCTCCCATATCGACAATCATTCTCAAATACATTGTGGGAACGGCCATAAAGATAGAACAAGCCAGATCCCCTTCTTGACGAGAAAGAATATCCAAGGTGGTTTGAGGAGAGAATTCATCGCACATCACAATCTTTGCTCCAGCCATCAAAGAAGTATGGAGGGCAAAGCATAAACCGTGGACATGAAAAAGCGGAAGGGCGTGGCAGAGGGCATCCTTTTCCGTGATCTCCCAGATGTAAACGATGTTCTTTGCGTCTTGAATGAGGTTTTGCTGAGTGAGGATCGCCCCTTTCGGTTGGCCTGTGGTGCCGGATGTATAGATGAGGAGGGCGGGATCGTGAAGTGCTCCTTCCTCATACGAAAATTTGATGGAGTAATTTGAAAAGAATTTCTCTTCTTCAAAAGGGATTTCTGTGTCCACAGAAATGATTTGCCGTTCTTTACCCAAAGACCGGATCAAGGCTTCTTCTTTCTTCCCAACGACAACAATCTTGGCCTCTGTATCCTTCAAAAAATAGTTCATCTCGTCTTTTTTAAAACCTGGGTTGAGGACCACTGAAATTGCGCCGACTTTCTGAATAGCAAGATGAAAGATCACCTGTTCCATGCTTTTGGGCATAAAGAGAATGACCCTTTCTCCTTTTTTAAGTCCTATTTCTATTAAGACATTGGCTACACGGTTGGAAATTTGCTGGAGGGAAGAATAGGTGGTTCGACTTTCTATTTTTCCTTTTCTTAAAAAGAGAATGGCTTCCTTTTTACCCAATCGTAAAGCTGTTTGATCAAAAAGATAAGCTAATGTCTCGACCATTTTTAGACTCAATCTTCGGTGTCATCTGATTCTTCTTCTTTGATTCAGATACCAATAGATCAAACCTGCCAACACCATACTTGGCAATGAGGAGCCGATGGGCCAGGGAAAGGCCACTTTAATCTGCAAAACCTTCTCCATCAGCATTGGTGAAAAGCCCAGATAGATAGCAAATCCTATGGCCCAGGCTATGATCGCATTGGGATTCAAACCACTCTTAAACCAGTATCGGCCTCCCGGGTCTATAAAGATCCTCTAAATGAATAAACCCCTTTCTTAAAAAGAAGTAATCCACGAGGACGATCCCAAATAGAGGACAGAACATGGCCCCGATGAAAAGAAGGAAATGTTCATAATCGAGCAGTGTAGGAAAAATGATGGCCATGATAGTTCCTAAAATTCCTCCAATGATGACACCCTTTCGCTCTCCTAATTTTGGAAAGATATTCAGGCCCGAGATCGCTGTGGAATAGATATCTAAAAAGGTGGTGGTAAAGGTAGAGAAGAGGACAATGATGAGGGCAGGGATGGCCCATCCAAATTTTAACATGAGGCTCATCACCACTCCCGAAGGATCAGGGGATTGGGTGGCAAGAGAAGCCATCAGACCTATAAGATACATCCAAGAAGAGACAATAAAATAACTGATCCAGGTCCCCCAAAAACTTGACTTTGAATCCTTGGCAAAGCGTGAATAGTCCGAAACTAAAGGGAGCCATGAGATGGGCATGGCGATAACTAGATCCATCCCTACCATAAAAGGGAAATCCTTTTCTCTCGGGATTTGAGAGAGCATGCCCCAGCCGTATTCCTGAAAAACCACATAGGTCATGGCTATACATAAAATCAACAAGAGCGAACACGGCAGATTCGTTGCAGCCATTTCCAGATTCGGTGTCCCACGACTGCCCACAGGGTGGTGATGATCCCGGAGAGAATGATCCAGAGGTTGAGATTTGAAAATCCATAGAACTTAGAGATGGCATCAGCTGCCTGGCCACAAACGATCAGCATGACTGCTGTCCAGCCGATGAGCTGGATCACATTGAGGGCAGCGGCAAAGTAAGAACCTCTGATTCCAAAAGAGGGTCGAACGCTCACCATCGTTGGAATGCCCCATCGGCTTCCAATCAAGCCGCCTAAAGCAAACGGCGTGTTTCCGATGAGGTGACCGAGGAGAATGGCCCAAAGTCCCAAACCCAATCCCAGTGGGACGATCAGACTTCCAGCCCATATCTCTGCCAAAGAGATGGCTGCCCCTGCCCAGAGCAGAAAAAAATCCCAACCTCCTAAATTCCTCTCCTCTTTTGGAATCGGTTCAATCCCTGCCATATGTAATCCCCTCTGTAACAGTAGGCAGAATGCAGTAAGCAGTAGGCAGAAAGAAACAGAAATCAGGTATCATCCCGCTTTCAGCCGACCGCCCCGCACTCACTGCTTTTTGAATTTTTCGGGTGTCGCTATCATGCTGCCAAGCATCTTGCCAACATCCTCATAACCAATTATCTAATGTATTATGTCGATCTTGAGCTAGATATCCACAGTCTTGGGCAAAATCGAGCCAATACCTGTGTCTCTGCTCCTTCGCTGTCAGCATCAGCCATTTTACTTACAAACATATTTGGATATCTTCGTTTACGATACCCTTCTGCTATATTCGTGGCCACGCTGCGCGATGAACGTCGAATCTGGTCAGTCAGAGAATAACGTTCTTCTTTCGGAAATGACTTAGACTCATTCGAAAATCTCCATCGCTAACTTATAAGCCAACTGTATAAACTTTCAAATCTCTGATGCCCACGCATCCTTGTCCTTTCCTCTCTTCACCAGAAGGCAGCACGCGGAAAGCAGTAAGCAATCTTCAACTCCGTTCGTTTTATTCTGCTTACTGACCTTCTGTTTTCTTGTTTCTACTGTTTACTGCCTACTGACTTCTGCCTACTGCCTTCAATATCTTTTGGACGACTTCCATGGGGTTTCTCCCTAAAACTCGAATCATCGGTTCTTTACCGACATCGCCTTCATCGTAGATGAAATCAGGGACGCGCTTCATCTTTTTCAAGACCTCTCCCACACCCCATTCGAGAGAAGAACCTTCTCTCTCCTTTACTTTCTTTGGTTCACGCCTTCGATCAAAATGGGTGACGAGAAAGTCTTTGTCTTTCAATAGGGTCACCATCTCTTGCGAATACCGGATGTTCATGGCTGAACAATACTCAGGATAAAATTTCATGACGGTCAGGATAATATTGGCCACATGCCGGGAAGCACCGAATTCCGGATCACGATTCGTGGTCACCGAATCTTTGAATCGGACAATCCTTCCAGGAAAGGCAGCCACATCTCCAATCCCTTCAGCATAGGGGAGGGCATAGCCTAAGTTGGATGAGACCTCTGGAATGAGGTGCCCGATCTTTTCCTCTTTCATTACCTCTACTGCTCTCTTTAACTCCTGGATCACTCGATATCGCTCCATCTCCCTCAGAACATAAGCAGAAGGATTGGTAGGGCCTGTCCCTTTTCCGAGGCTGAGGCCGGACTGAATGGCCATGGTGATGAAAATCTTGGCCTTTCTCACCGCTTCCGGGACGCTCTCTTCTCTGGCCAGAAGTGTGGCAATGGCCGAGGCAAAGGTACAGCCAGTCCCATGGGTATGCTTCGTCTTAACCCTTGGACCTTCAATCTCAGCGTAATTATTTCCGTCGAAAAGGATATCAATCGCCTTTCCTTTTAAGTGGCCTCCTTTCAGAACTACATGTTTTGCCCCCAGTTCCCAGATCTGAACGGCGGCCTTCCTCATCCCCTCGAGCGAATTCACCTTCCGGCCTGTGAGAACAGAGGCCTCAAAAAGATTCGGAGTGACCACTGTTGCCAGGGGAATCAACCGCTTGATGAGTGCTTCCTGGGCATCCTTTCGAAGCAGGGGGGCTCCGCTCTTGGAGACCATCACCGGATCGACCACCACTGTTTCTACACCATACTGTTCAATCTTTCTGGCCACCACCTCGATGATCTTCTTGTTTGCCAACATCCCTGTCTTGATGGCATCTGCACCGATGTCGGAGAGAACAGAATCGATCTGTTTCTCCACAAAAGAAGCAGGCACTTCATGGATCGCCTGAACCCCCAAGGTATTCTGTGCAGTGAGGGCGGTGATCACGCTCATCCCGAAGCCGTCGAGTAGTGTGATCGCTTTCAGGTCTGCCTGAATCCCTGCCCCGCCTCCAGAATCTGATCCAGCAATCGTTAGTATACGCTTCATCTTGACCTCCGTAATTCCCTTGCAATCAGAGAGGCTACTTTTTCTCCCGAAAACAGCATCCCTGCGAAGAGTGGACCCGAAGACTCCAAACAAAAAAGCCGTAATCCCAATGGAGGTATTACGGCTTACTTCTCATTTCCCGCTTCCCTTCGCTGGAATTACCCAAACAGGTTCGGAGGGTCTCCCTACCTTAAAAAGTAAGGACTCTCAGCCCAATGAGCTCCCCTAGCAATCTTTTCACCAATTTTACTGAAAGATTTGAGGTATGTCAACACGGAAGTAAAGCCTACACCGGAGGGAACCTACTTACTTACCATTATCAACTTGTAACTGACAGTCATGGATGGTAGAGGAATTCAGGACAAAGAGCGGTTATAGTGAAATATTATTAAATTATTTCAAATGTTACAAATCGTATACATCTGATAATGACTGAAGTACCGATTTAATTTGTGAAAAAATTCTTGACTTCTCAAATGCTTTACCGTATATTTTCCCAGAAATTTTGTTTGGACTTGCCCAAACTTGATTAACCCTCAATAATACTTTTTTAGGAGAAAGCAATATGAGACTGAAAAATGTATGGCCGAAGCTAATGTTGTTGATGGTGGGTGCATACCTGTTCATCCCGCTCGTAGTATTTGCGAGCGAGGCGGACCTCGCGATACCCGACTTGCATAAGGGTGCTCCCTATACCATGCTGGGTGGTATAAGACCATGGGATCTGCTGTTCTATGGCGCGTGTATCATCGCTGGTACGCTGGGTATCAGCTTGTTTCTGCGCCACCAGGTCAAGAAGTTGAGAGCCCATGAATCGATGCTCAAGGTGGCGGAAACCATCTTTCAGACCTGCCGCACCTATCTGATTCAGCAGGGCAAATTCCTTATCTTGTTGTTTCTGTTCATTGCCGCCGCCATGACTTTCTATTTCCTGGCCCTGAAGGGAGAGGGGGTTCCCACGCTGCTGCTCGTGCTGCTCTTCTCGGTGGTGGGTATGGGCGGTTCCTACAGCGTGGCCTGGTACGGCATCCGAATCAACACCTATGCCAACGCCCGTACTGCCTTCGCCTCGCTGGCGGGGAAGCCCTGGGACGTGGTGAACATTCCCCTTCGCTCCGGTATGAGCGTGGGGCTCTTCCTCATTTCCCTTGAACTGGTCATGATGGTGATCATTCTGCTCTTCGTACCCCGCAACATCGTCGGGTACTGCTTTCTGGGATTCGCCATTGGTGAGTCTTTGGGCGCATCGGCACTCCGTATCGCCGGCGGTATCTTCACGAAGATCGCCGACATCGGCTCCGACCTCATGAAAATCGTCTTCAAGGTGAAGGAAGACGACCCCCGTAACCCGGGTGTGATCGCTGACTGTACCGGTGACAACGCGGGTGACAGCGTTGGTCCCACGGCAGACGGTTTCGAAACTTATGGCGTTACCGGCGTTGCGCTGATAGCTTTTATCACGCTTGCCGTTGTGAGTCCCAACTTGGAGGTCAAAGAAGCCATCCAGGGCAAACTGATCGTCTGGATTTTCGCAATGCGTTTCCTGATGGACTTCTTCTCAGGTGTTTCGTACTTCGTGAACCAGGCTATTTCCTCGGCCAAATACAGGGGCAAGAAGGAGTTCGATTTCGAAGAGCCTCTCATGAGACTGATCTGGATCGCGGCCACCCTCTGCATCACCACTTCGTTTCTGGGAAGCTACCTGCTGATCAGTGACCTCCAGGTTCTAAAAGACGGGGTGCTTACCCCGATGCCCCATGTCTGGTGGCAACTTGCCATGATCATCAGCTGCGGTACACTGGCAGCAGTTCTCATCCCCGAATTCACCAAGATATTTACCAGCTCCAAATCGAAGCACGTGCAAGAGATCGTGACCGCGTCGCGCGAGGGCGGTGCATCCCTTACCATACTATCCGGTATCGTTTCCGGTAACTTCAGCGCCTTCTACATGGGCATGCTGATCGCCTTCCTCTTGGGCATCGCGTACTTCGTCAGCCTTTTTATACCGCCTGAAGTCATCAACTATCCGTCGATTTTTGCCTTTGGTCTGGTTGCCTACGGATTCCTCTGCATGGGCCCGGTCAACATTGCCGTCGACTCTTACGGCCCGGTCACCGACAACGCCCAGTCCATATTCGAGCTGGCGCAGACCGAAAACATCCCCGGCATCAAGCAAGAGATCAAGAGGGATTTCGGATTCGATCCCGATTTCGAAATGGGTAAATTCTACCTCGAGTCCAACGACGGGGCCGGAAACACCTTCAAGGCGACGGCCAAACCGGTGCTCATCGGCACTGCGGTGTGCGGTGCAACGACGATGATCTTCTCGATCATCCTGCTGCTCCAGAGCAAGAACATGCTGCATGTGCAGCTGACCGACGCGCCGATCATTCTCGGCCTGATCTGCGGCGGCGCGGTGATCTTCTGGTTCGCGGGGGCCTCCATGCAGGCGGTGACCACCGGTGCATACCGGGCGGTCGAGTTTATTAAAAAGAACATGAACCTGGACAAGACGGAAGCCGATATCGAGGATTCCAAGACGGTTGTGAGGATCTGCACCCAGTATGCGCAGAAAGGGATGTGGAACATCTTTATCGCGATCCTGTTAATGACGCTCGCCTTCGCTTTGCTGAACCCCAACTTCTTTGTCGCGTATTTGATTTCCATCGCCTGCTTCGGCCTCTTCGAGGCCATCTACATGGCAAACGCCGGCGGCGCGTGGGACAATGCGAAGAAGATTGTCGAAGTCGACCTGAAGGAAAAGGGTTCGGCGCTCCACGCCGCAACGGTCATTGGCGACACGGTGGGCGACCCCTTCAAGGATACCTCATCCGTATCCATGAACCCCATCATCAAGTTCTCGACTCTGTTCGGCCTGCTCGCGACCGAAATCGCGATCGAGATGACGGTACACGCGAAGGAAACCGGTTCCACGAACTACGCTCCCTACATCGCTCTTCCGGTGTTCATTGTCGGGGTCATCTTCGTCTGGCGTTCATTCTACACGATGAGAATACCGCTGGAAGAAGCAGCTAAATAATAAATAAGGTAGGGCCAAATAGACCCACCAGTTGCATAAATAAGGAATAAGGAACTGGGCAGGGGTGCTTGAAAAGCCTTACAGCGGTACCTTTTAGCGAACTGGCACCAATGCCCCAGACCCAACGAGGAGTTCACCAACAGGGACATGGTCGGTTTCCCATAAATCTAATGAACGACCGCGTTGTAAGGCTTTGAAAGTGACCCTGTCCGGTGACGCTTAGGGAACATCTGAGTAGGGAAGTTATTTGCCAAAAGCCCTCATATCGAAAAAATGGGATGAGGGCATTTTTTGTTAAGGCATTGGGTTGAATTTGAATCGACTAAAATCAATAATAAAGTCTGAGCCCAATCCTCTGCTCACGCAAGAGCCGCACCACGCTCGGCGAGGAGCTGACGAAGCACTGAGCGATGGCAGTGCTGCTCATCATTGCAATAACATCCGACCGAGAAATTCGCCTGGTGCGATAAGGCAGCGAGAAGATCGAGAACCCGGCTGTTCTCCACTCGATTCATTTCCGAGCGGTAGCGTTTGACGAAGGAGCGCCAAGCGGTCTCATCTTTAGCTGATCGTCCGGCCTTAAGAAGCTGCTCACTCGGTGCGAGGTTAGGCAGCCACACATCATAGTAATTACGCGATGCATACTCACCCTTGGGAACGCCTCTTGGTGGGCGTCGAACTGTGCCAATGCGCACCCCCTCGTCGCTTACACGGGGACTTCCGAGCTGCACGATACGAACCGCCATGGTTTCACCTCCATTTGAATTCTCATGGTCTCTCCACTCGACGACTAACGAGCCTGTAGAAAAGGCCCGATTCGGCCGATTTTTCGATTCTTAATTAATACGGACGCATTATATCTTTTGTAGGGCAACCCTTCAGGGTTGCTTTAAGCAAGGCTGAAGCCTCGCGCTACATGTAAAACGATTTAATGCGTTTGTATTAGTTGATTTTATTGACAGCAGATTCATGAAATATGACTTTTCCTACAGACTCAACGATTTGCATAACCTGCGCGGGCAACCAGCAATGCCAAAAACCTGATGCCGCTAATCCGCCTCAGGTTGATGCGGTTGTTATGCATGCTTTTTCTGTCGTTTAATAATTTCTGCCAGTGATCTCAAAGCCTGATTTACAGAGTCGTGATCAGGGAAAATATTCGCAATATCTGGCTCAATGACGACGACATTTGTTCCCTCAGCATAGCTCTTCGCATATTTTCCCCGGACGCCTTTGCTGAAATCATATTCTTCAAGCATGTCTTTATCTTTTGGCAGTTTCTTCATATTGCTTCCTTTCCTTTTTTGTTGCTTTCCTTGCGCTTATTATTCTAATTTTATTTTCCACTTCTAAATGCACAATTACCAGAAGACGATTCTTGTAGGAATTCCCAATCAAAATAAATCTATCCTCTTCATCGGAATGCAAAGGGTCATGAATAGTCAATGACAGGGTATCTTTGAAGGCTGTGCTTGCCTCATCAAAAGAAACACCATGAATTTCAAGATTTCTTCTTGCTTTGTTTGGATCCCATTCAAATAAGAGCATCTCTTACACTCCAGATTCATTATATCTGTTCTGAATGAGTCTGACAACATGCCTTCGAAGTGCGATATTTTTGCATAATGAAAAGTTGAGCCGGAGCGTAAGCGATCGGCTCCAACGCCTGGTTAGACATGATTTAGTTTTGACGTCTCAATGGGTCCCTCAATCTGATAGCGCTTGCACAACTTGCAAACCAAGTCATAGAACCAGCGCTCAGCACCCGGTGCTGTGACAACTGCTTCAATGAGAGTTCTGAGGTTTACCTGTAAAAATAGTCCGGGTCTACAGGGATCGAATATACCAGGACCAGCCAATTGGCTTTTTGATGGAGGACTGCCATCCGGATTGAGGCACCCAGGGCAGACGACATTGAAAGTCGCGATCTCTCACTTCGTTCTCAAACGAATATCTTTCCTCTTTTAGCAGTGCTCTTTCAACTGCCTGACTGCCATGATAAACCCCCATATCATGCTTGGAGAAATCCACGTAGTTTACCTTCCCGATGACGGTAAATTCTTGCTTTGCCAAAATACTTTGATCCAGCCTCTTCAGGGTGGAACGAATTGCTACCCATTCCGTTGAGCCGACATGCTCTTTCCACATTTGCGGTGACTCGCTTTCTCCCAGAAACCAGCAGTTCACCACCAGCACGTCTTGACCATCTGCGACATTTCTGTCAGTCATATTTGCCAATTGGTCCTGCAATTCGGGCTGCCCATCAAATGTCGGCTTCCACTTTAGGTCACTGACTATCATGTTCTCTCTGGTTTTATGAGGAAGAGTGCCTTCAAATCGATCGGAAAGGGCTCCCAAGCGACTCATCCACAAAGCACGGAACTCCTCCAAGAGAGAAACAAATTTCGCAAACGTCAGATACCGCCAAACTGTCTCCAAAATGTAACCTCAGTCAAGCCCTGGGTACTGCCTTCCGATTAGGCTAACGATTAATAGACGAAGTTCCGATTTGTTTCAAATCGGCTCTTGTAAGTCGATTTTTTTACCACCTTTTTCCTGTGTTGTCTATTAAATTCTTGATTCTATTTCGTATTTTCCATATAAAACAAGAAAATTCCAAAAAGTCCCCTTGACAATCTTTACAATAAAAAACCGCTTTAACTCAATGACTATTCTGACTTGATCTTGCCTTGCGAGTATCCGTTTGAAAGTGATATAAATATACATTCTTAGAAAAGGGGAGGGGGCCAAATTGTTTTTATCCACCCCCACCCTGACCCTCCCCCATCGGAGGGGGAGGGAAAAATTTTTGAAATTGCAAATATCTTTGGATAGATAATCAGAATGAAATCCAAACGGGTTGCCATTACGGGAATGGGAATCTTTTGTTCAATTGGGGAAAATGTGGAGGAGTTTAACCAGTCTTTGAGAGAAGGAAGAACAGGGCATCGGAACGATCACCCTATTTGACACTTCCAAATACCCCGGCAAAATCGGAGCTGAAATCAGAGATTATCGACCAGAGAAATTCTTTGAAAGAAGAGAATTGAAAAGACTTTCCAGGGCAGACCAGTTTGCTCTGATCGCTTCGGAGGAGGCGGTGAAGGCTGCCGGGATTGGCTCTTATCCTTTAGAAGAGGTCGGGGTTTGTTTGGGAGCGGGTGCAGGAGGGATGTTTGAAGCAGAAACCTATCACCGAGAAATTCTTCTCAAAGGAAAGTCCAAGCCTTCCCTCCTTTGGCCTTTTATTCCGAGCTTTACAACCGATCGTGTTGCAGAACGATATGGATTTTCAGGTCCGAAGTTTACGGTCACCACGGCATGCAGTTCATCTGCGACAGCCATTGGCTATGGAGCGGATCTCATTCGGAGCGGCAATGCAAGGCCGTCCTTTGTGGAGGGAGCGAGGCTCTGAGCGAACTCACTTTCGGTGGATTCAATTCCTTAAGGGCGATGGATCCTTCTCCCTGTAAGCCTTTCGATCGAAGAAGAGCCGGAATGTCCTTGGGCGAAGGAGCGGGTTTATTAGTTTTAGAGGATTTCGATCAAGCAGTGAAAAGAGGGGTCAAGATGTATGCTGAATTTTTGGGATATGGAATTGGGGGAGAAGCTCATCATATCACTGCACCCGAGCCCACTGGAATCAGGGAAGCCCGAGTGATGAGAGAGGCCATCGAAGAGAGTGGAATACCTTCAACTGAGGTGGATTATATCAATGCCCATGGAACAGGCACGCCGCTCAACGATAAGGTCGAAACACTTTCCATAAAAAATGTTTTTGAAAAAAGGGCCTACTCGATTCCCATCAGTTCCATTAAATCAATGGTGGGTCACTGTTTGGGCTCCGCAGGAGCCATGGAGGCCATTGCATCGATCCTCTCACTGGTTCATCAATTTGTCCCTCCTACGGTGAATCATCAAGAAGGTGATGAAGATTGTGATCTCGATTATGTTCTCGGGAAGTCTCGTGCCATGGATGTAAAGGTGGTGCTCTCCAATTCCTTCGCCTTCGGCGGCAACTGCACTGTTTTAGTTTTCGGAAAATATAGTGCGTGAATATTGATGCAATTCGCAATGTCGGTAACTTTGCAGCCTATCCTCTTAGGAGCACCAGTACAGCACTCAATAAAAAACTCGCTGAGGCAAGCAAACCCCGATGGAGTATACCAAACCGTGAATTAGCAAATCTTAGAAAAATGTCGCCTTCTGTGTAAAAAGGCGACATTTTTTTCATGAGGCAGCCCGTCACTTTCTTCCTGAAACTTTCTATTCCCTAATTCTTGAAAAGAGTGTATATTATAAAATGTATTTCACAATTGATAACCCTGATACTGAAGGCCAGCTAATTTTTCCGATTATTATATTGCTGCGGTATAATGTTGTTTTAAGGCAATATTTTACAGAAAAAATGGTGATTATCGGGGTAATTTGGGGTCAAAAATGCTTTTTAAAGGGTTAAAAGGTTCTGTCTTTAGGAGAAACATCGCAGCAGTATAAAAAATAATGTTCGGCCAAGATGATGGATAGACGAATACAGATTTGGAACATACTTCACGACGATGAGATCACCGCCATTTCGGGAGAAGGTAGTGACATACTCACCATGTTTGTGAGCATTCCCTACCTCCGGCGCAGGCTGGATCCCCTTGGCGACAGCTTCGTTCTTACCCTGTCGGGTATCACCCGTCTTGAGTTTCACGATTTCGATGGCACCCGGGAAACGCTGCAGGAGCAACTCGACATCGGTTCACCCGAAATTCTCTCGACGGAGTCGGATTCAATGCCTGCCTCGATCGCCACGAGCTTGGGCCAGCTCACCCTGGATTTCCAGAGTATCAGCTTTGCCCTGGACACTGGTCAGGCCGTTGAGTACGAAGCGATTGAGAAGGTGTGTGAAGAATATTGGACTGAATAGAAGGCAAAGGCCGAACAAGCGGCTGCAGAGCGCCGCGGTAAACCGCGCGTCTGAGCCACGGCGTTCGGCGCACGGAGACGATGATGCTAGCGTGACATAATTGTCGCGAGTCACGTCGGCATTAACCGCGCAGGGCCTCGCGGGTGAGCAGGAGGGATGCTGATGGCGCGATTGTCTGACGCACATCTGGCCGATCACCAGCCGGCTGTCGTAGAGCGGCAACTGCATGTTGCCCTCGACAACATGCCGGGCGCTCTGGTCTACACCGACGAGAACCTGAACTTCGTCCTGTGCAACGACCGCTTCAGAGAAATGTACAAGGTGCCGCCGGAGTTGCTGCAGCCCGGCCGCCCCTATTCCGACGTGTTTCGCTATCTCGCCGAGAACGGCTACTACGGGTCGGGCGACGTGGATGCGCTGGTCGCCCAACGCGTGGAGAGCCTGCGCAATCCGTCGGGCCAGAGATTCGAGGACCACACGCCGGACGGCCGCTGGTATCGCGTCCTGCGCCGGCGCGTCGCGGGCGGCGGTACCGTCACCGTGATCACCGAAATCACCGAGCAGAAGCAGGCCGAGGCGCAGCTTGCGGCCCGGGAGGTGCAGCTGCATGTCGCCCTCGACAACATGCCGGGCGCTCTGGTCTACACCGACGAGAACCTGAACTTCGTCCTCTGCAACGACCGCTTCAGGGAGATGTACAAGGTGCCGCGCGGAGCTGCTGCAGCCCGGCCGCCCCTATTCCGACGTGTTTCGCTATCTCGCCGAGAACGGCTACTACGGGTCGGGCGACGTGGATGCGCTGGTCGCCCAGCGCGTGGAGAGCCTGCGCAATCCGTCGGGCCAGAGCTTCGAGGACCACACGCCGGACGGCCGCTGGTATCGCGTCCTGCGCCGGCGCGTCGCGGGCGGCGGTACCGTCACCGTGATGACCGAAATCACCGAGCAGAAGCAGGCCGAGGCGCAGCTTGCGGCCCGGGAGGCGCAGCTGCATGTCGCCCTCGACAACATGCCGGGCGCTCTGGTCTACACCGACGAGAACCTGAACTTCGTCCTCTGCAACGACCGCTTCAGGGAGATGTACATCGTGCCCGAAGAGCTGCTGCAGCCCGGCCGCCCCTATTCCGACGTGCTTCGCTATCTCGCCGAGAACGGCTACTACGGGTCGGGCGACGTGGATGCGCTGGTCGCCCAACGCGTGGAGAGCCTGCGCAATCCGTCGGGCCAGAGATTCGAGGACCACACGCCGGACGGCCGCTGGTATCGCGTCCTGCGCCGGCGCGTCGCGGGCGGCGGTACCGTCACCGTGATCACCGAAATCACCGAGCAGAAGCAGGCCGAGCGCGACCTCATCGAAGCAACGCGCCACACCGAAGAAGCGAACAAGGTGATCACTGAAAAGAACCGGATCCTCGAGGCCCTGAACGCGGAGATCCGCGACAAGAACCAGCAGCTGGAGGAGCAGGCGGCGCAGATCGCCGAATGGAATGCGAGGCTCGAGACACGGGTGACTGAACAGGTGGCGCAGATCGGGCAGATGTCCAAGCTCACGCGGTTTCTCTCGCCGAAGGTGAGCGACCTGATCATGTCTGGCGATGCCGACGACCCCCTGAAGACACGTCGACGGGAGATCACGGTGGTGTTCGTGGACTTGCGCGGGTTCACCGGCTTCACCGAGACGGCGGAACCGGAGGAGGTGATGGGCGTGCTGCGCGAGTACCACGCCGAACTCGGCCGCGCGATCATGGCCTACGACGGTACCATCGAGCACTTCGCCGGTGACGGCGTGATGATCCTGTTCAACGATCCAGTACCTGTCGAAAATCACGAGTTGCAGGCGATCCGCATGGCGCTTATGATGTGCGATTCGGTGGCGGCCCTCGCCCGCGGATGGAGAAAGCGCGGCTATGCCCTTGGCTTCGGGGTGGGCATTGCCGGGGGCTACGCGACCATCGGAACCATCGGCTTCGAGGGACGCCTCGACTACGGCGCGATCGGCACGGTCACGAATCTTGCCGCCCGCCTGTGTGGGGAGGCCAAGGATAACCAGATCCTCATCTCGCCGCGCATCTTCTCGAAGGTCGAGGCGCACATCGAGGCGGAGCCGATTGGGGAGCTGTCCCTGAAAGGCTTCCACCGCCCGGTCTTTGCTCACAACGTCTTGGGGCTCCGCGGGGAAGGTTCTGGATAGTTGTCGCCGGCCTGAGACCTCCCGAGCACTCCAGCTGTGAGCTCCAGTGCCGAACCTCGGCATGCAGCCGACGGCCTTCAGCCGCGGCTGATACCCACCGTTATACTTCCTTTCTTTCCGTAATCATCAAGGCTGAAGGTTAGCTCACTTTGCAAATAAGTAGGTGAAGTTCTCAAAGCTACGTGACTCTTTTTTGCCATCCACTTTTGTCGCCTTCTGCGTAAAAAGGCGACATTTTCATTTTCTCCTCCTTAGTCAGTCCTTTATTTCCCTCACCTGTGGATAACAAATTTGCGTCATCTTGTCGCTTTTTTGTATAATAAGCGACAGAAGCCCAGCAGTTGGGGATTAATAAATATGGCAAAAGGTAAACCAAAGAAAGAGAAGAATTTTCAAGAAGTGGTCAAAGAATTCGATAAGTATTTTCATGACCCAGATCAGTTCTATAAGATATTTTCTGAATTGGGGTTCAGTTACGTGGACGATGGTTGCAATGGTGCTTGCGATCACTGTGAACAAAAAGACACGTGTGAGACTTACTCTGAAATAACCTCCAAAGATAATAAACTTAGCTAATCTATATTCATCCCCTACCAATACAAACGAGAAACCATTAAGCGACCATGAAGTCAATCGACTCATCAGTCCCTGCGAGACTTTTGATGATAATTTATCGTCTGGGCTCTCCTTGACACTGGCTTGCGTTAACCTATTCCCACCCAACGAATTTATCCTTTCTTGACATCACAATCCTTTTAGTATTAATATTTCAACAGACTGATTAATTAATGACTTTGCTGGAGGAGTTAAGATGGAAAGAGACATAAAAGTGACCAAAGAGATTTCGGCTCTTATAGCCAGGACACAATTAGGGCAAATTTTAGAGAGGGTAAAGAAAAATCAAGACCGCTTTTTAATCAGTAAAAATGGGGAAGCCACGGCGGTCATTTTAAGTGTGGAGGATTATCTCAAAAATATAGTCAAGCAACCTAAGGTCTTGACCAAACTTCAACAGCAAGCTAAAAAGGCTGGGACAGACAAACTTACTTTAGAAGAGATTGATGCTGAAATTAAGGCTTTTAGACAGGGCCTTTAACCAATGCTTAAAGTCGTTTATGACACCAATGTCATCGTCTCGGCCGCTTTAAAAGAAGAGAGTCTACCAGCCTTACTTTTATCTTTAGGTTTAGAAGGTAAAGTAAGGTTTTTTGTTTCTTTAGCGCTTGTGCAAGAATACCAGAAGGTTCTTGAAAGACCCCAATTTAAGCTTGGACACAAAGAAATTATGGAGTTAATGGAAAAAATTAACCAAAAGGCAATCATGGTCAATCCCACCAAAGAGTTAGACATACTTAAGGCGGATAAATCTGATAACCGTATTTTGGAATGTGCGCTAAAAGCCAAGGTTGACTTTATTATCACTGGCAATAAGAAGCACTTTCCTTTTGAAGAATTTGAGGGAAGCAAAATAGTTACTCCAAGAGAATTCATAAGTAAAATTGGTAAAGAGATAAAAGTGAAGGGTTAAGGATTTAGGGGCGAATGCTAAAGGAGCTATCCTTGAATTATAATTAGAGGTTTTCTTCTGGATTAATAGGCTAAGAAATCAACCGGGAAAGGTAAAACCCATGGATGGAGAAAGAATTCAGTACCACAAAGAGGGAAAATTCTATGTCCCTGATCGACCCATTATTCCCTACATCGAAGGGGATGGAGTGGGACCGGATATCTGGAAGGCCTCCGTACGAGTTTTCGATGCCGCTGTAAAGAAATGCTATGGGGCCAAGAGAAAGGTGCACTGGCTTGAAGTTTATGCAGGAGAAAAGGCATTTCAATTGAAAAAGGAGTGGGCTCCAGAGGAGACGATCGAAGCGATTCGGGAATATAAGGTCGGCATCAAAGGTCCGCTGACCACTCCGGTGGCGGAAGGCATTCGAAGCATCAATGTATTGTTGAGGCAAAAACTCGATCTCTATGCCTGTATTCGCCCGGTGAAATATCTTTTAGGGACACCCAGTCCATTAAACCACCCAGAGAAAGTAGATATGGTCGTCTTTCGGGAAAATACAGAAGATCTCTACACAGGGATTGAATGGAAGGAAGGATCGGAAGAGGCATTGCGACTCAGAGCGTTCCTTGAAAAAGAGATGGGGAAGAAGATTCGAGAAGATTCAGGGATCGGAATTAAAACCATTAGTCGTTTTGGAACAAAACGCCTGGTTCGGAAGGCCATTCACTATGCGCTCACTCATGGCCGAAGGAGTGTCACGATAATTCATAAAGGAAATATCATGAAGTTTACAGAGGGAGCCTTCCGTGATTGGGGATATGAGGTGGCCAAAGAAGAATTTAGAGAAAAGGTTCTGCTCGAGAGTGAATGGGGTGATCAGAAGATAACCAATCTTCCCAAAGGAAAGATTGTTCTAAAGGATCGGATTGCTGATGCCATGTTTCAGCAAATCCTTTTAAGACCTGAGGAGTATGATGTGCTTGCCATGCCCAACTTGAATGGAGATTATATGTCGGATGCCTTGGCTGCTCAGGTGGGAGGCCTGGGCATGGCACCTGGTGCAAACATTGGAGATCAGGTGGCTGTCTTTGAAGCTACTCATGGGACTGCACCTAAATATGCGAATGAGGATGTGATCAATCCTGGGTCACTCATCCTTTCTGGAGCAATGATGTTTGACTATTTGGGGTGGAGTGAGGTGAGAAAAAAAATCGTAAAGGCCCTGGAGAAGACCATTTCGAAAAAAATAGTCACTTATGATCTTGCCCGACAGATGAGAGGAGCCAGAAAAGTAAGATGCTCCGAATTTGCTTCTGCTGTCATTGAAAACCTTTGACAACATTTCTGGTTTCAGTTTATAAATGATGTGGGAGAATTAGAAAGGGATGGGAATAGGCGCAATCCCATCCCATAAAGAATAAAGATGACTGAAACAAAGAAGAAAAAGGAAGCACCTAAAATTGATATCTTATAAGGCGTGGTGTAAAGCATGTGGAATTTGCGTTGCATTCTGTCCGACAGGAGCCCTGGCAAGCGATGAATCGGGTTATCCTTATGTGAAGGATATTGAGAAATGTATCAATTGTGGATGGTGTGAAATTCGATGCCCGGATTTTGCCATCACGGTTGGAAAGGGAACCAAGGAGAAAAAAAGAGTAGAGGTAAAGGGTGAAGAACCAAAGCCAAAAGAAGAAGAAGAAATCTCACCAGAAAGAATTGTTGCTCCAGGGGAATGAAGCGGTCGTGGAGGGAGCCCTTCGCGCAGGATGCCGTTTCTTTGCAGGTTACCCCATTACTCCGGCGACGGAGATTTCTGAAATCTTATCCATTAAACTTCCTCAAGTGGAGGGAACCTTCATCCAAATGGAGGATGAGATTGCGAGCTTGGGCGCTGTGATCGGTGCCTCCCTTGCAGGGGTGAAGTCCATGACGGCAACCAGCGGCCCAGGATTTTCTCTGATGCAGGAAAATTTGGGATTTGCGATCATCGCTGAGGTTCCTTGTGTCATCGTCAATGTGATGCGAGGAGGGCCAAGCACCGGGCTCCCGACCTCTCCCTCTCAAAGTGATGTCATGCAGGCTCGGTGGGGGACACACGGAGATCATCCCATCATTGTCCTCTCCGCTTCCACGGTTCGGGAGTGTTACGACATGACGATCAAAGCTTTTAACTTTTCTGAGAAGTTTCGAACCCCTGTCATTGTTTTAATCGACGAAGTCGTCGGCCATATGCGGGAGAAGATGGTCCTTTCGGATGAGGAAGAGGTGGAGATCTTCAATCGGGTGAAACCCACTGTTCCACCGGAATGGTACCTTCCCTTCGAAGATACACCCAGTGGCATTCCGGCCATGGCCAATTTTGGAGAGGGCTATCGATACCATGTTACAGGTCTGACTCACGATATCCGAGGCTTCCCGACATCGAGGCCAGATGAAATCGGTCCTTTTATCGATCGGCTCCATCGTAAAATCAGCCAACATTTTTCAGAGATTCAGATGGCCGAATATTTTGAAACAGAGGATGCTGAGCTCACCATGATCGCCTATGGGTGTGTGGCCCGATCTGCAAAAAGAGCAATGATTGAATCGAGGGGAAAGGGTTTGAAGGTGGGACTTCTTAAACTGGGGACGATCTGGCCTTTTATGAGGTCTGCCGTTGAGAAAGTTCTTCAAACCTCAAAAAACATCCTTGTCCCTGAAATGAATATGGGTCAAATCTCTCGGGAGGTGAAGCGGGTCAACCGAGGGATTGCGAAGGTCTTCACCCTTAATAAAGTGGATGGAACGATTATCACTCCTGAAGAGATATTGAATCGAATCCAGGAGGTCGTGTCATAATGATCATTGAAAAATGAGCAATGGGCAATGATCAATTAACAATGTTAGAGGATTCAAGAGAAAAAGTTTTTTGGTTTCATTTTGCATTGCTAAATTTTCACTGACCATTTTGCAGTGATAATTACCGGGAGATATCCTGATGTCAGAGGTCACAAAGCTCATTCATAAATATCTTCGTCATGACAAGAAGTTCCCCCATGTCTGGTGTCCGGGTTGCGGAATCGGGATCATGTTGGGTGCCCTCATTCGAGCCATTGATCGGATCGGGTACGAAAAGGATGAGGTGGTTTTGGTTTCAGGGATTGGATGTTCAGGAAGGCTTCCCGTTTACGTGGACTTTAATACCCTTCATACCACTCATGGTCGGGCCCTCACCTTTGCAACGGGAGTGAAGCTGGCCAAGCCCAGCCTGAAGGTCATCGTCATCATGGGTGATGGGGATGCGGTGGCCATTGGAGGAAATCATTTTATTCATTCAGCCCGGAGGAATATCGATGTGACGGCGATTATCGTCAACAACAGTATCTACGGGATGACCGGTGGACAATATTCTCCCACCACCCCATATGGAATGAGGTCCTCAACCACGATCTATTCTAATATTGAGCAAGACTTCAAGATTTCGGAATTGGCTGTTACGGCGGGTGCGGTTTTTGTAGGGAGGGGGACCGTCTATCATGCCAAACTTTTAGATAGCTTGATAGAGAAGGCAATTTTAAAGCAGGGGTTTTCGGTGGTGGAAGTGATCTCCCACTGCCACACCCAGTACGGGAGACAGAACCGCTTGGGCACAGCTGTAGAGATGATGGAATCGCAGAGAGATAACGCTGTCACGGTGGAGAAGGCGGCGACGATGAAGTCTGAGGAATTGCAGAATAAAATTGTGATCGGTATCTTAGTGGATAAAGAGCTTCCGGTCTATCAGAACGAGTACGACAAGATTCGGGAACGAGCAAGAGGGGCGGCAACACATTAATTGCAAATTGAAGTAACCCCACCCTACCTCCCCTTAAGTTAAGGGGAGGAGGGTGGGGTTATGAAATTTGAAATCTGAAATGGTGTGAAGAAGATGGGTAGTCGATATGAAATTCGGTTGAGCGGTTCAGGGGGGCAGGGATTGATCCTCATGGGAATTATTTTGGCCGAAGCGATTGGGATCTATGACGGAAAGTATGTCGCACAGACTCAGAGTTATGGGCCGGAGGCGAGAGGGGGGTCCAGCAAATCGGAGGTGGTCGTCAGCGATGTGGAGATTGATTATCCCAAGGCCATGAAACTTGATCTCCTCCTGGCCATGAACCAGAAATCTTGCGATGAGTTTTATTCCGATCTTAAACCCGATGGTTTACTCATTGTCGATTCTACCTTCGTCACCCAGGTTCCCACCCCAAAGGCTTTTCAAGTTCCCTTTACTCGGATTGCTCGAGAAAAATTCAAAAGGGAAGTGGTAGCGAATATCGTTGCTCTCGGAGCCCTCAGTCAATTAACCCCGATCGTCTCTCCAAAGGCCATTGAATCTGCTGTCTTGGCACGGGTGCCCAAAGGCACAGAGAAATTGAACCGCGATGCCTTGAAAGCCGGTATGAATGCTGCCAAACGGGCGAAGAAGGCATGGATGAAATCAGATGTGCTTCCGGAGGTCCCCAAAGAAGACCTCTTGGATTCCTACTAATAAAAAGACGATAAGCGCTTAGCGCCCTGCGCATAGAGGAAAAATAGATGAGAAGAAACTCTTTCGTCTATTCTGCCACCAAAAAGATTGCTCAATTAGTTTTCTCCATGTTTTATCGGATTGAGACTGAAGTGAAAATAACGCTTCCTGATCGTGGCCCGATGATCATTCTTCCAAAACACCAATACTGGACCGATATTCCAATCATCAGTCTCGCCTTCAAGTCGCTGCTTTATTTTATAGCTAAAAGGGAACTTTTCAAATATCCTTTGATTCGAGATTATCTCTTCCTTTTAGGCGGCCTTCCGGTGGATCGGAAACAATCCATTCGGACCTTAGATTCTTTTAGAACCCTTGTCTCTTTATTGAGGGCCGGGGAGAAGATCGTCATTTTCCCAGAAGGAACCTACTTTCGAAATGAAATGGGTTCAGGGAAAAGTCGACTGCTTCAGATGATTTTAAGATTCCAATTGGAACTGGGATATGCAATTCCTTTTATTCCGGTGGGCATTCGATATGGGGAGAGGTCGGGATGGAGAAGGCGAGTGGATGTATGCATTGGGACCCCTCTTTTTGCCGATAAGGAGTCCGATGCCATTCCTCTCACCCATCGAGCGATGGAAGAGATCAGCCGTTTGTGTCATTTACCTTGGTGCTCAACTTAAATAGTTCGGAGTGAATAGCTCGTAGTTCGGAGACAGAAAAATACTCCGAACTCTGAACTCCGAACTCAAAACTGAAAAAGAGGAGGAATATATGCCAAGACGTGAGAGGGAACGGGAACTGGCGAGGATAAGGAAACGGAAAAAAGAAAGAAGAAAGCTTCGAGCCAAAGGACTTTTATCGCCTGTGAAGAGTCCGGAAGGAGGTGTGAAAGAGGCGGAAAAAAAGAAACCTGAAAAGGTAACAAAGGAGGCTCCTCCAGAAGCCCCAAAAGAGGGTCCATCCACTTCAGAGGAAAAACCCTGAATCGCAAAGCGCGCAGCGAATAGAATTCTAACGCTATGCTCTATGCGCTTTGCGCTATGCTGTCATTTAGACCTCATCGGAATGAAATACGATGTCCCCTGCTTCATCTGTCTAATTTCTCGTAGCAATTGGTCGAGATCTTCTTTTCGGTTTACGAAATTAATTTCGCTTGTATCCACAACCAGGAGGGGAGTTTGATCATAGTGGAAAAAATAATAATTGTAGGCCTCGATCAAGGTCTTCAGATACTCTAAATCTATCTCCTTCTCATAAGAGACATTTCTCGATTTGATTCGGTGAAGTAATACTTCTGGTTTGGCTTGCAAGAAGATCACCAGATCTGGTGGAGGGAGCTGTGCATTGAGGAGATGAAAAATCTGTTCATAAAGGGCGAGCTCATGGTCGTCTAAATTGATGGAGGCAAATAGGCGGTCTTTGTCAAAGAGGTAATCACAGAGGGTGATTTGGTTGAACAGATCGAGTTGGGAAATCTCTTTCTGCTGTTGGAAACGATTCAGTAAAAAGAAGATCTGGGTTTGAAAAGCATATTTTTTGCGATCCCCATAGAAATGAGGGAGGAAAGGATTATCCTCTGCCTTTTCTAAGATACATCGGGCATTAAACTCTTTTGATATAAGTTTGGCTAGGCTTGTTTTTCCAACACCAATTGGACCTTCTATCACGATATATCGAAACATTACTTCTTCAACTCCTGCATTCTTATAACAAAAGCCTGGTTTCTTGTAAATGAAACTTTAGGGTGAGATAAAACTCTAAATTCGAAGCATGAAATCGGCAGGCAGGCGAATTCTAAAATTCCGTCAGAGCGTGAGGCGTAAGTGGTCTATTATTGTACTGCCGTTATGCTGTTCTGCCGTGTTGCTGTTAAACCCAAAACCGCAGCACTGCAACACCGCAATACAAAGAATGACGCCTTACCCCCTGCGAATCAGGACTTCGATATTCGAATTTCTCATGTTTAAGGCATTGAAAATCGCCTTCCAGGGAGCCGGATGGTCAGCACCGGACAGGGGGATTTCCTCACCACCTTCTCGGCTGTGCTCCCGAAGAGGACATGATCCAAACCTGTCCTTCCATGGGTGCCCATGACAATGAGATCCATAGAATCCTTTTTCGCCTTCTGGATGATCTCGAGGAAAGGTTCTCCTTCTTTGAGGAGGATTTGGTAGTTCTTGAACCGCCCCATTTTTTTCACGTAATGGTTTTTGAGTTGTTGGTCGACTTCCTTCTTCTGAGAAATTCTCAATTCTTCCAGTTTTTCAGGGGGGAGGTAGAGTGAAAGCTGTTCAGGATGAACAGGCTCGGGTGTGACATGAAGGATCAGGAGCTTGCCTTTATAAGTTTTCGCCAGATCGAGGGCATAGGTGAATGCCCAATGGGAATCCTCAGAAAAATCCGTACAGAATAGAATCTTTTTGAACACGGTGATTCCTTCTCTTCTTTTTAATTCTTGACAGGCTGTTATTTCAGATTTATGTTGTTTCATATTTATCATAATTCCTTGGCACTTTGCTACAAAAATTTTTATTGTTTCAGGAGGAATGGCGATGTTGCAAAATAAACGGGTTGGTTTCATAGGGTCAGGAAATATGGGGGAGGCATTGGTCAATGGACTTCTTCATGGTCATCTCTGTCGACCAGAACAGATTGTCTGTTCGGATATTCGGCCTGAGAAATTGAAGGTGATCCGAGAAAGATATGGGGTAAAAGGAACCTCCCATAATACAGAGGTGGTCAAGCAATCCGATATTATCCTCCTGGCCGTGAAGCCTCAGATCATGAAACCAGTTGTAGAAGAAGTTACCAAATATCTCGATCTTTCGAAACTGATCATTTCCATCGCCGCTGGAGTCCCTCTGGATGCGATTGAATCTTGTGCCAAAAAAGAACTGAAGCTGATCCGAGTCATGTCTAATATCTGCGTTTCTGTTCGAGAAGGCGTCTCGGCGATTGCGGCTGGAAGGCATGCTCAGAAAGAAGATCTAATGATGGCGAAGACCATCTTCGATTCCGTGGGAAAATCACTCTTCATCGATGAATATCTCCTTGACGCCGTCACTGGTTTGAGTGGAAGTGGACCGGCTTATATCTTCCTCATCATCGATGCCTTAGCAGATGCAGGGGTCAAGGTAGGACTTTCCCGTGATGATGCTCTCATTTTGGCTTCTCAAACTGTACTCGGTGCTGCCAAGATGTTGATCGAGACAGGTGAACATCCTGGAAAGTTGAAGGACTTGGTTACCTCGCCTGGTGGGACAGCCATCGCAGGATTGCATACTTTAGAAGAAGGTGGGTTAAGGACGACCTTGATCAACGCCGTCGAGGTGGCAACCCGGCGATCTGAAGCTTTAGGAAAGATAATTAAGAACAATCTGGCTCCTGATTGATTTTTCAGACCTCCCAATGGACTCATTTATTGATGTGCGAAGTCTTTGGGGTCTATTGGATACATCGTTAGCAAGTTGATACTCAGGACATTATGTTCGTAGGAACGAATGTCTGGACAGGAGACTCCATGATGAAAGGATATGTTGGAAAGATGCTTAGGGTGGATCTTTCTAATGGAAGGATCTCGACAGAAGAGATCCCCGATGCGATGAAAAGGGATTTTTTGGGAGGCAGAGGTTTTGCAGTAAAGTTGTTATGGGATGAGGTGAAACACGTTGATCCCCTGTCTGAAAAGAACAAGATCATCTTTTCAACAGGCCCTCTCACAGGACAGTCCCTTCCCAGTTCGGGGAAGATGGTCATTGCCTCGAAGAGCCCTCTCACAGGAGGGTATGGAGATGGAAATATTGGGACCCGGGCAGCGGTCCATCTGAGGAAAGCAGGCTATGACGTCATGATTGTGGAAGGGAAATCAGAAAAACCCTGTTATCTTCTGATCGAGAACGAGAAGGTCAAGGTCATGGACGCTTCTGAATTGTGGGGGAAAAATACCTTTGAAGCACAAGACCTTCTTGAGAGAAGGCATGGAAGGAATTCAGGGATTCTTCTCATCGGCCCTGCTGGAGAGAATCTGATCCCTATTTCACTCCTCATGTCTCAAAAGGGTAGAGCAGGGGGACGCCCCGGGTTAGGTGCAGTGATGGGGTCTAAAAATCTTAAAGCCGTGGTGATCAAGGGAACGGGTTCGATTCCCAATTTCGACGATGAAAAGCTGAAGGAGCTTGGGAAAAAGGGATATGAAGAGATCAAAGGAAAGGAGAGTCATGACTTCTGGGTGAGGCAGGGAACGATGCAGGCCTTTGATTGGTGCAATGAAAATACCTGCCTTCCCACCTATAATTTTAGAGAGGGTGTCTTTGAATACTCCAAAGAGCTTGACGGATATGCGCTCGAAAAGTACAAAGTGGATCGCAGAGGATGCCCTCTGTGTAACATGCAATGCGGTAATATTATCAAGGATTCGAGCAACCATCCTTCTGAACTGGATTATGAAAATGTTGGGATGTTAGGACCCAATATCGGCATGAGGAGCTTACCAGAGGTGGCTCTGCTGAACCGAATGGCTGATGAATGGGGATTAGATACAATTTCCCTGGGAAACGCCATTGGATTTCTTATGGAGGCCTCAGAAAAAGGACTAATACCGGAGAAGGTAGGATGGGGAGATTTTGAAAGAACTCAAAAGCTCATCATTGACATCGGAAAAGGAGAAGGCTTGGGTAAGCTTGTCTCTCGTGGTATTCGAGCCGCTTCAGAAACCCTCGGAAAAGGATCTCATCGATGGGCCATGCATGTCAAAGGGCTGGAGATTTCAGCCTACAATTGTCATGCCTGCCCAGGAATGGCCCTCTCCTTTGGGACCTCTCCCATTGGTGGCAGCCACAAGGATGCCTGGGTCATTGCCTGGGAGATATCGACCGATCGACTTTCTTATAGTAAAGAGAAAGTTGAGAAACTGATCGAGTTTCAACGAATCCGGGGAGGTTTTTTCGAATGTGCGACTGTTTGCCGGCTTCCGTGGGTCGAGGTGAATTTTGGGCTTCATTGGTACCCGGAATATCTGGAAGCCATTACAGGAAGTCGAATGAGTTGGGAAGATTTTTATAAAATCGGGGACCGCATTTATCACCTCATACGGGCTTACTGGAAAAGAGAAATTCCTCAATTCGGTCGAGCATGGGACTATCCACCTGATCGCTGGTTTGAGGAGCCCCTTTCTCAGGGAAAGATGAAAGGGATGAAACTTGATCGGCAGAAATATGATCAAATGCTCTCTTGGTACTATGAACTGAGAGGCTGGGATGAGAATGGAATTCCCACGAAGGAGACCCTTGACCATTTTGGGTTGAGAGAGGCTTCAAAGGAGATGATAGGTTAAGTTGGCTGATCTCAAGTTCTTGGGCTACCTCGCAGAAGTCGTTGGTACTCGAACAAAAAATTTGGTTTTAGACAAACCCACGCCATTAAGGAGAATTTTACCTTCGTCCTTTCCAGAAGAAAATGTCATTATTCTCATCGATAAGAAAGTTGGCAATTTTGATAGTTTAATCGAAAATGGGAATTCGATTGTCATCATGCCCATGTTATCAGGAGGGTAGACCTCCCTTTTTATCATACCCTCTCCTTTTTTCTATTAAAATTTGACAAAAATTCTTCCTCTTATTGTAAAATAGGCGTAACGATCGACGAATGAGAAGCGACTTTTGCCAAGACTGAATGCCGAAGTACCCGCCTGCGCGATGCGTCTCGGCGAATGCAAGGTCTATGGCAAGCAGGCACGCCGCAAAAATCGCTTCCCCTCCCTGCCATTAAGACACAGTCTCTATAGGGGAAGAGAGGGAAAATTAGAAATGCTGGATACTTTTGGCACAACAGAAAGGTGGTTTTTGCTATGGAACAGAATCCCAGTTGTGAGGTATTGAAACAAAGAGTGACCGAACTGGAAAAAAAGTTAAAAGAGTTTGAACGAAAAGGAACTCAGCAGAATCTCCAAGAGGTGGCCAAGCGTCTCGAAAAGATCGTCGAGATGGGTGATGATGGTATTATTGTCTTCGATGAAGATTATCAGATTGGGTTCGCTAATACCATTGCCTCTGAGCTGACAGGATATCCGAAAGAGAGATTGCTGGGGATGGATTTTCGGAGACTCTTGAGTGAAAGGGATATCGGTTACCTTGATCATATGCATTCCGAAGTAGGGGTTGATGAAAGCAAACGAGTCTGTACGGAGATGGAGGTTTTAACCGAGGATGGTTTGAAACGGGATGCGGAGGTCTGTATCACCATTGCCAAAAAGGAAAAAGGCGGGATGGAAACTTATGCGTATTTAAGAGATATTACCGAAAGAAAGAGAATGGAGAGAGAGATTCGGGAGGCCACAAAGCGTTTTGAGAAGATAACCGAGATGGGGGAGGACGGAATCATTGTCTTCGATGAAAATTCCCGGATCGAATTTGCCAACCAGATGGCCTCTGAGATCATGGGTCTTCCGAAAGACCATATCATCGGTCGGGAGTTTTTCTCGCTCATCGGCAAGCGGGATGAAGAATTTTTAGAGGAGATGGTCATGCGGGGAGAGGGCATGGGTCAAAAGGTCTGCACAGAGATGGCCTTGCACACCGCACCGGGTCAAGTCAAAGAGACAGAGGTCTGCATTGCCCCCACCCAATCGGAGGACGGCCGGATCAAGACGTATGCCTACCTACGGGATATTACGGAAAGAAAAAGATTTGAGAAAGAGTTGAAAGAATCGGAGGAGAAATTTCGGAACCTTTTCGAAAGGGTCCGCCATGGTCTTTTCATTAGTGCTAAAGAAGGGCATTTTCTTGACTGCAATCAAGCCCTCCTGGAAATGGCTGGATATCAAGACAAAGAAGAGTTCTTAAAGATGGATATCGCCAAGAATCTCTATGTGAACCCGGGAGATCGGAAAAAATTTCAAGGATTAATCGAACAGCAGGGATATGTGAAAGACCTTGAGGTGGAGTTTAAGAAGAAGAACGGGGAGAAGATCACGGTCCTTCTCACGGCTCATGTGACCAGGGATGAAAATGGAGAGGTGGTTGGATATGAGGGGATCAACATCGACATCTCAGACCGAAAAAGGATGGAAAGGGAATTGAAAGAGGCGAATGATTTTTTGATGAACCTGATTGATAGTTCTGTGGATGGTATCATTGCCACCAACATGAGAGGGGATATCCTCCTCTTCAACAAGGGCGCGGAAAACCTTTTAGGCTATCAGTCAGAGGAAGTGGTAGGAAAGATGAATATCCGAAGCATCTATCCGCCTGGGGTAGCCAAAGAGGTGATGGAAAAACTGAGAAGCCCCGATTCCGGAGGAGTTGGGAAATTGACCTCCTTTCCTATTTTCCACCGGAGGAAGGATGGAGAAATGATTGAGGGGGATCTTTCGGCATCTCTCATCTACGATGAAAAAGGGAACGAAATCGCCAGCGTGGGCATCTTTAAGGACCTCAGGGAAAGATTGAAGATGGAGAGAGAACTTCGGGAAATCCAACAGGCTCTTCTCCAATCAGAAAAATTGGCTGCCATGGGAAGGCTCACCTCCCAGATCGCCCATGAATTGAACAACCCCATTTACGGGATTATGAACACCCTGGAACTTCTTAAGACGGAAATTCCTCCGGAGAACAAGAGGAGAAGGATTTTAGAATTATCCCTCTCAGAAATTCAGAGACTCTCTGAGATGCTCCGGAATATGCTTAGTTTCTCAAAGCCCGAAGAGGAAAAGCGAAGGCCCATTAAAATAGATGAGCTCATCGAAGGAATTCTGTTGGTGATGGAGAAGCAGATGAGGGAATCGAATATTCAGGTGGACCTGTCCTTTCACCCTGATATTCCAGAAATTATGGCCTCCACCAACCAGATGAGACAGGTCATGTTAAACATCCTTAAAAATGCTAAAGAGGCCATGCCGAAAGGAGGCATTCTCACCGTTAGAACGGCCAGGGAGGAGGACAAGATCTTGGTTTACATAAAAGATACTGGAGTTGGAATTCCAGAAGAGATTAGAGATAAGATCTTCGAAGCCTTTTTCACCACCAAACAGAAGGTGAAGGGAGTTGGGTTGGGACTTTCGGTCTGTTATGGAATCATGAAAGATCACGGCGGGGAGATCAAGGCGGAGAGTGAAGAAGGGAAAGGCACCACCTTCATTATCAGTTTACCCATAGAGAGCCGAGATCAAGTTTCTAAAGTTCCGTGATCAAGCCCTGGGAGGATTTCGGATTCAGAAAAAATTTATCCAATTTTATGATATGATGGTTCCGTAAAAAATCCAAAAAATGGTCATTGCGAGCGGAGCGAAGCAATCTTGTATTTCGTAAGTGCTTGATTTCATGGGATTACATTTCCGCTACGCTCCTCGCAATGACATGCGGTAGGACTTTTTACGATTTCACCTATTATATATTGTTGACAAAAAATTCTGTATACAGTATACATTAAAAGAAGGGATTCCTATGTAGTTAAAAATGGAGAGGAGGTCGTTGAAGCATGGTAGAAGAGAAAGGATTTGTCTCTATTTTAGGAGAGAAAAAGTTTTACGAACCCCCAGATGGGGTCAAGATGAAGGCCTATATTAAGAGGATGGAGGAGTATCGGGAGTTGTATCAAAAGTCTATTGACGATCCGGCGAAATTTTGGGGAGAATTGGCAGAACAGCTCGACTGGTATAAGAAATGGGATAAAGTTTTGGAGTACGATTTTAACAAGCCAGAGATCAAGTGGTTTAAGGGAGGAAAGCTCAATGCGAGTTATAACTGCCTTGACCGGCACCTCAATCACTGGAGAAGTAATAAGGTCGCTTTGATTTGGCAGGGAGAACCTCTGGAAGAGAACAGGGTATTTACTTACCAACAACTCCATTATCATGTTTGTAAATTTGCAAATGTCCTGAAGAAGTTTGGGGTGAAGAAAGGAGATCGAGTATCCATCTACTTACCGATGATCCCTGAGCTCCCCATGGCGATGTTAGCCTGTGCAAGGATTGGAGCGATTCATAGTGTGGTATTTGGAGGGTTTAGCTCCGAAGCTCTGCGGGATAGGATCAATGATTGTGGCTCAAAGGTTCTGATCACCGCGGATGGTTACTATCGAAGCGGCAGGATCGTCCCCAATAAAGTCAATGCCGATGAGGCTCTTAAAGATTGTCCTGAGGTGGAAAAGGTCATCGTCGTCAAAAGGTTAGGGATCGATGTGCCTTTTACAAAAGAAAGGGACGTGTGGTGGCATGAAGAGATAAGAAAGGAGGACATCAAACTCTACTGTGAACCGGAGATCATGGATGCCGAGGATATCCTTTTCATTCTTTATACCAGTGGGAGCACAGGCAAACCAAAGGGAGTGATTCATACCACCGGTGGATATCTTCTCTTTGTGTACCAAACACTGAAATGGGTCTTTGACCTCAAAGATGAGGATGTTTTCTTCTGTTCAGCGGATATAGGGTGGGTGACAGGTCACAGTTATGTGGTGTATGGACCCTTGGCCCTTGGAGCGACGAGTTTGATGTTTGAGGGGGTTCCCACTTATCCCAACCCCGACAGGTTTTGGGAGATTGTGGAAAGGTATCGGGTGAGTGTATTTTACACAGCGCCCACGGCGATCAGAGCCTTGATGAGAGAAGGTGAAGAGTGGGTGAAGAGAAGGGGGATTTCCAGTTTGAGAATGCTCGGATCAGTCGGAGAGCCTATCAATCCGGAGGCATGGAGATGGTATTACACGAACGTCGGCCAGGAGAGGTGCCCCATCATGGACACCTGGTGGCAGACCGAGACCGGAGGATTTTTGATTAGTCCCTTACCCATCACGCCCTTGAAACCTGGATCAGCCACCTTTCCTTTTCCTGGTGTTCTTCCGAAGATCATCAGAGAGGATGGGAGTGAATGCGAGGTCGATGAGGGAGGTTCTCTGGTCATCGCCAAACCATGGCCCGGGATGCTTCGGGGTTTCTGGAATGATCCGGATCGGAAAAGGTTTAAGGAAACGTATTTTACAATCTTCCCTGATTATTATTTTACCGGAGATGGGGCGAAAAAGGATGAAGATGGTTATTTCTGGCTCATGGGGAGGATCGACGATGTGATCAACGTTTCAGGCCATCGGATCGGGACGGCTGAGGTGGAAAGTGCGTTAGTCTCTCATCCTTCCGTTGCAGAGTCAGCCGTCATTGGTATTCCCCATGAAGTCAAGGGGCAGGGGATCTATGCTTTTGTCACGTTGAAGACAGGAATAAAGAGCAGTGAAGAACTGAGGAAAGAACTTCTGGCCCATGTAAGAAAGACCATCGGTCCAATCGCCACTCCGGATAAGTTGCAATTTGCTGACTCCCTACCCAAGACTCGGAGTGGTAAGATCATGAGGAGGATCTTGAGGAAAATAGCAGAGGGCAGGATCGAGGAATTGGGCGATACGTCTACTCTCACCGACCCCGGCGTCGTAATCCAACTCGCCGGAGAAAGATTGTAAAACACCTACTTCGCCCCTCTTATTTCTTTAAGAGGGGCGAACAAAAATCCCCTTATCCTCAGTGAACCCCGTTAGAAGATCTTTGGCCTTCTAATGGGAAGGTTCATCCGGGGCATTAAACCCCGCGATCGTTCCTATAAGGAAATAACCTTCATCCCGTAAGAGACCAGAGGTCTTACGGGGCGCATCCCCGCTGTAAGTCGATAAGACCCGACCACGGGCAGTGGGGTTTTCTAACGGGGTAAAGAAGAGAAGAGATGACCTTCTCCATAGCCAGGCTCAATAGGCTTCCCAAAGAAGAAAGAAATCGGATTTACCTCCAACTCGTTCCTCCGTCCCTATTTGAAAGATTTCAAATCGATCCTAAGACATTGATGAATCAATTTGGGGAGAGAGTGGTCACAGGAATCTTCCCCCTTGACGACAATTTTGCATGCATTGAGGTGAAATACAGATCGGGAGACAGAGACTGTATTTTTTCTTGCCAAATTTCTCTGGCGAGTTTTATGGAAAGTCTCCATCTCGACTTCCTGATCATCAACGATCCTTTTCAAGGGAGGTTTAATGTGGATGTGGATGAATTGGGCAGGGAAACCCTGCTGGGGGCACGATCGAGAAATATCCCGGAGGAAATTAGGGCCTTGGAGGTAGGCCTTGCTCCAGGAATGGTCAGAAAAGGATTAAGATTGATGAGAGAATTCTCCAATTCCCTGGAAGGGTTTATGGCGCCATTGGGGTTGAAGAACATCACCACCGAGGCCTTTTACTATCATAATGCGATCTTGTGGGAGAAAAACGGTTTCACCTACTTTAGAGGGGGTAAGATGATGGAGAAAATTCACAAGGAATTTCAACCCGGAGGGTTACTTTACGAAAGGCTGGATGATTCAACTCCCTTCCGCAGAAAAGGAATGGGACAAACCGTTCGGGGGAGGAGTTGGGCGATCTATGATGGCGTTTTTTTAGATGCTTTTGATGAAGAGTGGGAGAGCCCCATGATGTATAAAATCCTAGGGAAGGATTTTAAAGTGAACACATTCCCTGGACAAATCTATTAATTCCCGTCACCTAAACATGATCTTAAGTTCATACACACCCTCCTCCCGCCTCTTCTCAATATCAAACCCCATTTTATTAAAGAGATGGAGCATAGCCCTGTTTTCAACCAGCACCTCTGCAAAGAAACCCATCAACCCCTGTTTCTTTGCATGATAAGCGAGGTAAGAGAGCGTTTCCGAATACCAAACTATTCGCGGAAACGAATACAAATTTTTCCCTTGACAAAAAATTCAGAATACGGTATACAGTATACAGAAGGCAGAGGGAAACAGAATGGAAAGGGAGATGATTCAGTCTAACTACTTAAAAATAATATATTATTTTCTTAGCAGGGGATAGATATAGCTGGTCCCATTTATTTTTATTTTATTGCGTTAACGTTAACATATCTTCGTGGCAAGGTATTTATTACTTGAATTAGGAGGGAGAATATGGATCATGAATGCATTTGTGCAAAGCAGGGAGGTGTGGATGATTTTACGGGGGAACAGTGGCAGTTAATCGATGAGGTGATTCAAAAGTTCAGAAATAAGCCAGGAGCTTTGATCCCCGTACTAGAGGAAATTCAGGGGATCACAGGCTATCTGCCAGAATCTGTCCAGCGCCGGGTTGCTTCAGGTTTGAATTTGCCACTGAGCCAAGTATATGGAGTGACAACCTTCTACTCCTTCTTCACCATGAAACCCCGAGGCAAGCATCAGATTCGCGTCTGCTTGGGTACGGCCTGCCATGTACGAGGAGCAAAACGGAATATGGAGCACCTGATGCAGGCCTTAAGTTTAAAACCAGGGGAATGCACGGAAGACCGTGAGTTCAGCCTGGATGTGGTTCGTTGCCTGGGAGCATGTGGTCTCGCACCAGTGATGGTTGTGGACGAAGACACACACAAGCAGGTGAAGGAGGTTAAACTGGACCAAATCCTGAAGAGATACCAGGACGGGTCCATCGGTTCGGAGGGATGAAAGTCATGGCCCAAAAAATTCTAAACATAGACGATTTGAAGACCATCAAGGAGAGCGTGGACAAAGAAAAACAACTTCGCCAGGGTGGCAACACGGTTCGAATCACAGTTCATATGGGTACCTGTGGCATTGCCTCAGGGGCTCAGAGAGTGATGGACGCCGTGCGTGATGAAGTGTCGAAGAATGGCCGATCAGATATTTCTGTCACGAGCTCAGGATGTATCGGGTTGTGTAGCCAGGAGCCATTGATCACTGTGGAGGCGTTGGGGAAAGAACCGGTGATTTACCATCAGGTAGACGATCAAAAGATGCGACAGATTTTTAAAGGACATATCCTCAACGGAGAAGTTCAATACGACTTTGCCCTTGCACGCGGCAAGGCTGTCAATGAAGAGGGAGTATCCGCTGAATCGGATACGATCCCTCATGTCTCTCAACTCCCATTTTTTGGTCTTCAAAAATCATGGGTTCTTCGAAATAAAGGTTTGATTGACCCTGAGAGAATTGAAGACTACATCTGGCGTGATGGCTACCAGGCGGCCGCCAAAGGCCTTACTCGAAATGACGCCATCAGAGATTATCTCTGAGGTGAAGACCTCCGGACTTCGGGGTCGTGGGGGTGGCGGGTTTCCTACAGGGATCAAATGGGAGTTCTGCGCTACTTCAAAAGGAGACATCAAATATGTTCTCTGCAACGCGGATGAGGGAGACCCAGGTGCTTTCATGGATCGGAGTGTGATGGAGGCCGACCCTCATGCCGTGCTGGAAGGAATGATCATCGCTGCCAAAGCGATCAACTCACACCAGGGCTACATTTACTGCCGGGCCGAATACCCCCTGGCCGTAAAGAGGCTCAACCTCGCCATCCAACAAGCCCGTGAATATGGATTTCTGGGCAAGAACATTTTTGGTTCAGGATTTGATTTTGATGTGGAGGTCTACCAGGGGGCCGGTGCATTCGTCTGCGGCGAGGAGACAGCTTTGATGGGTTCAATAGAGGGACGCCGTGGAATGCCTCGCCCCCGTCCGCCTTTCCCAGCCGTATCCGGCTTGTGGAAAAAACCGACCGTCCTCAACAATGTTGAGACCTATGCCAATATCCCGCAGATCATTCTCCAAGGGGGAGAGAACTATGCCAAGATTGGAACAGAGTCGTCTAAAGGAACGAAGGTCTTCGCCCTAACTGGCAAGGTCAATCGTATTGGTTTGGTCGAAGTCCCCATGGGAACAACCCTCGGCGAGATCATCTTCGACATCGGTGGCGGTATTCCCTCTGGAAAGAGATTTAAGGCAGCTCAATTGGGTGGTCCCTCCGGAGGATGTATTCCTGCAGAGCATCTGAACACCCCTACAGACTATGAAGCCATCGCCAAAGCAGGGGCGATCATGGGCTCGGGTGGCATGATCGTCATGGATGATGATACCTGCATGGTGGACATGGCACGCTACTTCATGGACTTCTGCCAAGACGAGTCCTGCGGAAAGTGTACCCCCTGTCGAGTAGGAACCAAGCGGATGCTTGAGATCCTTCAGCGGATTTGTAAAGGGGATGGTCGCGAAGGTGACATTGAACTTCTCGAGGATCTGGCTCAACAGATCAAAGATACTGCTCTATGCGGCTTAGGTCAAACGGCACCCAATCCGATCCTGAGCACTATCCGTTACTTCCGACATGAATACGAAGCGCATATCCACGACAAGCGTTGTCCAGCGGCGGTCTGCTCGGCACTGTTTAAGAGCCCTTGCCAGCACACCTGTCCGGTGGGAATGGACATCCCGGCTTACATCGCCTTGGTTCGGGCTGGACGTATTGACGATGCCTATAAGGTGCTAAAACGAACCAATCCCTTCCCCAGTGTCTGCGGTCGGGTCTGCGGACATACCTGCCAGATGAAATGCCGACGTGGCCAGCTCGATGAACCCGTAGCGATCATGCATCTCAAGCGGTTCATCACGGACCATGCAAAGAGACCCAAAATAGAGCCCTTGCCAGTAACCCGGAAGGAGCGAGTGGCCATCATCGGTGCAGGTCCTTCAGGACTCACGGCAGCCCTTGAGCTTAAGAAACGGGGATACGCAGTGACCGTATTTGAGGAATTGCCTGAGGCAGGGGGCATGCTTCGATGGGGCATCCCAGCCTACCGACTTCCTCGAGAAGAACTTGACCGAGAGATTCAGGAGATCCTCGATACCGGGGTGGAACTCCGGACCAATATTCGCGTAGGAACGTGACATCGACCTTTGAAACGTTGAATAAAGATTTTGACATGATTTACTTGGCGGTGGGAGCCCAAAAGAGTGCTCCCCTCAACATCCCTGGTGAAGATGCAGAAGGGTGTTTTCGGTGCGGTGGAATTCCTCAGGGACTACAACCTGGGGAAAGAGAGTCAAGATCGGTAAACACGTTGCTGTGATCGGTGGCGGCAACTCAGCCATCGATGCTGCTCGAACGGCGATTCGTTTGGGAGCGAAAAAGGTGACCCTCTATTATCGTCGCGAGCGAAAGGATATGCCCGCACAGGAATGGGAGATCAGGGCAGCAGAGGAAGAAGGGGTGCGAATCATGTATCTCGTCGCTCCGGTGAGGATCATCACGCAATATGGAAAGGTCACAAAACTTGAACTCACCCAGATGCGGCTCGATAAGTTCGATCGGAGTGGACGGAAACAACCCAAGCCGATATTGGGTTCAGAGTTTACCGAGAAAGTGGAAACCGTGATCTCCGCCATCAGCCAAAACGCTGATCTCGAGTTCTTGCCAAAGGGAAGCGGTATCGAGATAAACCAGGCAACCGTCAAGGTGGATAAAGACCTTCGCACCACGAATGACAAAGTCTGGGCGGGTGGAGATGTGGTGACAGGACCAGCCATGGTCATCGATGCCATCAAAGCCGGCCAACAGGCGGCCCGTGCCATTGACGAAGCGATCCGTTTGGCCAATGGCGAAAAGCCATGGGTGCCGCCCGCAGAAGAAATGATTGCTGATTCCCTTCGAAGTGGATGAAGAGACCAAGGAACAACCCCAAACCCCGATGCCGGAAGTTTCCCCTGAGCTTCGGCGGAAAGATTTCAGTGAAGTGGAACTGGGCTACACCCTGGAGATGGCATTAGCTGAGGCCCGCCGTTGCATGCGTTGCGACGCGAAGAGTCGAATAGAGACTCCGTTGATCGAGGGAGGAGAAAGGCAATGGTTAATCTAACAATTGATAATCAAAAAATACAGGTACCTGATGGAACGACCATCCTTGAAGCGGCCAGAAAGATTGGGATCCAGATCCCCACTCTCTGTGCAAATTTAGAGATCAATCACACACCTGGAGCGTGTCGGGTATGCGTCGTTGAAGTGGAGAGAAGTCGTAACCTGGTAGCGTCTTGTGTTTATCCTGTTGCGGAAGGGATGAAGGTCAAGACCAATAGCGAACGCGTGCGTCGAGCCCGACAGACGGTCATTGAATTCCTCCTGTCTGACCACCCCCAAGACTGTACCATCTGCCAGAAAAACGGGCATTGCGAATTGCAGTCGGTTGCAGAACAGATTGGCGTGCGTGAGATTCGGGTGCCTCGCACTGACTTCACGAACCACCGCATTGACGACTCCTCTCCCTCTCTGATCCGTGATGCATCCAAGTGTATCAATTGCCTCCGCTGCGTGACCGCCTGTGCGGAGGTTCAAAGTGTATTCTGTTTGACTCCTGAAGCCAGGGGTTTTAACTGCAAGGTGGTGCCAGCCATGGGGGCAAACCTAATGGACGCTGTCTGTGTCATGTGTGGCCAATGCGCTGTGGTCTGTCCCACAGGGGCCATCGTTGAACGGGACGAGGTGGATAAGGTCTGGGCTGCCTTGGAGGATCCGAATAAACATGTCATCGTTCAAGAAGCCCCTGCCATCCGGGCGATGTTGGGAGAGGAGTTTGATCTCCCTCCAGGAACATTGGTAACCGGAAAGATGATTGCGGCGCTGAGACGGCTTGGATTTGACAAAGTCTTTGACACCAACTTCACGGCTGACCTGACGATCATTGAGGAGGGCAATGAGTTATTGAAAAGACTCAAGAACGGTGGAAAATTGCCCATGATGACCTCCTGTAGTCCAGGATGGATTAAGTTTATTGAACATTTTTATCCTTCCCTTCTGCCCAACCTGAGCACCTGCAAGTCACCCCAGCAGATGTTTGGTGCTCTGGCGAAGACATACTATGCCGAGTTTGCAGGGATTGATCCTAAAGATATTTTTGTTGTTTCAATTATGCCGTGCACAGCCAAGAAGTTTGAGGCCTCCAGGCCGGAGATGAATTCGTCTGGCTATCGCGATGTGGATGTGGTGTTGACATCCCGTGAATTGGGTCGAATGATTAGACAAGCAGGCATTGACTTCGTGAATCTTCCAGAAGGAACCTTTGATGCACCGATGGGCCAATATACGGGTGCAGGAACGATCTTTGGGGCGACAGGGGGTGTGATGGAAGCTGCTCTCCGGACGGTCTATGCTGTGGTGACCAGCAAAAACCTACCCAGCCTCGATATCACGCCAGTGCGCGGACTTGAAGGAGTCAAGGAGGCCGCCATTGAAGTAGGAAAACTGGGCGAGGTTCGGATCGCTGTGGCTCATGGTCTGGACAATGCTCGAAAACTGATGGATCAGGTCGTGGAGGGCACTGCCGACTATCACTTCATTGAGATCATGGCTTGTCCAGGAGGTTGCGTAGGGGGAGGGGGACAGTCTTTGCCTGCCAGCAATGAGAAACGAATGCTTCGTGCCCAAGCCCTCTACCATGATGACAAGCATGTTCAAAAGTTCAGACAGTCCCATGAGAACCCAGCGGTCAAGCAGCTCTATGAGACATTCCTCTATGAACCTCTGGGTGAGAGGTCTCATAAACTGCTTCATACCCATTATGTAAAACGGGGTGTTTAATCCATTCGGCCAAGCCGATTGGAAAAGGAGGTAGTATGGCAACCAAAGGCGAAATTCTCCTCGTGGATGACGATCCGGATCTTCGCGACTCACTCCAGATCATCTTAGAGAAAAACGGCTATTCGATCCGAACCGCCGCCAACGGCCATGAGGCCCTTGAGGCACTAAAGACCAAGAGACCTGACCTCATGATTCTCGATATCATGATGACCACTGACACCGAAGGTTTTGATTTGGCTTATGAGCTCAAGAACAAGCCTGGGGTGAAAGACCTTCCCATCATCCTCTTGACCAGCTTCCTCGAAAAGGTACGGCAGGAAGGGCCTGACAAATTCCAGCACATTATGGGAGAGGCGTGGCCAGCCAAGTGGCTGTTTGAAAAGCCCGTGGACACAAAGAAACTCATCGCCAAGATCGAAGGCATCCTGGCCGGCGGCTAATGGAAGCTGCCGGCATCGGAGGATAAGCATGGCCCAGCCAACAAAGGAAACAGGCCCACTCAACCTCCCTGCTGAACTCCATAAGCGGAAACGGATTATTCTGGGGGAACTGAAGGAAAGAACCCTCTGGTTCATTAAACTCCGCTGGTGGGTCCCATTCGGCATTGGTATCGGTACGGCATCCGCTCGATGGATGGGGGTTGAATTCAAAGCGAGCGCCCTTCTCGGAGTGGCCTGTTTTATTCTCGTCTACAATATTGTTTTCTATCTTCTGAGTCGTCGGATTGAGGCGGAGGCCTATCGAAAGGAAGATATCGAGCGCTTCACTTATTGGCAGGTGGGCTTTGACTATGGCACCATGTTTCTTCTCATCCATTTCACAGGTGGCATTGCCAGTCCCTTCATCTTTTTTTTCATCTTCCATATTACCTTTTCTGCCATTTTTCTCCCCCGTCGTTCCACTTATGGTTTTGCAGCCATGGCGGCGGCGGGCATGGGCCTGATCACAGGATCCGAATATCTGGGCTGGATTCCCCATCATGCTGCTCTCCTTCCAGGGAAGATCCATTGATCTGAGCGGACAACCCTTTCACATGTTGGTGATATTGAGTTTCTTTGCCGGTTTTGTTTTCATCACCGCCCTTTCCATTACCGCCGTCATGAGGATGCTTGAAAAACGAATCCTCGACCTTGCTGAACTCACCGAGGCGGTGACGGCCCTCAATGACAAACTCAATACCCTCTACACCATGACCCAGGCCATTCGTATCCAAACAGCATCTCGAGCAGGTGCTCCAGGTTGCCACCTCAGAACTGGCCCGGGTCATGGATGTCCAGGCCATCTCTGTCAAACTCCTGAGTGAGGATGGCAAATTTTTACGTTATGCAGCTGCCCATGGATTGCCTCCTGATTTCATGAATCGGGTCGTCGAGTTAGAGAAAAGTCCCCTCAACCGTCGGGTCATCGAGGGAGAGCCCTTTGTCACCGGCCGTGTGACCCAGCGTGAATGGTTTCAATTTGGAGAAGACTTGAGTGCAGCACGATTACAATCCGTGCAATTTGTCCCCCTCATCGTGGAGAATCGGGTCATCGGTATCCTGGGAGCCTACTCGAGCTCGTCCCGAGCAATTCGGTCCTGATGAATTGAATTTTTTTCGCCAGGCAGCTGGTTTGGTTGCCATTGCCATCGAAAATGCCCAAGCTTATGAGGCCATCGAAAATCTCATTCAGGAACGATCACGCTTCATGAACCGAGTCGCCCATAACCTTCGGGCTCCTCTGGCGGCCATGGCCAGCATGCTTGAAGTCATCCGGGACGGCTATCTGGGTGAGATGAATGAAACATCACGACATTACCTGAACCGTATCGATCGTCGGGTTCAGGGGATGCTTTTGATGATTCATGAGCTGATGACCTTGGCGAAGAGTCAGAGCAAACAACCTCAGATGGAATACAAAGCCGTGAATCTCAAAAGCATTGCCAGCCGCATTCAGCAGAACTTTCAGGAAGAGGTCGCTAAAAAGAGGCTCTACCTTCGAGGTGACCATTCCAGAGGATTTACCGGAGATAAAGGGCGATCCGGAAATGATCGAACAGATGTTTGAGAATCTGATTTCCAATGCAATCAAATACACCCGCGAAGGCGGACGCGTTGGAATGACCTTTTGGCCTGGGACCAATGGAGCGGTCCGTATTGTTGTTAGCGACAATGGGATTGGGATACCCAAGGGCGAAATGTCTCGTTTGTTTACACAATTCTTTCGTGCCTCCAATGTCCAGGATGTCATCGGCACGGGGTTGGGGCTGACCATTGTCAAAGAGATTGTGGATAAGCACGGTGGTCAGATCCAAGTGGAGAGCGAAGAAGGACTCGGGACAACCTTCATCGTCCATCTTCCTGTTGCTGATAAGAATGGAGCCAAGAAAATGGAGGTGATGGATAAGAAAATGAAAGGTGCCGAATTTGATAGATGAGAGTATCATTCAGGCACAACTGGAAGCCAGCCGTCGATCAGGAACTGAGCAGGTCCGAGAGGTCATCGCCAAGGCACGGGAGCTAAAAGGCCTGGACAGTGCAGAGGTTGCCACCCTACTTCAATGCAATGATCCAGCGGTGTTGGAGGAGATGTTTCATGCCGCGCGGGAGGTCAAAGAGTCTATTTATGGAAACCGGCTCGTCCTTTTCTCACCCCTTTACATTTCGAATCTCTGCCAGAATGACTGCCAATACTGTGCCTTTCGTGTGCGGAATAAGAAGATCCAGCGAAGAGCTCTGACTCAGGAAGAAATTGCAGAAGAGGTTCGTCACTTGGTACGAACCGGACACAAACGGATTCTTTTGGTTGCAGGAGAGGCCTATCCACAGGAGGGATTGGATTATATTTTTAAATCCATTGCAACCATCTACGGGATTCGTGAAGGCAAAGGTGAGATTCGCCGCGTCAATGTGAACATTGCTCCTTTGACGGTTGAAGAATTCCGTGAGCTCAAAGCCTCTAAGATTGGAACCTACCAACTCTTTCAGGAAACGTATCACTTGCCAACCTATAAACAGATGCATCTGCGCGGTCCAAAGGCGGATTACCATTGGAGGCTCAGTGCCATTGGCAGGGCTTTTGAGGGAGGCATTGACGATGTGGGGATCGGCGTATTGTTCGGGCTGTATGATTTTCGATTTGAGAGTCCTTGCCCTGATACAACATATTCGACATCTTGAAAAGACCTATGGCGTCGGACCTCATACGATCAGTGTGCCACGCCTTGAGCCAGCCAGACGGATCTGAGATTGCCGCGAATCCTCCTTATCCTGTTTCGGATGAGGATTTTAAAAAGATTGTTGCCATCTTACGCCTGGCTGTTCCCTATACCGGCATCATTATGAGCACAAGAGAGACAGCAAAGATGCGGACCGAAACGTTTGCCCTCGGCGTTTCACAGATCAGCGCTGGCAGTCGTACCAATCCGGGGGGTTATTCTGAAGGGGATCGCTCGGGTGCCCAATTTCAACTGGGAGATCATCGGAGTCTGGATGAAGTCATCTTCGACATCGTTCGCATGGGTTATATCCCTTCCTTCTGTACGGGTTGTTACCGCCTGGGTCGGACAGGAGAAGACTTCATGGATCTGGCCAAGCCCGGTCTCATCAAACAATTCTGCCTGCCCAATGCGATTCTGACCTTTAGGGAATATCTGGAGGATTATGCCACCCCAGAGACACGAGCCGCAGGGTTGGCACTGATTGAAAAAAGTGTAGAAGAGATTCCTTCCGCTAAACGACAAGACGAGACAAAGAAACGTTTGGTGCAGATTGAGCAGGGAGAACGAGACCTTTATTTTTAACAATGGAAGGGTCAAAGTTTGCTGATATGGAACAGGATCAGGCCATCTGACTGAACAGGATCTAATCGGACAAGGGATGAATCAACAAGCGCCAAAAGGGTTTAGACTCCATATCGGGTCTGTTCGGCGGACGCAACGTCGGCAAATCGAGCCTGCTCAATGCCATCACCCGCCAGAATGTATCGATTGTTTCGGACATTGCCGGGACCACGACCGATCCGGTCGAGAAACCGATGGAGCTTCTCCCCCTTGGCCCCGTCCTATTTATTGATACGGCGGGGATTGATGATACGGGTGCCCTCGGTGAACTTCGAATCCATAAAACACGTCAGGTCTTTGATCGTACCGATCTGGGGGTGATCGTTTCAGAAGCTGGAATGTGGGGGGACTTTGAAAAACAACTCGTTGCTGAGCTCAAGAACACGAAATGTTCCGGTGATCGTTGTCTTCAATAAATCCGATTTGGCAGAGCCAGGAGCAGAGGTTTTGAATCATTTGGCTGAAGAGAAAATTCCGATGGTCAAGACAACGGCCATCTCAGGGAAGGGAATACTGGACCTGCGGCAAACACTTCTCGATATTGCACCTGTGGAGTTCATCAACCACCCGGCCATTCTGGGTGATCTGATCGGTGCTGGGGAGTTGGCGGTGCTCGTGGTTCCCATTGACAAGGAGGCTCCTAAGGGCCGGTTGATTCTGCCGCAGGTCCAAGCCATCCGGGATCTGCTCGATAGTGATGCTTATTGTCTGGTCGTCAAAGAACGGGAACTTCGTCATGCCCTGGAGCGCCTGAAAAACCCCCCAAACTCGTGGTCACCGATTCCCAAGCTTTCCTCAAAGTGGCAGCCGATACGCCCCGAGAAATTCCACTCACTTCCTTTTCAATTCTCTTTGCCCGTTTTAAAGGGGATCTGGCTGAGCTCGTTCGTGGAACTTTGGCTATCGAGCAACTGAAACCCGGTGACCGAATTTTGATTGCCGAGGCGTGTTCCCATCACCCCATTGCAGAAGATATCGGTCGCGTGAAGATCCCCCGGTGGTTGACTCAATATGTGGGCGGGAAGCTGGAGTTTAAGACCGTCCAGGGACACGATTTTCCAGAGGATCTCTCGTCCTACCATCTTGTGATTCACTGTGGCGCCTGTATGATGAATCGTCGAGAAATGCTCACACGAATTTTACGCTGCCGTCAGGCAGGCGTGCCCGTCACGAACTATGGACTAACCATTGCCTATTCACTCGGAATATTTGAGAGGGCACTGGAACCATTTCCAGCAGCATTGGAGATCTACAGAAATGCAAGAAAGGGGTTAACCCCTCAAGAGGTCTATCAAGCAAGCCAAAGATGAATGAAAGGAATGAAATGCTTTACACCTCCGAGGTAAAAGATTAAGTAAAAAAATCTTATGATCAACCCTCATGACATACTTCATTGGTTGCATGAAGAAGACCAAAAACGACTTGAAGAGTTGTGGCAATGGGCTGACACGGTGCGGAGAGAAAACGTTGGGGATGAGGTCCATCTACGGGGGCTCATCGAAATATCGAATCATTGCATCCGGCAATGCGGCTATTGTGGCTTAGGTTTTGGTAATCAGGAGCTTGAGCGTTACCGAATGAGCGAAGAGGAGATCATGGCCTGCGTTGGTGAAGCGGAACGATATGGCTACGGAACAGTGGTCCTCCAGTCTGGCGAGGATTATGGGATCGAGACGAAATGGTTTGCTAACCTCATCCGCCGCATCAAAGGAGAAACTCAACTCGCTGTCACATTAAGCCTGGGAGAGAGACCGGATGAAGATTTGGAGACATGGCGCAAAGCAGGTGCAGACCGTTACCTTCTTCGTTTTGAGACTTCAGATGATGACTCTCTATCATCTTATTCATCCATCCCTCCCGGAAGAAAATCAAATCGTTTGGCTATCCTGAAGACATTAAAAGCTGGGCTACGAGACTGGAAGCGGAGTGATGATTGGCATTCCGGGTCGACACCTTACGCGAGTCTTGCCCGAGACATCGACCTTTTTCACAAACTTGATCTTGATATGATCGGTGTGGGACCTCATCCCCCCATCCAGAGACGCCCTGGGCCAGGGGGAATGGAAACACGTCATTTCCAAGGACGAACAGGTTCCCAATACGGAAGAGATGACCTACAAGGTCATCGCCCTGACACGTATGGTTTGTCCGGAGGCCAATATTCCCAGCACCACCGCTTTGGCAACGATCAATCGTGAACATGGAAGGGAATTGGGCCTGATGCGCGGTGCTAATGTGGTCATGCCAAACCTGACGCCACCGAAATATCGTGCCATGTATGAGATTTATCCTTCAAAGGCATGCATCACAGAAATTCCATCGGATTGCCACTCTTGTTTGAACCATCGGATTCAATCCATTGGCCGTAGGGTTGGGACAGGACGGGGTAACCGCGTCAACGGGTTAGGTCAAATCCTCCCCATCCGGCAACGGACCGAAATCTTCTTGATCTGTTTGAGAAAAATGAAAATAAAAAAATTAAGGGGTTCAAAAATATTT
>CAWFSX010000064.1:0-83110 GCA_963818595.1 uncultured delta proteobacterium
CAAGAAAATTTTGATGGAGCAATTTCGTAACATTTCAAAGCGACGTCTTCTGTATGGATACGCTTTTGCCAACCACCCAAAAGATAAAGGGCGTAAAGGACAATATCTTTATCGCTCAAATTAGCCATTTTCGTGACTTTCATCTTATTTCCCCTTCTTCTTATCGTCTCTTTGATTTTTACTAATTTATATTTCCCAAAAACCTCATCCCCCGATTACTTATGTTGTAGATAACTTTAATTCCTTCTTTTTCCTTTTCTATCAAGCCTAATTCAAACATTCTTGACATTAGGCCAGCTCTCTGTGTGTTTATCACGGCATCCGAAGCTCCCCAGATTTGACCGAATTCCCTTTTCAATTCATTATTTATTTCTTCTCTGTCTTTTAAGCCAATCGCTAATTTATAGAGCAGCCACTTTGTTGCGTTTCTTTCGCCTTGCACGTTCTTTGAAATATGGTCTATATAAAAATCTGCTTCGTTTTCATTAAGACTCTTTTCAAAATCCGCAAAGTCTAATACAGGGTTATTCAATTTCGCAAAATTCAAACCTGGGTCAGTTAAACCAATCAAAACTTTACCTTTCTCATCTTTATTTAAATTTACGAATCTTAAATACGGCATCGCTCCATCTAATGTTCCGTCTTTCCTCATGTATGCTAAGAAATGACTTTTATATCTGACTTTGCTTTTAAATTCTTTTTCATCAGGTAAACCAGCGGAATCCTCTCATCTCTCATTTTGTTCTTTTTGTCCTCATATCCTCTTATGATGGTTCCAAATCCAGCGGCTATATCAGCGGCTTTATTCCTATACTCTTCTAATTCTATAAATTGCTCGGAGCCGATAATGGCATAGAGAACCCTTAAACCAATTTTCAGCGGGAGTATCCTATTTGCTTGTCCCCATAACCAACATTTCTCTTCTTCAAATTTTTGTGAAAAGCAAGAGAGCTGTTGGAAAGTCGGTATTGAAACAGGCTTTGGTTGGCTTTTTATTTCTACTATCGTTATTTTATTTTCATCCTTAATAATCACATCTGGTTGAGAAACATTATTAATCCTTTTATTTTTACTCTCCAATTTCTCTTCGCCAATCTCGCTATTTTCTATATATATTTGGTTTTCTACGGCAGTGGTTATAAACTGAGCAAAACTGTTGTATTTCCCCTTTTTAATAAAACTTTCAATTTCTTCTGCTTGTTTTTGTGTAATATCAATAACATATCTCATTTTAATCTCCACAATGATGATTTAATCTTTATATTAATGTTTTCATTTATTACATTATATATCGTAATAAAACAAAGATGTCAAGCATTTTTTGATAATATTTTTAAAAATTAGTTAAGTTTATGCAAATAAAATGGTCTTACTGAATGTCTTGTTTTAAGATGGGAATTTTATAGGTGTTTTGACTGTGGTAGAGTTAAATTCAAGTAGATTCGATTTAAAGCTATCGTCCTCTTATTATCATCATGGATAAAATTCCAACTCCTTAGGTAAAGCAATGGTGTCAGGCGTTGAAATGTGAATTAGCATTCTACCCGCCCTTACCTTTTAATTTTTCCGGTGTGCTTTCTTCGAGCCAGAGTTTACCCCGGCAGAGAAGTCCATTCGCTTGGGGCCGGGATGTCGCCCCCACCCAGCCTTTGAATGGCTCGAACCCTTCCCATGGGGGCTCCACACATATTTTTCCAACCGATATTACGCCATTTCAGAAACCGTCAGGCGTCAAGCGTAAGGCGCAAGGGGTACACAACCTCGCATAGCGCATAGAGCATGGCGCATAGCGTTAATACCCTCCCGTGAAACGCAAGGCGGTAGGGGCAGGGGGTGAGTTCACTTGAGCCGTCTCTTGCACCAATTGATCCCAAAAATTCCATTTCTGATGTGGTTCCCCGGAAACGCTCATCGCCCTTTCTGCTTTTTAGATTCTTTTGAGGATTTGTAGGGCACATGCGGTTCTTCCACCAAGAATCCTATTCGTTTCTTTGGCGGCTCAGGCTCTGGCGGTGAACTCAGCAATCGTCTGATTTGCCCCAATATCTCGTTAATTGCAGTCTCATGAACATCAAGTCTCGCAGTCAATTCTTCTTCCAGTTCGGCAAGTTTGCGTGCAAGCCCCCTCTGCTCAATAAGCATCTGTCGCATACGAATGAATGCGCGCACCACAAACACACTCATCTGAACGGCCCGCTCGCTGCGCAGGATGTTGGCTGCCATGAGTGCACCGTGTTCAGTGAAGGCGTATGGCGTAAAACGTGGATCACGGTGCCGTTGTGAACCGGTCGCAAATTGCGACCGGTTAGACTGTGCGTTTGACATCGCAATTTGCGAGGTCAAATCGGCCCATTCTTTCGTGGTCAACTGAAACATGAAGTCTTCGGGGAACCGGTTACGATTGCGCTTAACTTGCTCGTTTAATCGCTTTGTGGTTGTTCCGTAAAGGCCGGCCAGATCCCGATCCAAAATAACTCTCTTACCGCGGACTGTTACAATCAGGGTCGTTATATCAACAGTGGTGTATGCTACCATTTCCCTCTTCATCTCCAGCCTTCACTTATCAGGTTCCCCTCACCTTTCAATGGTTACCAACTTCTCGCATGGCGCAGAGCGCATAGAGCATAGCGTAAATTAACCGCCGTAACTTGTGAGTCGCAAGGCATTAGGTGAAAAACAAAAAGCCATTCCTTTTGGGAATAGGCTTAAATTCAATCCCAAATTTTATTGCAGTATCCCCTACCCCCAGGTTTGTTGAATATACCCTACCAAAAATAAGAAAAAATAGCAATTTCGATGAAAGGAGTGATTTCTTTTTAGAATTGACAAGTGATGATTTTATATTCATATTTTTATTCAAAAACATTAAAAATATTTCTATAATAAATAAGGAACATAAAGGATAATTAGTCATTATTCTTATGGAACCCATCAATCTAAAACCTATCCAAGAAATTTATTACCTCTGGGAACCAGTCTACCCCTATTTAGGCCAACAGATCCACGAGTTCTATAACCGTCAAGATGGAAACATTCTGGAAATTGGGCCGTTCAGTGGCGTCATATTCAACCTGCAAAAAAGAAACATAGGCAGTTCTTTCTTAATTGCTTCCTTCCCTCCTGGAATGGCCAATTTTTTTCATGAAGAGGCAAGAAAACAAAAGGTGGAGGATAAGATCAGGGTCATTGAAACGGATACAGCTCTAACCGGGATAGAAGAAAACAGCATCGACCTTGCTATCTTCCGAGGAGCTTTTTTCTTTCCTTCACTGTTTAAAGTTAATTTTTCAGTCATTTATAGAGTTTTAAAAATAAATGGGGTTGGATTTATTGGAGGAGGATTTGGTAAATTCACCCCTGTTGGTGTGATTAAAGATATTGGAAAGAAATCACGGGAACTCAACCTTCAGATTGGTAAGCTTGAGATAAGCGAGGATAGATTACGACAAGATATCCAAATTGAGGGCATGGAAGGGGAAATTAAGATTACCTCTGAAGGGGGACTATGGGTTCTAATGAGAAAGGTGCTACCTTTGAAGAAGCCCTAATGTCCCAAGTCATCCAACAAGAAGCCAGGGGGTTTGCACTACACCCGCTCCCATTAGTTTCGGATTTTAATTAAGGATAAAATTCCAACTCGTCAACGATTTTATAGCGATCAACAGGCCAATGTTGGATTGTATCTCTGATATCCCCGATCATTTCGATGTTCCATTCTATCTCTTTGGTTGAAGGAACAAGTCGTGTCACCAAATCGAAGATTTCATTGTGAAGCTCCCCGCCCACATGGCGGTGCTTCCCGGAAAGGAAATGTCATTTTTGATTGTACCTCCTTAACCGACCGACCTGCCTCTACCAGCCTGCAGCAGACAGGGAAGGCAGCAATGACTGAAGGTGCTACAAATTGGATAGAAGATCAATAAATTTTTGAAGTGGTGCAACCATCACACCTCTTTCTGCGGGATAGGTATCTTTAACTGGCGCGATGATCCACGCTTCTTCAAATTTTAAATCGTTCATCGCATTCCAAAAACCTCGATTCAGACTTGGGGAGGTCGATACTTTGCACTCCACGGCGATCCGCCTCTTCCCTTTTTCAAGAATCAAATCAATCTCAGAGCCTGATGAGGTGCGGTAGAAGGAAGCCGTCCAGTTTGGTAAGAGAGAAAGAATATTTTCTATGACAAAACCTTCCCATGAGGCGCCATAAACAGGATGACCAAGAAGGTCATTGTGGTCTTCGATACCTAGAAGGGCATGGAGTAAACCTGTGTCTCTGACATATATTTTCGGTGATTTGACCAATCTCTTCTTCAGGTTCGATTCATAAGGCCGAAGAACCCTCAAAACAAATGTCTGATCAAATAGGTCCACATAAGAGCGCACGGTGTGATGACTTAACCCAAGGGATTCGCCAAGCTTCGAACTGTTCAGAATCTGCCCGTGCAGATGAGCGCACATTTTCCAGAATCGCTCGAGAGTTTTTGCCGGAATTCGAAAACCAATCTGCGGGATATCTCTTTCGAGAAATGTTCTGATAAAGTCGACACGCCACTCGAAACTTTCCTTTTCATCCGAAGCGAGATAACTTCTCGGAAAACCACCCCTCAGCCAGACTTTTCTTAATTTACTGAAATGATTATCTTCGGAAACCTCTTTGAAAAGAAAAGGTGTAAGCTCAAAGTAGGAAATTCTTCCCGCCAGTGTCTCAGAACTTTGCTTGATCAGATTGGGGGATGCGGACCCGAGTATGATAAATTGTCCATTCCTTTTATTTTCATCGATTACACCTCTGAGAACTGGAAATATCTCCGGGACCCGTTGTATTTCATCAAGGCAAATCAGTTTGTTGGCATTGAGGTTGAAGAAGGCTTCGGCATCTGTAAGTTTATTGATATCAGAGGGGCGTTCAAGGTCCAGATAGACGCCATCTGCAATTTCAGAAATAATGGCTTTGGCCAAAGTTGATTTTCCACATTGACGGGGACCGAGGATGACAACAGCAGGGATATTCTGCAGTTTTTGCTGTATCCCCTCGGTAATGAGACGCCTGATATAACTTTGCATATTGGAAGTATACTCTCCAATTTACAAAGATGCAAGCATTATATTTCTGCAAAAGAATTCAAGTTCCCTGATCATTTATAGTGAACGCCAAAAGAAAGTGGTCATTGCGAGGAGCGAAGTGACGTGGCAATCTCCTGAGATTGCTTCACTTCGTTCGCAATGACACTTTACTAATGTCAACTTATTTAGGTCGTTCACTATAGTGTCTCAGAAATTACTTTACACATTGTGTCATTCCGGACTTGATAAGCCTGCCCCGTACTTGATACGGGGGAATCCAGTCTTTTCAATCTGGATTCCCGATGGAAATCGGGGCGGGAATGACATATCTCAAATCATTGTAAAGCCGTCATTGAGACATCACATATGAGGCGATGGCCTTATTGATTAGAATATATTTCCTTCTCTATGTTTCTAAATACCTTTAAGAATTTTCCCCCCAACGATTTGTCAAATTGCTTCAGCCACTTTTCGATATAAACTAAATCATACTTCAGGTTCTTCAAGAGAATGGATCTCACATCTTCAAGATCCCTTGCTCTTCCAGCAATCACTTTATGGATCACCACATCTTCAAGAGAAGCAAACCTAACAAGTGATCTGCCCAATTTAATATCCCTCGCTCTCTCGATGGCTTGCCTTTCATAGGGAGAGAATGAAAAGATAAAATCGACTCGAATACCACTTTTTTTATCTATGGTAGGAAGCACCCTGTTCCGCTCTACAAACTCCTTCTTAACAAGACTCTTGAGGCCGATGGCCTTAATGATTCTTTTGACTCTATCCAATCCATCCACACCCATCCCCAGAGTAATATCAATATCCCGGGTCAGTCTTGGCTCTCCATAGAGAAGCACAGCCTGGCCACCTATCACCATGTAGGGAATCGATGCCTTCTTCAACTGAAGTGCTATCTTTTTAAGCAATCTCTCAAACACGATTAACGGCCTTTGCTATTTTTAGATCCACCTCTATTCCATCGAGAGGGTTTTTTAATGGGATGATACCAAGAGTCACTGCTTCTTTATAAAGAGCCTCCACAATGTGGAGATTCCTCACAATGTCCACTTTCTCTTCTCTCAAAAAGTCAAGCTCAAACTTTAGGAGCTCACTTCGTTTGCGCGCATCCTTACTCTTAACTCTATAAATGGCTCTGGCTTCAGAAACAACTGGTGGGGTCTGTTGTTTTTTGCCTTGGATTTCCACATGGACGCTCGCTCCGAGAACGTCTGCAACTCGGCGCAACATGCTTAAGGAGTGACCTTCATACGAAGGTGACTCAAGACGACTGATCTGTTGTTGAGATGTCCCCACCCGTTTCGCCAGTTCTTTCTGAGACAGCCCAGACGATTTACGGAGAGAAGCAAGCTTAATGGCTACATCCCAAGCTTCTCCAGCCTTTTTGAACCGCTCAGCAAAATCAGGGTCCTTTAACTGCTCTTCAAGGTATAGATCGAAGTTTGTTCGGTGCCTCATAAGGGATTACAAAATTCTACAATGAATTCCATTTTTAGTCAACATCAAATTTGATGTATTTATATTCCACCTTGTTATTCTATATCTATTCATTCCACGCCATATTGGTGGCGATAGGAGAGGATATAATTTTTTACATCTTTCTTTGTTTTGTAAATTCCGAAGTGACCTTCGCAGAGGATATCCGCATCGAGGTCGAGTAATTTCTTGGTAGAACGGCCATAATCATCGAGGTTCGAGCCAAACTCGGGAAGCAATGGACCGTGAAGATCCTGACCAAAAAGAATCCGCTTTCCATCTTTATCCAAATAGATGCATATTGATCCCGGAGTATGACCTGGTGTGTGAACGCAAACAATCTTCTGTTCGCCAATTTTTAATATCTCCTCCGGAAAATTGAATTTCACATCAACAAGAGTTGGCGGAAAACTTGTTTGATACCATTTGGCAGCCGTCAGAATCGGATCTCCAGTTTCAACAGGTGGAGCATCTAGTTTGTGAATATATATCTTAGAGCCAAACCTCTTTTTGATTTCTGGGGCCCCTCCAATATGATCGATATGGCAGTGGGTTAAAATTATTTTAGCCAAATTTTTGGGATCAAACCCCAATTTTTTAATATTGCCAATAATATTCTCAACACTCCACCCTGCCCCAGTATCAATTAATATTAGCTCCTCCAGGTTCATAAGATAGACACAACCATCTCGACCATCCGTGATGTCCGGGCCTCCGACAATAAAAATATCTTTTGTAATTTCAAATGGTTTCACTTAATTTCCCCCCAATTTTTCCTTCAATTTTTTATAATCTCCCATTGTGAACCCTTCCCATTGGCAAGGCAGTATGGAATTGTTATGAAATAGAGGTTCATTTTCGAGATCGAATTGTGACCTTTTCTTAGCCTTTTCAAACAATGGAGTATGAGGAATAGGGGAATACTCAACCAATATTGGTTTTGCACCTGTTTCTTTAACAAGAACAATACCTTCTTCAGCCTCCCCTACCCTTTGACCTGGCAATCCTACCAAAATATATACACCAATTTCTTCGCTTGAGTACCCTCCCCTTTTTAAATGTTTGACCGCCTGTCGGAATTCCTGATTATCCACCTTTCTTCCGGTTTCTATCTGTGTGGCCTCATTCGATGTTTCAAGACCGAGACGAATGGTTTTAAATCCGCCATGAAATAGGAGATCAGCCACCTCTTCATCTATCTCTTTGATATGAATAGCATTTGGCGTGTGGAAATTGCAATGGATTCCCCTTTTGATGATCTCTTTCATAATAGGAATAAAATGTTGAGAGGGCTCAATGAGAAGGGCATCGTCATAGAAAGCAATATTATTGATATGATATTGTGCCGTCCAGTATTCGATCTCTTCAACCACTTTTAAAGGATCCCTTCTGGAGAAACCCTTCGATAAAAAAGGAGAGGCACAATAGGTACATTGAAATGGGCATCCTCTTGAAGTAGCGATACATACAAAATTGAGATTTGGATAAAGGTCGAAGGCCGGGTAAATATTAGTTCGGAGTTCGCCTGCCTGCGCCGAGGCTTCGGCAGGCAGGGAGTTCGGAGTTCGGAGTTCAAAATTAGTTAAATCTGAAATCAGCTTTAAAGCCTCAAGCTCCTCACTTCCATTGAAGACGATATCCACACCTGAATGTTTTTTTGCATGGTCATAACAGAGGGTTGCATAGATACCTCCAAGAATAATTGGGACTTCCTTAAACAATTTCCTTGCAATTTCAATTATTTTGAATACTCCTGGATACCAGTAAGTCATCCCTGAGGTAACACAAATGAGGTCTGGTTCTTCAAGGAATGAGAGTCTTTTCAACATGATTTCTTCAGGAATTCCATACTGGCTGTAATTTCTTGGGATGGATTTGAAAGGAAGGGGTTTCTCAATTTTGGTCTTGGAAAACTTCCCGTCACCATATCTTTTTGTTTTTATTGTGAAATCCAGACAGTCGATCAGGGTGACCCGAAACCCATTATCCCTCAAGAGGCTGGCAATATATAGAAGTCCAAGGGGTTTTATCCAGAAATTATAAGCCGCAAAGTCAGTGATCCAGGGGTTGATGAGGAGGATATGGGGAGATGAATGTTTCACGTGAAACATTATTTACCGATGCAGAATTGTTCGAAAATTCGGTTTAATACTTCTTCGGTAGTTGTCTCTCCAACTGTTTCACCCAGAGCATCCAATGCAGATCTGATTTCAAAGGCTATGAATTCAAGGGAAATCCCCTCCTCCAGTCCCTTCACTGCATTGGTAAGATTGTCCTTAACCTGAGTAAGAGCATTCTTATGGCGGATATTGGCTACGATCAGATGCTCTGGTGTTGCCCTCACATCTCGGTGAACCAAGGAGGTATAGATGGTCTTCTTAAGGTCATCAATCCCTTCGTTTTTTAAAGCAGAAATTTGGATAATAGGATCTTCTTGAAAGCGTTTCTCTACTTTTTTTAAGGGGATTTTTAAGGGAAGATCGCTTTTATTGATGGCAACGACTTTTTTCTTCCCTTTAATCTCTCTGAAGATTTCTTTATCATCATCGTCGAGTGCTCGACTTCCATCGAGCATTAGCAGAACGAAATCAGAGTCAGCCACCCGCTCTTTCGCCCTCCTGACCCCTTCCTGCTCAATGGAGTCCGCAGGTTTTCTCAAGCCCGCAGTATCCATCAAGCGTACAGGAATTCCATGAATACTTAGGACCTCCTCAATGACATCCCTGGTCGTCCCCGGGATCGGGGTCACGATGGCCCTCTCTTCTTTCAACAGTACATTGAGGAGGCTCGACTTACCAACATTGGTCTTCCCAACGATCGCGCAGGAGATTCCTTCACGAAAGATCTTTCCTTCTTCATAAGATGCGATCCATTCCTCCATCTGATAGACCATTTTCTTAAAATCTTCCTTCACCTCTCTAAAAGCAATCGGTTCGATCTCTTCTTCTGGAAAATCAATGTGGGCTTCGATCAGCGCCAAGCGCTCGACAAGGCGTGATCTGAGCTCGGTCATTTCCCTATATAATGACCCTCTCAGTTGCTGGTTCGCAATCTCAAGGCTGGTCTGAGTTTTAGCCTTGATTAAATCGATCACAGCCTCCGCCTGGGTGAGATCAATTCTGCCATTGAGAAAAGCCCTCTTTGTAAATTCCCCCGGATGGGCCATCCGGGCCCCTTCCCTCAATACTAATTCCAACGCCTTCTGTAAAATGAAGTACCCCCCATGACAGTGGATCTCCACAATATCTTCCCGGGTATAGGTCTTCGGAGATTTCATCAGAACGATCAACACTTCATCAACAGGATTTCCACTTTTGGGGTCAATAAGTTCACCATAATGGAAGTGATGGGAAATAAAATAGGGTGGGTCACTTTTAGGCTTGAATAATTTCCTGGCAATGGATTCCGCTGAGAAACCACTTATGCGGACGATTCCAATACCACTTTCCCCAAAGGGGGTTGAAATGGCTGCAATCGTCTCTTCTTGATCGGATGGGATTCTTTTTGCAGAACTGAGTGAGGAACCTCTATTCACTTTTATTCATGTGGTTTCAAGATCTTATCCCTCTTCCTTCATTGGGATGATCTTAATTTTCTTGAGATCCCCTTCCCCAAGGCTCTCCGTTTTAAGGGAAGGGTCTTCCTTAATGGTGAGATGGATGATCCTCCGGTCATGAGCATTGAATGGGCCTATGGTTAAGGAATGGCCTGTCCCTTTTGCTTTTTCACCCAATCGTTGGGCCATCTTGGACATGCTGTCAGATCTTCTCTTCCGGTAATCGTCAATATCAATGACTACTCTCATGGAGTTCTTCAGTTGTTTATTGACCATTCGGTTAATAAGCATCTGAAGCGATTCGAGAGTGCGACCATATTTTCCGATGAGAATTCCCTCTTGATCTCCTTTAATCTCGAGATAGAGGCTACCGTCTTTTAAAAACCCCTCCACCTCTGTCTTGAGTCCCATTCGGTTCAGCAATCCTATTGTGAGTTGCTTTGCAATTTCAATTTCTTCCAAGATTCGAACCTCATGTTTTTTTATTCATGTAATACTGATGAGCGATCGATAAGACATTATTAACCATCCAGTACAAAACAAGACCGGACGGAAAGTTGAGGAAGAGAAAAGTGAACATCACCGGCATCAGCAGAAACATCTTGGCTTGTGTTGGGTCAGCTGCCGTGGGGGTCATCTTCTGCTGGAGGATCATGGTCGCACCCATGATAAGGGGGGTAATATAGATTGGGTCTTTAGCGGCAAGGTCCCTGATCCAGAAGAAGAAGGGGGCATGTCTCATCTCAATCGTAAATTGAAGAGCATTGTAAAGGGCAATGAATACGGGGATTTGGATGACCATAGGCAGGCATCCGCTCATGGGATTGATCTTCCTTCTCTTATAGAGGAGCATGATCTCCTGCTGAACCCTTGCCTTGTCGTTTTTGTACTGTTCTTTGAGCCGATTCATCTCCGGCTGTACCTTCTGCATCTCCTTCATCGATTTCATACTGATCTGTGTCAGAGGGATGAAGATGATCTTAATCAGGATGCTGAGAATGATAATATCGATTCCAAAATTACTTGTAATCTTGTTGGTCAGTTTTAAGAACCAGAGCAGGGGTTTGGCAACGATCGTAAACCAACCAAAATCGACTAATTTTTCCGCATCAGCACCTAATCCTTTTAAGCGATCAATCTCTTTTGGACCAAGATAAATCTGGTATGGAACCTTTATCGCCTGTTTTGGAAGAATAGATACAGGAGTATTAATCAAACTGGCTTTTAAAAGATTCTTTTCATCACCCTTTACGGATAAAGAGAGGCTCTTTTCTGAAGGAGGCGAAATCAATAAAGTTGTAAAATATTCCCCTTCGAAAGCAAACCATTTCAATTCACCTTTATCAAAAAATTCAAAGGTTTCGATGTTTCTTTTTTTCGTTCCACAACCAGGCATGCAGCCTGAAGAACCTGTTCCTCCGAGATCCTTTTTCTCCACTTTTTGGTTCTTAAAAAAGGCATATTTTAATCCATAATCTTTATTCTCTTCATCAGCCAATTTCACCAGTTCAATTCTTCCGATCCATTGCAGTCCTACAGGGGTGGTGATCTCTTTAGAAGAATTGTTTTCAATCTCCACATCCAGACCGATAGCGTATTGCTCCGAGTTAAACCGATATCGTTTGATTACCTTTAACCCATTCTCTAAACTCTTTGTAAAAGTGATCTCACCCTTTTCACCGTTACCGATCAAACGGAGTTGTTCCCTATCTACCTCCCAGTTTCCCTCAGAAGGGGAGGTGCCCGATTCATTAAAGGTGAGTCCCAGGGGGAGCCCTTCTTCTTCACTCGTATTCACCAAATCGAGGGGAACGGGTTTTTTGAGTTCTTCCTCTTTTTTGCCCAAGATGCTCTGAACGAGCTGGATCAATTTTATCGTCAAGGAAGACTCTTCTACTCTGTCTTCATATTTTTTAAGTCTGAAATGTTTTAATCTTGCATCTCCAGAGGTAAAGACTGCCCAATAATATTGTGTTTCGACAGACACTTCCTTTTTTTCGATAACGACCTTTGGCTTTGCAGGAGGCTTCGATTCTTTAACCCGCTCCTTTTTTTCGACAGCCTTCTCTGCGGAAGCAATCTGTTCCTTTTTTACATCCTTTGTTTCTGGCTTACTGGGTGTCTGGGGAAAGAACTTTGACTGGACGACAGTCCAAAACACAATAATAAAAAATGTTAATAATATCGCATAGATAGTTCTCTTTTCCATATGTCCCTTGACCTAGATCTCCTTCTTAAGATTTTTGGATAATTTCGGGAACTGGATCGTATCCACCGGGATGGAAGGGATGGCACTTGATCAGTCTTTTGAAAATGAGCCAGGCCCCCTCCATGATTCCGAAACGATGAATCGATAGCAAAGCATAAGAGGAACAGGAAGGAGTGAAGCGGCAGCAGGGTCCAAAGAGTATTGAAAACGTATATCGATAGAGATGGATCAGAATGAGGAGTCCTTCTTTGGTCAACCCTTCGACTTTCCCTGGTCTGAATCCCGGAATTTGGCGCAGTCGAAGTATCAACTCATAGATCGTTCTCTTTTTCATAAAACAAGGAGTCCTCTTAGTTCTTCTTCCGTTTCCTGATATCGATTGACCGAACATCCCTTTTTAACCATTAAAATGATATCGTACGAACCTTTGATCTGATGCTTCTGGAGGCGAAAAAACTCCCGTATATAACGCTTCATTCGATTTCGAAAAGTCGCCGGACCAATCTCTTTTTTTACGACAATCCCCAACCGGTGAAAAAGAGTCTCATTCTTCTTTATAAAGAGGACGAAATTCCGAGAAGAAAGCCTTCTGCCTAACTTCATCACCTTTCTGAAATCCTGAGGAGAAGTGATCCTCTCCTTTTTTGTAAAGCTGAAGGATCCTTTCACGGTGATCCTCACGAACTTCTACCCACTGAATATTTTCTCTTTCCATCCTCAGGAATTCGAGGTCTAAACAGCCAACCTCTTTCTCCCTTTCAATCGCCTCCGCTTTATAACATTACGACCGCTTCTGGTGCTCATCCTCTCCAAGAAGCCATGGGTCCTTTTCCGCCTGAGGTTGCTGGGCTGATAGGTTCTTTTCATTGAATCCCTCTTTGTTAGATTGAATCCCTCTTTGTTAGAGTTCCTTATTTTATTTTTTGAAATGATTAAACTTTTAATTTAAACCATATTTATGATTTATTGTCAAGATTACCACTTAATTTTGTTAATTTTGTTGACAGGGAAGGGGTTTTTATATTAAGTTTTGTTATTAATATTAAAGCGCTCCACCCAGAAGGGTAGGGCCTACCGGAGACGACCGATTACCAATCATTTTCCCCTTTGACTAAAATAAAAGATAAATAAAAAGACGAGTTAAGGGGTTCTTTCCGGCCATACATCATTTTCAGGAGCTTCCGTGAACATTGCGATCGAGCACATCCCTGTCAATATCGAAGACGAGATGAAAAAGTCCTACATGGACTACGCCATGAGCGTCATCATCGGTCGAGCCCTGCCAGACGTAAGGGATGGCCTGAAACCCGTTCATCGCCGGATTCTATATGCCATGAACGAGTTAAATAACGACTGGGATAAACCCTATAAAAAGTCGGCAAGAATCGTCGGTGATGTGATCGGTAAATATCATCCCCATGGCGACATGGCTGTTTACGATGCCATTGTCCGAATGGCACAGGATTTCTCTCTCCGTTATCCGCTGATCGATGGCCAAGGAAATTTTGGCTCCATTGATGGCGATCCCCCAGCGGCCATGCGATATACGGAAATCCGGATGTCCAAGCTTACCAATGAATTACTGGCTGATATTGACAAAGAAACCATTGCCTTCGTTCCAAACTATGATGAATCTCTAGTCGAACCCTCCGTCCTCCCTTCCAAATTCCCTAATCTCATCGTCAACGGTTCCTCGGGGATTGCTGTGGGAATGGCCACCAATATCCCTCCTCACAATCTTGTAGAAACCATTAACGCGATCATTGCCCTGATCGAAAACCCTGATATCTCTATCAACGAATTGATGGGTCATCTTCCTGGACCTGACTTCCCTACGGGAGGGTTCATCTATGGTAAAGAGGGAATCCGTCAGGCCTATGAGACTGGAAAGGGTGTCATCCAACTTCGAGCCAGAGCGATCATCGAGAGGGATCGAAAGGGAGACCGAGAAAATATCGTCATCACCGAGCTTCCCTATCAAACCAACAAAGCCAGACTGGTCGAAAGAATCGCTGAATTGGTTCAGGAGAAGGTGATCGAGGGGATTTCCAATGTCCGGGATGAATCGGATAGGGAAGGAATGAGAGTGGTCGTCGAACTGAAACGGGACGAGGTGGCGGAGATCATCCTCAACCAGCTTTATAAACATACACAGATGCAAACATCCTTCGGGATCATTCTTCTGGCCATCCACCAGAATCAGCCAAAGCTTCTCTCCCTCAAAGATATGCTCCATTTCTTCGTTCAATATCGACAAGAGGTCGTCATCCGGAGATCCCGCTTTGAACTCAATAAGGCGGAGGCGAGGGCCCATATCCTGGAAGGATTGAAAAAGGCGATTGACCATATCGATGCCATCATCGCTACGATTAAAGCCTCCAAAACTCCGAAGGAGGCGAAAGAACATTTAATGGAGAAATTCGCCTTCTCGGATGAACAGGCCCAGGCGATCTTGGAGATGAGGCTCCAACGACTCACGAACCTTGAGCAGCGTAAAATTGTGGAAGAGTATGAGGAGACCATCAAGTTGATCAATCGGTTGAAGGCTCTCCTGGCCAGCGAACGATTGATTTTCAACTTGATCAAAGAGGAAGTCACCTCCATCCGAGATGCCTACGGAGACGAAAGGAAAACGGAAATTGTGGAGACCGCCCCAGAACTCCGGGTCGAAGATCTCATCGCCGAAGAGGATATGGTGGTGACGATCACCCACACAGGATACATCAAGAGAAACCCCATCAGCCTCTACCGGAGTCAGCATCGCGGTGGAAAAGGGAAGGTGGGAATCAATGTGAAAGAGGAAGATTTTGTAGAAGATCTCTTCATCGCCTCGACTCATGATTACATCTTGTTCTTAACGGATGCTGGAAAAATTCACTGGATGAAAGTTCATGAACTTCCACAAGCTGGCCGCGCCACACGGGGGAAGGCCATCGTCAATCTCCTCCATCTCAACCTACAGGAGAAGGTGACCACCATTCTCTCCCTCAAAGACTTTTCGAAAGACAAGTTCATCACCTTTATGACCAAAAAGGGGACCATCAAGAAGACAGTCCTTGAAGCCTACAGCAATCCCCGTTCGGGAGGCATCATCGCCATTCACCTCGATGAAGGAGATGAACTCATCTCCGCGAAATTGACCGATGGAAAACAATATCTCTTTATCGGCACCAAAATGGGGAAGGCCATCCACTTCCCTGAAAACCAGATCCGGGAGATGGGCCGCACCGCTCATGGCGTGAGGGGGATTAAGATTTCCAAAGAGGATGAAGTAGTGGGGATGGAGGTGGTCGGCCCTCACACTCAAATTTTAACCGCCGCAGAGAATGGATATGGAAAACGGACTCAGGCTTCTGAATATAGGACTCAGAATAGGGGAGGGTCCGGTATTTTTACATTGAAGAGAACACAAAAGACCGGAGATGTGATAAGGATTAAAACCGTTGTCGATGAAGATGAATTAATGGTCATCTCCAACAAGGGTAAGATTATTCGTTTGCGGGCCGTGGACATCCCTATTCAGGGAAGGAGTACCCAAGGGGTGAGGCTGATCACTCTTGAAGAGGGGGAAAGGGTGGTCGCTGTAGCAAGGTTGGCGGAGAAAGAATAGATCTATCAAAAAAAAGCTTGATTTTTTTAAATGACGGGGTTAGTATTTGTACTCAAATTAGAATACAATGAATTCATCCTCAATTTTTTCCCCTCTTTGTCTTTAATTTCATTTATCCACAGTTGTGGAAACATTGTGCAAAGAGACTTATAACTAATTGAAAATGAAGAGATTTTCTTTTTTGGGTCTTCCTTGTCCATTCCATCGATACCCTTCGTCCAACACTTCAAACGATCAAGGTCAATTTCATGGAAGATTTATGGCCTAAGGTGATCGATTCTTTAAAAGAAAGAGTTGGTCAACAGAATTTCGACATTTGGATTAAACCCATTCTCTTTATCTCCCGGGAAGGAGAAAAGGTTGAGTTAGAGGTCCCGAACCGATTCTTCAAAGAGTGGATCCACGAACATTATTCCCTTTATATTAAAGATGCCGTTTCCCTCTTGACCCATGCATCGTGTCAACTCCAATTCCGAATTAAAAATGAAAAGATGAACGGAAAGGACTCAACCCCTCAACCTTTGCCAAGCTATGAACCGCAGGTCTTCCATTCTTCCCAACCGCTCTTCAATCCAAAATACACCTTCGATCATTTTGTGGTAGGAGCGAGCAACCAGTTTGCTCATGCGGCTTGCCTGGCGGTGGCTGATTCACCGGCTAAGAATTACAATCCTCTCTTTATTTATGGGGGGGTAGGATTAGGAAAGACCCATCTCCTCCACGCCATCGGAAACCATATTGTTCAACATCGAATCCTCACCGAAGTAAAAAAAATCTGTTACATCACCTCTGAAGAGTTCACCAATGAGGTGATCAATTCGCTCCGTTATGAAAAGATGGATGAATTCAGAAATAAATATAGAAAAATGGATGTCTTACTGATCGATGATATTCAATTCATCGCTGGGAAAGAAAGAACTCAAGCTGAATTTTTCCATACCTTCGAAGCCCTTCATCAATCTCGGAAGCAAATCGTCCTCACCAGTGACAAGTTTCCAAAAGATATCCCCAATTTCGAAGAAAGGCTTCGATCACGGTTTGAATGGGGACTGATCGCTGACATTCAACCACCCGACCTTGAAACGAAAGTTGCCATCTTAAGAAAAAAAGCCGAAACAGAAAATATTTCCCTCCCCAATGATGTCGCTTTCTTTCTGGCTTCTCAAATTGATTCCAATATTAGAGTTTTAGAGGGATCCCTCATTCGGATCGGTGCCTTCGCCTCGCTCACCAAAACACCGATTGACATCCAATCGGCCAAAGAAATTCTAAAAAATATTATTAAACCGAAGGTGGAGTTGATCTCTATCGATCTTGTTCAAAAAGTCGTGGCTAATTTTTTTAACATTAAAATTCCAGACTTAAAGGTAAAACGAAAATATAAAAGTTATGTGCTTCCTCGACAGATTGCCATGTATCTCTCCCGAAAATTAACCAAGGCCTCTTTGCTTGAAATTGGAGAGAAATTTGGAGGAAAAGACCATTCCACCGTTCTTCATTCTATTAAAAAAGTGGAAGAAATGATATCAAAAGAAACCTCTTTTAAAGAAATGATTGAAAATTTGCAAAGTCAAATTAAATCATAAACCCTGCTGAATAAAGTTGTCTGATTGGTTATAAACGTTTAAAAATTTTTAATTTAGATTTGGTGCTATGCCACTTAGAATAACCCTCTTATGCCGTAGGTAAATCAGGTGTAAATATTGTGAATGGATGAGGAGAAGGAAAAAGAAAGAACGAATGTTTAAAAAATAAGGAGAAATTCCAAAATCTATTAAGAGAAAATTTAACATCTAAATGCTCTTTCTTTTTTTTAAGTTAGTGCCCTTTTCTTCATTTCCACAAAGATATACGACGAAGACGGTACTTTAAAATATAAAGAATACTATTAGGAGGCGAAGACGATGAATTTTGAAATTGAAAGAAGAGAATTTTTTAGAGGATTGGGATTAATGCAGAGTGTCGCAGGAAGAAAGACGACCCTTCCGATCCTATCTCATATACTATTAGAATGGGATAAAAATTCCCTTTATCTCACCGGAACTGATTTAGAAACAGGAATCCGTGAAGAATTGACGGCGACGATTCAGCAAGAAGGAAAGGCCTCCGTTTCAGGAAAAAAATTATATGAAATTGTTAGGGAATTACCCGATGAGTCCATTCATATACAAAAGAAAGAGAATCAATGGATTACCCTCCAGTGTGGGAAATCCATCTTTAATCTTGCAGGATTAGATCCAGAGGAATTTCCTGCACTTCCTGTCTGCCAAGAGGAAAATTTTTCGACCGTATCAAATCGGCTCATCCGGGAGATGATAGAAAAGACGGTCTTTGCCGCCTCCAACGAAGAATCTCGTTATCATCTCAATGGAGTTCTTTTTATACAAGTTAAAGAAGGGGAAAAGGAAATATTAAGAATGGTAGCAACGGATGGTCATCGCCTTTCTCTTGTCGATCGAGAAAATCAACCCATTCGAGGCATTGAAAAAGGATTGATCATTCCTAAAAAAGGGATTTTAGAAATTAAAAAAATCATTGGAGATCGCGATGGTGAAGAGGAGATGGGAATCTATTTCAATGCCACCCACGGGTTTTTTAAAATGGGAAGATTACTCACGGTTATTCGATTGATCGATGGGGAATTTCCAGAATACGAACAAGTGGTTCCCAAAGGGAATGATAAGAAATTAGTGATGGGGAAAGAGAAGATGTACAGTTCTTTGAAGCGAGTTTCCACCATGGCCAGCGAGAAGATGGAGGGAATCAAACTCTCTCTTAAAAAAAATTCTGTGGAGATGTCCTCCTATCATCAAGACTTTGGAGATGCCAAAGAAGAGGCTGAAGTGGCTTACGAAGGACCACCTCTTCAGGTTGGATTTAACGCCAGATATTTAATGGAAGCACTCAATGTCATCGATACCGATGAGGTCCTCATGGAGTTGAAGGATGAAGGGAGTCCTGGAATCCTCAGACCTTCCTCTCCCACACTGGAGGCCCCTCACCAATTATACATCATCATGCCGATGAGGCTTTAAGTGGATTCTATGGGTGAATGACACTCACTCATCACCCGTTAAGGAGAAGGGATGAAAGAACCAACGGAAAAATACATGGCGGAGCAGATCAAGATCCTGGAAGGATTGGCAGCTGTCCGCAAAAGGCCTGCGATGTATATTGGAAATACCGGAATCGAAGGCCTTCATCATTTGGTTCATGAATTGGTGGATAACAGTATTGATGAAGCCCTGGGAGGATATTGCTCCCGGATCGATGTGATCATTCATATCGATAACAGTGTCACGGTCAGAGATGACGGACGGGGCATTCCCGTTGATCTCCACGAGAAAGAGAATCGTCCTGCCGTGGAGGTGGTCATGACCAAACTCCACTCCGGAGGTAAATTTGATAATCGCAGCTACAAAATTTCTGGAGGCCTTCATGGGGTAGGGCTCTCGGTTGTCAATGCCCTCTCCGAATTTATTGACCTGGAGATACGGAGAGACAGTAAGGTTTATCATCAGACTTATGAGAGGGGAGAGGCCCAGATAAAGTTGGAAGTGACCGGAAAGACGAAACAAACAGGAACTCAGGTTCGTTTCAAACCGGACAGCCAAATCTTTGAAACCGTGAATTTCAGTTTCGACATCCTCTCTCAGCGCTTAAGAGAATTGGCTTTTTTAAACAAAGGGCTCTCCATCAGCATCGAGGATGAACGCTCAGAAAAGCGGCATGACTTCTTTTATAAAGGAGGAATTATCTCCTTCATTGAATATCTTAATAAAAATAAGAATTGTATCCATCCGAAACCCATCTACGTCCAGGGTGTTAAGAATGGAACAGAGGTGGAGATCGCCTTCCAGTATAACGATGGGTATGTCGAAAATCTCTTCTCCTTTGCCAACAACATCAATACGCATGAAGGAGGAACCCACCTCATCGGCTTTAAAAGCGCCCTCACTCGTACGATCAATCAATATGCGACCAGCACGAACCTTCTTAAGGGTCTTAAAGAGAACCTCACGGGAGAAGATATCCGAGAAGGGCTGGCTGGAGTCATCAGCGTCAAAATTCCAGAACCTCAATTTGAAGGGCAGACCAAAACGAAACTGGGGAACAGCGAGGTGAAGGGATTGGTGGAGGCCCTGGTCAATGAAAGACTGGGGAGTTACTTTGAAGAAAATCCTGCCGTCGCCAGAAAAATCATCTCCAAAGTGATCGATGCCGCTCGGGGCAGGGAAGCCGCTCGGAAGGCACGGGAACTGAGCCGTCGAAAAGGAGCCCTGGAAGGAGGTTCCCTTCCCGGAAAATTGGCCGATTGTCAGGAAAGGGATCCTGCGCTCAGCGAGATCTTTATTGTGGAAGGCGATTCAGCAGGAGGGTCAGCCAAACAGGGCAGGGATCGAACCTTTCAGGCCATCCTTCCCCTCAAAGGAAAAATTCTCAATGTGGAGAAAGCTCGGTTTGATAAGATGTTGGCCAGCGAGGAAATTCGTCTTCTCATTTCCGCCCTGGGCGCAGGGATTGGAAAGGACGACTATGATATCCATCGACTTCGTTACCACCGCATCATCATCATGACGGATGCGGATGTAGACGGATCCCACATCCGAACCTTACTCCTCACTTTTTTCTATCGCCATATGCCAGAGGTAATCGAGCGGGGGCATCTCTACATTGCCCAGCCCCCACTCTTCAAAGTCATTGAGGGAAAGGGCGAGACCTATATTAAGAATGAAGAAGCTTTCAACCGACATCTCATGAACCGGGCCATCAACAGGAGCGAAGTGATCATCCAGTCCACCCATAAAAAACTGACCGACAAGAGGCTCAGCTTACTCTTAGAAAAAATTTATACGTATCATGATTTGAATCAGCGAATCCAGAAGAAAGGGTACTCCCGATCTCTCATCAAATTCCTTCTTGAAAATGGGGTTCGAAACAAGTCGACGTTTGAAGAGAAGGGGAAAATTGCCGATCTTCAGAAGCGGTTGAGAAAGAGTGGTTTTGAAGTCTTCGATCTTTCCTGGGACGAAGAGCACAACCTCTACTTTTTTGAAGTTCAGGAATCGAATGGGAAAGATTTGAGAACCCAAGTCCATTGGGATCTCATCGCCTCTGTTGAATATCGCCATCTCTACCAAATTCGTCAAGAGATCCAAGAGATGGCACCTCCTCCCTATACCTTGGTGGAGAAGGGAAAGAATATAACCATCGATCAAGAGGAGGGATTGCTTCAATCTCTCAATCAATTGGGGAGAGAAGGGCTGAGCATCCAACGATATAAAGGTTTGGGAGAGATGAACCCCGGACAACTCTGGGAAACCACGATGAATCCAGAGACCCGGACACTCCTCAAGGTGAAGGTCGAAGATGCCATCGAGGCCGATGAAATCTTCAGCATCTTGATGGGCGACGAGGTGGAGCAAAGGCGCCAATTCATCGAGGAGAATGCCCTCTTTGTTCAACGCCTCGATATTTAGGAGATTCCAAGAAGAATGCTCATCGTCGGATTGACGGGAGGGGTGGCAAGCGGAAAGACGGCTGTTTCCCAAATCTTAAAAGAAGAGGGCGCTTATATTATTAATGCAGACCAGATTGCCAGGGAACTGGTTCTACCCCACAAACCTGCCTGGAGTGAGCTCATCAGGGCATTTGGTCAGGAAATCCTTCAAGAGGATGGATCCATTCAACGAAAAAAATTGGCGGATAAAGTCTTTGCGGATCCGAAACAAAGGAAATTCCTGAACCAGATTCTCCATCCTCGGATCAAGGAGGAGATGGATCGTAGAGCAAAAGAAATCGGGGAAAAGGATCCCGAGGCCATTGTGGTGATCGATGCTCCGCTCATCATCGAGCTTGGAGATCACCGGGAGATGGATAAGCTGATTGTGGTGACTTCAACCCAGCCGCAGCAAATCGAAAGGTTGAAAGATCGGGATGGGACAAATCCCGAGGAGGCCCTGAGAATAGTTTCCTCTCAGATGCCCCTTAAGGAGAAGTTAAAATTTGCAGACTACGTCATTCGGAATGAGGGATCGATGGAGGAGACGAAGAAAAGGGCGAAAGAGATTTTTCAAGAGTTAAAAAAGGTGGCGCTTCAGAAAAAAAAGACGCTAAGCGCTTAGCGATAAGGGAGGATAAAGGAAAAACTATGAATATCAAAGATTTGAAAAAGTTGAAGATTAATGAACTGTACAAGATTGCCAAGGAGCTCAATGTGGAAGGCGCGAGTGGGATGAGAAAGCAAGAGTTGATTTTTGCTATTCTTCAAGCCCAGACGGAAAAAAACGGCCTGATCTTTGGGGAAGGGGTGCTCGAAATCCTGCCCGACGGGTTTGGCTTTCTGAGAGCCCCCGATTACAATTATCTGCCCGGGCCAGATGACATTTATATCTCGCCCTCTCAGATCCGGCGATTCAATCTTCGAACGGGTGACACCGTCTCAGGCCAGATTCGACCCCCCAAGGATACGGAACGGTACTTCGCCATGTTGAAAGTGGAATTGGTCAACTATGAAGACCCAGAGGTGGCGAGGGATAAAATCCTCTTCGACAACCTCACTCCTCTTTATCCTCAGGAGAAAATCAATTTGGAAGCGGCGAATGATTCTAAAAATTACTCCGCCCGGGTAATGGACCTTCTCACGCCCATTGGAAAAGGACAGCGAGGACTGATCGTCGCCGCACCGCGAACCGGTAAGACCATGCTTCTCCAGACGATCGCCCATAGCATCACATCCAACCATAAAGAGATCACCCTGATCGTCCTCCTCATCGATGAACGACCGGAGGAAGTGACCGATATGGAACGTTCTGTCGATGCAGAGGTCATCAGTTCCACTTTCGACGAGCCGGCCTCACGCCATGTTCAAGTAGCGGAGATGGTGATCGAAAAGGCAAAGCGATTGGTGGAGCATCAAAAGGATGTGGTCATTCTTCTCGATAGCATCACGCGATTGGCCAGGGCCTATAATACGGTCGTCCCGCCCAGTGGCAAGGTCCTCTCTGGAGGAATCGATGCCAACGCCCTTCAACGACCGAAGCGGTTTTTTGGTGCGGCGAGAAACATTGAAGAGGGGGGTAGCCTCACCATTATTGGCACCGCCCTCGTTGACACCGGGAGCCGTATGGATGAGGTGATCTTCGAAGAGTTCAAAGGGACGGGAAATATGGAGATCAATTTAGATCGGCGTCTGGTAGATCGGAGGGTCTTTCCATCCATTGATATTCAGCGGTCAGGCACAAGAAAAGAGGAGCTCCTCATGGAACCCAATGATCTAAACCGCATCTGGCTTTTGAGAAAAGTCCTTCAACCGATGAACACAGTGGAGAGCATGGAATTTCTATTGGAGAAAATGCAGGTCACCAAGGGCAATCGGGATTTCCTCGACTCCATGAATCAATAATCCCCCTTCGTCCCCCTGAAGCTGTGAAAAGATTGGGATGATTGGGTGGGCAAGAATATCTTCAAGATTTTACAATTGCGGTATTTTAGAGGGCAAAGGTTACAAGGCTTTTATAGATAATGAATATAATTAAAGTTTATTATTGTGGGCAGTTTACGCTATAAGGTAACGCTGTAAAATTTTTTCGATATCCTTGCCCACCCTCTCTATTTGAAGCAATTTTTTCACACCTTCCCTTTCTAATAGGGGGAATGGGGGATTGGATAAAAAATGTTGAAAATTTGTGGAAAATCAGTAAAATAGGGAATTGGAGGCCATTCTGATGAAAAAAGAGATTCACCCCAAAATTTTTGATACGGTGATTAAATGTGCCTGCGGAGCTACCTTCGAAACAAAGAGTACCGAAAAGGAAATCCACGTGGAGATCTGTTCTAACTGTCATCCTTTTTTCACCGGGAAACAAAAATTTTTAGATACCGCCGGAAGAATTGAGCGGTTTCAAAAAAAATATGGGAAAAAAGAAAATCAGTATGGGAAAAAAGAAAATCAGAAGGATTAATTCAGACTTCCTCATTCATCCTAACTCATCCCGATCCATAACCTTTAGACCACCGATTTTCCTGGGGACCAAAGGTTCATCCTGGATTCCTATCTTTCTGTCCGTCATTTTTTTTACAGGCATTCAGCATTAGTTCACCCTGTTGTATAAAAATGTCTCTTGAAGAGAGGGGACGCGTTAGTCTATCTCTAAGAAGTTCGTATTATTTGTACTCATCAAAGAGAGGGTCATTTTGGCTAATTTTTAAACGACAGGGTTCATGGGGAGGGTTCAAATGTTCTTCGGGAGAAAAGATCTCGATCAGGGATATTCTCAATCCAATCCCTCTATCCCTAAAAAAAAGAAGGATCGGATTCGGGTAGGGGGACAGGCAGTGATTGAAGGGGTGATGATGAGGTCTCCTAATTCGATGGCGATTGCGGTCCGGAAGCCCAATGGTGAGATTGTGGTGAAACGAGAGAGGTTGGGCTTTTTTTCCGAGAAGAAGCTTTTCTCCAAAATTCCCTTGGTCAGAGGGGTGATCAACTTGCTTTCGGCTTTGGTTTTAGGAATGAAGGCTCTCAATTTTTCAGCCAATCAGTCTCTCGAAGAAGAGAAGGAGGTCAGCCCCTGGACCATGGGCCTTACCTTTGCTTTCGCCCTCTGTTTCGGCATCTTCCTCTTCTTTTTGATTCCCCTCTTCGTGACGAAGTGGTTGCGATTCGCCATTCCCATGGTTGGAACAAGTGGAATCTTGTTCAATCTGGTGGACGGAATCATTCGATTGATCATCTTCCTGGCCTATTTGTGGGCCATCTCCTTTTTCAAAGAGATTCGGCGCATCTTCCAATATCATGGAGCGGAGCATAAGTCGATCTTCGCCTTCGAGTCCGGTGAGGTGTTGATGTCCGATCGGGTCAAGGGTTTCAGTACCCTTCATCCCCGATGTGGGACGAGCTTTCTTCTGATCGTCATGGTGGTGAGCATCATCGTCTTTGCCATGATCCCTCACCATCTTTCATTTGGTTATAAAGTGGCCTCTCGGGTGGTCTTCATCCCTCTCATCGCTGGACTTGCTTATGAGATCATCCGGTTCGCCGATCAAAAAAGGGAGAGCAGGGGGTTTCAATATTTCATCAAGCCCGGCCTTTGGCTCCAACGGTTGACTGCCCGCGAGCCCTCTGAAGACCAAATTGAGGTAGCATTGCGTGCCCTTCATGAAGTCTTAGAATTGGAAGGACTGACCCAATAAAAACAACGTCAAAGGTCGAAATCTCTGCCTGTCCGGTAGGCAGGCAAATTCCAAAAATTTGACATTTGAAATCTGTCATGGTTTAGGAGAGAAAGGTGTTTGAAAAATTAGAAGAGGTCGAGCGTCGGTACGAAACACTCTCACACCTCCTTGGCCGACCTGAGTTGATTACGAAACAGGATGAATTCCAGAAGGCGGCCAGGGAGTATGCCGAACTTGGAAGAGTGGTGGATCCTTACCGAAAGCTAAAAAAATTAGAAGAGGAGATCAAGGGAAGCCAATGCCTTCTGACGGATGAAGAAGATGAAGAAATGAAAAGGTTGGCCAAAGAGGAACTCCATCGGCTGACGCAGGAGAAGGGAAAGGTGGAGGAAGAGTTGAAGATGGCTCTTCTCCCCAAAGACCCTCATGGCGAAAAAAACATCTTGCTCGAAATCCGTGCAGGAACGGGAGGAGAGGAAGCAGGCCTTTTCGCAAGCGATCTTTTCAGGATGTATTCTAAGTTTGCAGAAAAACAAGGTTGGCGGATGGAGATATTGAACCGTCATTACACGGGTGTGGGAGGATTTAAAGAAATCATTGCCCTGATCGAAGGAAAAGGGGTCTACAGTCGGCTGAAATTTGAAAGCGGTGTCCACCGGGTTCAAAGGGTTCCCGTCACAGAATCTCAAGGTCGCATTCATACTTCTACGGTTACCGTAGCGATTCTTCCAGAGGCAGAAGAGGTGGATGTCCAAATTGATCCTAATGACCTAAGGATTGATATCTTCAGATCTTCGGGGCCAGGCGGTCAGAGCGTCAATACCACGGACTCGGCGGTTCGGATTACCCATCTCCCTACGGGAATGGTGGTCTCCTGTCAAGATGAGAAATCGCAGCATAAAAATAAGGCCAAAGCTCTTAAAATCCTTCGAGCAAGATTGATGGATAAGGCCCAGCAAGAGAAACAGGTGGAGATTTCAGAGAAGAGAAGAAATCAAGTGGGAACTGGAGAGCGAAGCGAACGCATCCGAACTTATAACTTTCCTCAGGGGAGAGTAACCGATCACCGGATCGGATTAACCCTTTACCGCCTAGAGTCCATTCTGGAGGGAGAGATCGATGAGATTATTGCTGCCATGACCACCCATTATCAAGCGGAAGCGTTGAAAGGAGAGCTTGAGAATTCTAAACCCCAAAGCTCAAATGCCAAATAATCCCCCCCTGCCTACCCCTGCCTGCCGGTAGGCAGGGGGGCAGACAGGCAACCCCCCTTTCATATAGGGGAGAGAGGGGGGATTTGATGACTTTGGATTTTGAACTTATGGTTTTGATATGAAAGTATTAGAACTACTCAATTGGTCGACGAATTGTTTAAAGGATTATCATATTGAAAATCCTCGGCTCCATGCAGAGCTTCTTTTAGCTCACTCTCTGAGCCTCAGCAGGGAAGGGCTCTATATGAATCTTCAGGGCCAACTTAAGGAAGGAGAGAAAGAGGCGTTGGAGAGGCTGATCCAAAGAAGGATTTCAGGAGAGCCTCTACAATACATTTTGGAACATCAGGAGTTTTGGTCGATGGGTTTAAAGGTGGACAATCGAGTCCTCATTCCGAGACCCGAGACAGAGCTTTTAGTTGAACAGAGTCTGCTCCTCCTATCCGAAAGTCGGTTCAAGAGAACACCCTTTGTCCTCGAAATAGGTACGGGGAGCGGTGCGATCGCCATGGCCATGGCCAAAGAGAGGAAAGATGCTTTTCTGGTGGCCACGGATCTTTCAAGAGACGCTCTTTTATTGGCTAAGGAAAATGCGAGATCGGCGGGCGTCCAGCATCAGATCGAATTTGTAAACGGGGATCTCTTTGAACCATTTCGTGTTTTAAAAAAGAAAGGGCCTTTTGACCTGATCCTTTCTAATCCTCCCTATGTTAATCGCCATGAAATCCATTCCTTGGCAAAAGAGGTGAAGGATTATGAACCCCTTATGGCTCTGGATGGAGGGGAGGATGGATTGGAGTTTTACCGACGCATCATTTCCCAGGCCCCTCTTTATCTAAGGCGAGGGGGATGGATCCTATTGGAAGTAGGACAGGGTCAGAGTCTAAGGGTTTCTAAGCTGATGGAGGAGGGAGGTCATTTTTTAAATCCCGAGTGCGTTCCAGATCTGTCTGGAATTGAGAGGGTGGTGAAAGCACAGCGGAAAGAAAAAATTCGAAGCACCTGTCCCGTTAAGGCGGGACGAAATCCTAATATCCATAAAAGCCTGAGGCGTAAGTCGTAAGTGGGTTTATTATTGTGCTGCCGTTATGCTGTTTTGCCGTATTGCCGTTAACTCCAAAACCACAGCACTGCAACACAGCCATACAAAGAATGACACCTGACCCCTTGCGAATCAGGATTTCGATATGAGGGTTTCGGAGTTGAGGAGTTAATATGGATAAAATCGTCGTAAGAGGAGGCGAGAGATTAATTGGTGAAGTGGCGGTGAGCGGTTCAAAGAATGCCACCCTTCCCATCTTTGTAGCCTGTCTCCTGAGCGAGGGCGACAATATATTTCATAATGTTCCCAACCTGAGAGATGTACAGACGATTATCAAAGTTCTAAATAATCTCGGAGTTAAAGTCTGGAAGGAGGGAGAGGCTTATCGGATCAATGCGAAAGAGGTCTCCAATTTTGAGGCCCCTTATGATTTGGTGAAGACCATGAGAGCCTCCATTCTGGTCTTAGGACCTCTGGTGGCTCGGATGAAGAGAGCGATCGTCTCTCTTCCAGGAGGGTGTGCCATTGGCGCACGGCCGATCAATCTCCATCTCATGGGCCTTGAGATGATGGGAGCAAAGATCCAACTCCGTCATGGTTATATTGAGGCGAAGGCGGATGAATTGAAAGGAACGGAGATCTCCTTTGACACCGTGACCGTGACCGGAACAGAGAATCTGATGATGGCAGCCACCTTGGCTAAGGGAAAGACTACTTTGCATAATGCAGCCATGGAGCCTGAGGTGATTGACTTAGCGAACGTCCTAAATAAAATGGGAGCAAAGGTCAATGGCGCCGGAACCAATCTCATTGAGATCGAAGGTGTGAAATCGCTTCATGCGGTCGAACATTCCATTATCCCGGATCGGATTGAAGCAGGAACACTGATGGTGGCAGCCGGACTCACCCGCGGGAACATAAAGATTCTCAATGCCTCCCTTCAACATATGCAGACCATGATCCATAAGTTAAGAGAATCGGGTATGGAGATTGAGTCCGATGGAGATGGACTCAGGGTGGTGGGTATGAAGAGAATCCGGAGTGTCGATGTTAAAACCCAACCTTACCCGGGATTCCCAACGGACATGCAGGCTCAGTTCATGGTTCTGATGTCCTTGGCAAGAGGGTTGAGCGTTATTTCTGAAACCATCTTTGAAAATCGGTTCATCCACGTCAGCGAACTTCAAAGAATGGGAGCCGATATTCGGATTCAAGAAAACGCCGCCATCATTCAAGGTGTAGAGAGTTTAAGTGGAGCGCCAGTGATGGCAACGGATTTAAGGGCCAGTGCATCTCTCATCCTGGCGGGGCTGGCTGCGGAGGGGGTGACCCAGGTTTCAAGGGTCTATCATTTAGATCGTGGGTATGAGGGATTGGACAAAAAATTGTCCAATCTCGGAGCCAATATAAGAAGGGTCAAAGAAGGGGACTGAGATTTCGGTTTGAGGATTGCGCCAGAGAGCCTCTGGCTCGGAGAGAGTGCGGAATGAAAAACAGATCATTCGAAGAGGCTTTTTAATGAAGGTTCTTCGGGCAGGAGAAAGAGGATTTGATCGGTACCTCTCCGAGGTGGAGGGAAGAATGACTCAGAATGGCCTTCGCCTCGAAAGGGAAGTTCATTCCATATTAAAGGATGTGAGGAAGCGAGGAGATAAAGCCCTCGTTCATTACACTCAAGTCTTCGACGGTTTGAGAATTCCGGTCCATCAACTCCAAGTGAAGAGAAATGAGGTGAGAGAAGCCTACAGGAAGATCCCTGGGGATTTTTTAGAAACATTGAAGCAGGCCGCTCACCGTATTCGAAAGTTTCACCAACTTCTGAGTAAGAGATTGATCCTGACCTTGAAGGAAGAGGAAAAAGGGATTTGGCTTGAGCAGGTGATAAAGCCTATAGAGAGAGTAGGAATCTACGTCCCGGGCGGAAAAGCCTCTTACCCTTCGACCGTACTCATGGCTACACTCCCTGCAAAGGTAGCAGGTGTTCGAGAAATTCTCATGGTGACCCCTCCTCAAAAAGAGGGCATTAGTCCTGCTGTGCTGATCGCAGCGGACTTATCGGGGGTGGATCGAATCTATCAAATCGGAGGGGTTCAGGCCATTGCCGCTCTTGCTTACGGGACGAGATCGATTCCCAAAGTGGATAAAATTGTTGGACCAGGAAATCAATATGTGGCCACGGCTAAAAGATTGGTCTATGGAGACGTGGATATCGATATGGTGGCTGGGCCAAGCGAGATTGTGATCGTCTCCGATAAAAGCGCCCCCCCTTCCTTTGTAGCGGCAGATCTCATCTCACAGGCTGAGCATGATGAAATGGCAATGGCTATTCTGATTACCCCCTCAGAAACATTCGGAAGAAAGGTGGAGAAGGAGGTGGAGAGACAACTGACCACTTTGAAACGGAGGAGAATCGCCTCTTTAAGTCTTAATAGAAGGGGTGGAATTCTGATCGTCAAAGATCTTGAACAGGCGATGGAGTTGGTGAACCGGATTGCTCCAGAACATTTGGAACTCGCTGTTTCGAGACCTCGCTCCTTGATCAAAAGTGTCAAACACGCAGGTGCCGTCTTTCTCGGGATCCATACCCCTGAGGCTATTGGCGATTATATGGCTGGGCCCAATCATATTCTTCCAACAGCAGGTACGGCACGATTCTCCTCGCCCTTGGGCGTGGAGGATTTTATCAAGAGGACCAACGTGATGCGTTTTACACAGAGTGCATTAAGACGGTTTGAAAAAGATGTAAAGAGATTTGCAGAGTGGGAAGGGTTGGAAGGACATTATCAGGCGGTTCAGGTGAGAATGAAGAGATCTTGAGAGGGGAGGGTAATAATCCCCCGAGATCCCGACTCAAGTTCGGGATGACAAAGGGGAAAAGCCTGTTTGTTGTCATGCTGAATTTATTTCAGCATCTCGTGAATTAGATCTCAGGGCAAGGAGAAAAGATGAAGAGAGATCGCAGAGCAGAGGTGAGACGGAAGACGAGGGAGACAGAGGTCGTCTTAAAACTGAATCTCGATGGGTCTGGAAAACATTTGATTAAAACTGGGATCCCTTTCTTCGATCATATGCTCACTCTTTTGGCCTATCACAGCCATATGGACCTTTCCCTCAAGGCCAAGGGCGATACGAGTGTGGATGCTCATCACACGGTTGAAGATGTGGGTATCTGTTTAGGGGATGGAATCAGAAAAGCTCTTGGAGAGGCAAAGGGAATCCGTAGATATGGGATGGCTATGATCCCGATGGATGAGACGTTGGTTTCCATCGCGCTGGATTTTTCGATGAGGCCTTGTCTGGTTTTTCAGATGAAGCTGAGAAGATCGAAAATCGGGACATTCGACCCCGAATTAGTGGAGGAGTTCTTCAAGGCTCTCTGCAACCACGCAAGAATCACTCTCCACATCAATCTTCTTTATGGAAGAAACAGTCATCATATGGTAGAAGCGGTATTCAAAGGATTTGGAAGGGCGTTGCGAGAGGCCGTCTCTTTTGATGAACGAGTCTCTCAAATCCCATCATCGAAAGGAATTCTTTAATTATCAAAAGTTCGGAGTAATGAGTTCGTAGTTCGGAGGAACGAGAAACAAATTGACGGACCGCAAACAAAATGATTTTGAACAGTCTCCGAACTAAAAACTCCGAACTCTGAACTATTCAGAGAGAAACGATGAATCCAAGGATTGTTATCATTGATTATGGTATGGGAAATCTTAGAAATGTTCAGAAGGGTTTTGAGAAGGTCGGTTTTGAAGCGACATTGACTCGGAACAAAAGAGAGATTGGAAGGGCCTCAGCCATTGTGCTTCCAGGGGTAGGGGCGTTTAAAGATTGCATGGAGAATCTGGAAAAATATGAACTCGTTGAACCCCTGCTCCAATCCATTGAGAAAGGGAAACCCTACTTGGGCATCTGCCTTGGTCTTCAAATTCTTTTTTCTGAAAGTGAAGAATTTGGTTCTCATAAAGGGTTAAACCTAATGAGAGGAAAGGTAGTGAGATTCAAACCTGATCCGGAGCACAAGGTTCCCCATATGGGTTGGAATACAATTGAAAAGAAGAGAGAGGTTCCCATGCTCCAAGATGTAGAAAGCGGAGATTTTTTCTATTTTGTTCACTCCTATTATGTCGTTCCAGAGGAGGCAAAATGGGCATCCACTTTTACAACCTATGGCAAATCCTTTGTCTCCAGCATCTGGAAAGAGAATCTTTTTGCCACACAATTCCATCCGGAAAAAAGTCAGCAAAAAGGGTTAAGGATATTAGAGAACTTTGTCAAGTCCATTTAACAGCCACGAGACACGCGGCACGGAACACGGACACGGTTTCCAAAAGGAGCGACCGATGAATGAGGTCAGGGTAGGAAAGATTCGAATAGGAAAGGGAAATCCCCTGGTGTTGATCGCTGGCCCCTGTGTTTTGGAGGGGGAAGCGATTGTTCTGGAGATTGCGAAGCAGTTGAAGGAACTCTGTGAATCCTTGAAGATACCTCTCATCTTCAAGGCCTCCTATGAAAAGGATAATCGGGGTTCAGAAAAATCCTACAAAGGCCCAGGTCTTGAAGAAGGGTTGAAACTCCTGGCCAAGGTGAAGGAAAAAGTGAGCATCCCTGTTCTCTCCGATGTGCATCGGATGGAGGATGTAGATCAGGCCAAGGAAGTTTTAGATATCATTCAAATTCCTGCTTTTCTCTGTCAGCAGACGAGCCTTCTTCTCAAAGTTGGAGAGGCGGGGAAAGTCGTCAATATTAAGAAAGGGCAGTTCGTCGCACCCGAAAACATGGCAGGAGCCGTAAAAAAGATTTACAGCACGGGAAATCAACAAGTCCTTCTAACGGAGAGGGGCACTTGTTTTGGATATAATAAATTGATTTCGGACCTCTGTTCTATTCCTATCATGCAGGAGATCGGTTGCCCGGTGATCTTTGATGCCACCCATGTGATCAGAAATTATGGTATCCCGAGTGAAGATCCGAGAGGAGGAAGTCCTATCTATGTCCCCCATCTTACCAGAGCCGCCGTAGCCGTCGGTTGCAATGGTCTCTTTCTCGAGACCCATCTCAGACCCAGTCAAGCACTCTGTGATGCCTCCAGCATGATTCCTCTCAATGAGATGGAAAATCTTCTCCGACAGACCAAAGCGATTCACGATATGGTGAGAGGATGGGGAATCACCTGATAGCATAGCGCAGAGCGCATAGAGCATAGCGTCAAAACTTTTTTTACTATGCTCTTTGCGATTCATATAATACGAGAGGAGGATAAACAGTGAAAATCTTTATCGATACGGCGAATCTCAATGAAATCAAGAAGGTTAAGGCCCTTGGCCTGGTCGATGGCGTGACGACCAACCCGACGCTTCTTGCAAAAGAAGGGGAGGAAACAGAGCCGCTGATCCGGAAGATTTGGGAGGAAGTGAAGGGCCCCGTCAATGTGGAAGTGACAGGAATGACCTGTGAAGAGATGGTAAAAGAAGCAAAGGTCATGGCCACCTGGGGAGATGAGATTGTCATTAAAATTCCCATCACCCTGGAAGGATTAAAAGCGGTCAAGATCCTTTCCCAAGAAGGAATTCATACAAATGTTACACTCCTCTTCTCACCCAGCCAGGCCATTTTGGCTGCGAAGGCTGGAGCCACCTATGTTTGTCCCTTTTTAGGAAGACTTGACGATATCAGTTTCAATGGACTTGAACTCATTCGTCAAATTCGGGCGATCTATTCGAGCTATCCGGAAATCGAGACCCAGATCATCGTGGCAAGTGTCCGAAATCCTATTCATGTCATTGAGGCCGCCATGTTGGGGGCAGAAATTGTAACGATTCCCCCTGCCATCATCGAGCAGATGGTAAAACATCCACTGACCGACAAAGGGATTATACAATTTTTAGAGGATGCCAAGAAGATTGGGTCGAAAAAGTGAACCCCGTTAGAAATTCCAGCGGGACATCAAACCCCGCCGGAATTATTCTGGGGACTGACCCCTTTCCAGAGCAGCGGAGCATCATTTCTAACGGGGTGAAGGGAATCCAAGGGAGGTGGCAGATGAAAAGGTGTCTGTTATTGTTTGCAATGTTAGGGATGATCCTTGCATGGAGCATTGAATTGAAGGCAGAGACGAAACCCAGTTTGGCTGTTCTGCCTTTTTTTATTCATCGAGGGGAGGAACCAGGAAAAGGGGCTACCTGTCCCATTTGTAGAGGAGTTGTCCAGAAGGGTGAAATTCTGCCCGGCTCACAGAATACCCTCACTCGACTTCTCCAGCAGAAAATGGAACCCATGGGTACATTTAAAATCCTTCCCCTGGAAAAAGTGGAAGAGGCCTTTTCGCAGATTGAGAGGAGACAGTTTGAATTAAAGCCCATGCGCTCATTCATCCAGTTAGGAAAAACATTGGACTTGGATTTTATTTTTATTGGAATTCTCTTCCGTTTTGAGGATAGGATTGGTTCTCATATCGGCGCAGAGAAACCTGCCTCGGTAGGCTTCGATGTCCATCTCATACGGTTGAGGGATGAAAAGATGGTTTGGACAGGAAAATTTGATGAAACCCAAAAGCCACTCAGCGAGAACCTTTTAAAAATAGGTTCTTTCGTCAGGAGAAAGGCCTCCTGGCTGACGGCAGAGGAACTTTCAAACGTAGGGATGGATGAGATGTTGAGAAGATTCCCTGGACTAAAGGAGCTGGAGGAAATGCCGTGATCGTCATCCCCGCAGTGGATTTAAAGGACGGGAGATGTGTCAGGCTTTCCCAGGGAAGGATGGATCAGGAATCGGTCTATTCAGAACATCCCGTTGAAATGGCCAAGCATTGGGAATCGAAGGGAGCAGAGAGACTTCATGTGGTGGATCTGAACGGAGCCATAACGGGGAAACCTTTTCACCAATCCCTGATCAAGGAAATCACCCAATCCATTCATATTCCAATAGAGGTAGGTGGAGGCATACGTGATTTACCCACCATCGAAGATTATCTTTCTTTTGGAGCGCAATGGGTGATCTTAGGGACGGCCGCTATTCAAACCCCTTTCCTGATGGAAGAGACCTGCCATCGTTTTCCCGAGAGGGTAATCCTCGGGATTGATGCCAAAGGGGGAAGGGTGGCCATTCAGGGTTGGAATGAAGAGGTTTCTTTAGAGGCGATTGACTTGGCAAAACAGTTTGAGGGAATAGGTCTTTCAGCGATTATCTTTACAGATATCGAGAGAGATGGAATGGGTACAGGTTTAAACTTTGAGTCGACCAAGAAATTAACTCAATCCACATCGATCCCGGTGATTGCTTCAGGAGGAGTTTCTCAAATTGAAGACATTAAGCATCTCCTTGAGTTAGAACCGGATGGAATCCTCGGAGTGATTGTAGGTCGTGCCCTCTACACAGGGAAGCTCGATTTGGAAGAAGCCATACGAGTAACAAAAAGAATGGGATGTCATGCCGAACCCTGAAAGTGTCATTCTGAACTCGGTTCAGAATCTCTTCAGGGCAGGCTTGTTTCGGCATCTCAAAATAGACCAAATTCTAAAATTGTAGAACCTGATCCTGAACCAAGTTCAGGATGACAGAAAGGGGTTTTAGGAAACATCATTTCACTGGTTAATAAGACAAAATAATAAAGTAAAGGTAGCCGAAACAATGCTAGCGAAGAGGATCATCCCCTGTCTCGATGTGAAAAGCGGAAGGGTGGTGAAGGGAACTCAGTTCCTAAACCTGAAGGATGCCGGCGATCCGGTTGAGAATGCTAAGGTCTATGACGAACAGGGCGCGGATGAAATCGCCTTCTTAGACATCACCGCCTCGCATGAGGAGAGGGATATTTTTATTGATGTCGTTCGCAGGACAGCAGAAGAAATCTTCATTCCTCTCACGGTGGGAGGGGGGGTCAAACGTTTGGAGGATATTCGGAAACTTCTTATGGCCGGAGCAGACAAGATCTCGATCAATACCGCTGCCGTGAGGGATCCACATTTTGTAGAAAGGGCGTCGAAACGTTTTGGAAGTCAATGTATCGTCATCGCCATCGATGCGAAAAGGAAGGGAGAAAGCTGGGAAGTTTATACTCATGGAGGTAGAGTCCCCACGGAGATTGATGCAGTCCTCTGGGCAAAGAAAATGGAGGAGATGGGAGCGGGTGAGATTTTACTGACGAGCATGGATCGGGACGGAACAAAGGATGGTTATGACATTGAATTGACACGAACCATTTCAGAGCAGGTGGGCATCCCGGTCATCGCATCAGGAGGTGTGGGCACCCTCGAACATCTCTACGAAGGGCTCATCCATGGAAAGGCCGATGCAGTGCTTGCTGCTTCCATTTTTCATTATCGGGAATTTACGATTGCGCAGGTCAAATCATATCTGAAAGAAAAAGGAGTCGTCGTTCGATTGTAAACAAAGGGTTCCAGGGGTCTAGGGTTCAAGGGCTCCATCAAATCGGAAAATGGAGAATGTAGAGTCAATAGAAGAGAAAAAGAACTCCGAACTCAACACTCCGAACTCAACACTCCAGAAGAGGGTGAAAAAATTCATCCTCTTCTGGGCAACTGGATTTGGAGTCGGGTATTCTCCCCTTGCCCCAGGGACTCTGGGAACTCTCATTGCCATCCCTGTCTATTACTTTCTTTCTGAAATTCCACCACCCGTCTATGAAATCACTCTCATTGGTTTTTTCTTTCTCTCCGTTTGGATTTCAGAAAATGCCGAGGTATTTTTTAGAAAAAAAGATGATTCGAGGATCGTCATTGATGAGATGATGGGTTTTTTAATCACGATGCTCTGGGTTCCTAAGACAACTCTCTTCATCATCGTCGGTTTTATTCTCTTTCGCTTTTTCGACATTCTCAAACCATTCCCTATCCGCCATCTGGAGAAAAGATTGAAAGGAGGATTTGGAGTCGTCCTGGATGATGTGATGGCAGGAGTCTACGCCAATGTCATGCTCCATTTTTTATATACTATAATATAAGCCCTTTATTGCCTGTCATTCCGGGCTTGACCCGGAATCCAGTTCTTTTCTGGATTCCCACTGGAGTTTACTCCGTACTTGATACGGGGCGGGAAGGGCCTGCTTTATCACGATTAATTTCGTCATCATATGGAAAGGATTTATCCATGAAGAAATTAGAAAAGACTATTGGAGATTGTTTGATAAAAAGAAAATGGACATTATCCATCGCAGAATCATGTACGGGAGGGCTGATCTGTGATCGCATCACCAACGTGTCAGGGAGTTCTGACTATTTTATGGGAGGGATGGTTAATTACAGTAATGAATCAAAGGCAAGGCATTTAGGAGTTCCATTGGATGATATAAAAAAATATGGAGCGGTAAGCCCGCAGGTGGCGAAAAAGATGGCTCAAGGAGTTCGAAAAGCGTTTGGTACGAATTTTGGTTTATCCACCACGGGTGTGGCAGGACCAACAGGCGGAACGAAGCGGGCTCCCATTGGAAGAGTTTTCATTGGATTAACCCATGGAGGAAGATCATGGATTTGGAAAGAAGATTTAAAAGGAAGCCGAAGGGAGATCAAAGAGAAGGCCGCCGAGAAAGCACTAAAATTTTTTTATGAGATACTGGTTCACGAATACCATGTAGCGAAGAAAGCCGATGATTGACCCCTAGCTGAGGAGTACACCTACAAATCTTAAGCTGGATTAGTATCTGAGGATTGAAGATTATTGGTTGAAATGGTGAATGGATAATAAAAAAGGCAAAGCCATTTCTGACTCTAAGTTGGTTTCCTAAAAATTGAATATGGCCTTGTTTTGCGGATTTTTAAATAGATAAAGGGGCCGAGAATTTGTTTCATCGGCCCCTTCCGTTGACACCAGGAAGGACTTGCTCAGCTGCCTCTTGATCTATTTCAATACTACCCTCCACTCGAAAATAATCCTGAATGTTGACGTTCATGGGTATATCGGTACGCTTGTGATCGCTTCAGTGTTGTTGTGTCCTGTCCCCTTGCCTGTGAGGTAAATGTGGCTGTGTTCAATTGGCCCGTTTGGATCAAGCACCAAATGCAAACCCACAGCTCGGATTACAATAAGATCTGCAGTGTTCTCGAAATTGACCCGTAAGCTGAGTCGTACCGCCCCCTGGCTGGGATCAATCAGTGTTGAAGGAGCTGCGCTGTCTGCACAGATTGGGACGGAGTTTGTCAGATCTGTTGGGTCATCCAAGACCAAGAGTGCGGTTACCGGCGGATCCTGGAGCTGGGCAAGGCTGATCTGGCTGATGAAACTTGTTGTGTTAGACAATTCATAGCACACACGGACTCCAGAAATCAGGAACCCAGGTGATACCTGAAGGCCTTTTTCCACGACCTTTTTCTCTGCTTCAGTACCTTCTCCTGTTGTGGTCGACTTGATGATCAGGCCGCTGAGTCCGAGACCAACCCCTGAAGTGATCGCATTGAATGATGTGGTCACGGTGGGGTCACCCGGCAGGAAATCGAGATGGTTTATCCACATGATAAAGGCCTCGGGGGGTTGTGGTGAAGGTGGTGGTGAAGGAGGAGGCTTGGATTTGGCTAGCACAATTTGCGATGTTGCACCCAAAACAAGCATTAACATTACAATCCCAAAGATAAAAGCAGTTCTGATCTTTCTCATTTTCGTACCTCCTTTTTGTTATTAATCATTTTGCAGACATAATTGTCTGCTAATTAAGGTTACTGAAAAATAATAGCTAACGGATCCCCTTTGCAATTAAGATTTTCCTACTACCTTCACCTCCTTTTGATAAATCTAGAACAGCGTAGAATCACAGATTGATTTATTTATCTAAATTTTAATGAACCTACTTATCTATTTCAACAAAAATCATCATTCTGGTTAAAAATTATTGCTCAATTGTAAACTGCTGTCATCTCATGAATAATCAAGATAAATCCAAATGCGGCGCCAAATAGACGAGGATAGCGTCACACAATCCCAGTACCAAATTACGGTTGCGTGAATTTAACTCTAACAATGGTACAGTGATTCAAGTTCTCTATTTTTGTATATTCTATTCTGAAGAAAAAAGATATGATTGGCATTAGCAGTGTCACCCCAATCTTTTCCTCCAACTTCAAGGTTTGTGCCTTAATATAAATTCTAATATATTATGGACCATGCCAGACAACAGGCACCGAAATAAATTGTCGGATAATAAAAAATCAAAGCAACTATATCCATAACAACAACCACTATCAATGCCAATTTCAATCTTTTGATTCGCATCGTTTCATTCCTTGGTTTTGCCTTTGACCTATAATCCTACTGACACACTGAAGTGATTCTCATTATAAATGAAACCAAATCACTGAGTATGAAGTCACCATAATCCAATTCATTCAATTTCAATTTGGTGACTTGGCTGTCTCAGATTGACCCATGGTTTCCCATTCTATCATTGCTTTTGATTTGTGTTTATCGGTGAAGTGATTGAGAGCTTTTGTTCAAGACTGAACATTGCAATGTCAATGCCAAAGAGAATTGTCTTGCAACCAACTGATTCTTTATAATTTATTCAAATTGTGATTTTTTTCCAGAAAGCAAAATTGTCACGTTTTTGTACTTAAGTTGGTAAGATTTGTCCCCCCCTTTCACTACTCAATAGAATTTATCCAGTGGGATAACTTTGTTTTGTGACCAAAATGCGTATTACCATGAGTAATATGCATCAGTTTATGAAAACTTGGCTCCGGAAACTCACTTACAGGAAGGAGTCCTCGGAAGAGGAAATGACGATTCCCTCAAGTCCTAACTCTCTTCGGTAGGGCCGATTGCAGATTGCCACTCGAAGTATCTGTATGAAATCTCCAGTTACTCGATAACAAACCCTCCAGACAATGTAGTTGAACTCACCCTGTTGGTCACAATGACATCATAACTCCCGATAGGAAGATTGGGTACCACAAAAACAATCTCTCCCTCCTCCTTTGTTGGGTCAGTTGGCCAACTTGAAACACTACAACTCTTCTTCGTGTATTTCCCATTCTTACACGTAGCCCAAATAAACCTTTCCCTTCTTTGAGCCAAAATACTTTCCGGAAATAGTAATCGGATCTCCCACCCAACCCGATCCTGGATCAACTTTTTCGATTTCAGGTGTCTTAACAGTAAATCCCTCCTTCTCTTCTATCTCTGGAATAGTCCTATAAGGGTCAACCACCACATCAAAAACATCAGGCAGCATCTTAGGAACGATAAAAAATATCTCACTCTCATTCGTCACTGGGTCCATCCACCACTTTGTCACCTTACAACTCTTCCTGACAATTTGTCCCTCCTCTTCATACTCCAAATATACCTTTCCTTTCTTCGTTCCAAAGAACTTACCCCTTATTGTGATCTCATCATAAGCAGTCCCTTCTCCCTGCTCAATCGCATGAATCTCAGGAGGCCTCAAGATAAAGGCATCCTCATAAATGATCGGATCCCCCTCTTTGGGCTGTATTGTCACATTATAGATCCCAGGCTCTATGATCTTATTCAAAAGGCTTTTTATTGAACTCTCAGTATTCCAATCTAAAACCTTTAAAGATGTACTCCCAATTAAAACTTTTCCCTTCTTGACGCCAAAATTATTCCCTGTAACCTCAATCTCTGTCCCATAAGTCCCCTCAGAAGGGTAAAGGGCTCCAGAAGTCACCTCTAAATCATCAATGTTCCAACCAGAGAACCTTCTTGAGCCATTGGTCGGCCCCATCGTAAATTTGAATAAAAACGGTAGCCTGATTGGCAGCGACAGATGAGATATCCAAAACAACAGGAACCCACTGACTATCCATCAGATCAATCGGAGGATTCTCCCAGACTTGAGTCCAGTCTGTCTCCGTTAGCGCTAACATAGATCCGCGCATGATCGCCTTCGATATTAGGCTCAGGCTGAGAGCTTTCAACATTGAGGTAGCGTCTAAATTTCAAGAACACTTTATCCCGCCCTGTACAATCAATGGCAGGAGAAATAATAGATTTTTCCGAAAGATCAATTGGGTAGTCTTCACCCATCGCAAACCCGAGAATATAATTATCATCAGAAGTTGAATAATCTTCACCTGGGTCTGGGTATCCATTCTCACCCCCACCAGATACAGCAGGACCTCGCTCCCACCCCCCTGGTTCGTAACCGAACCAACCCTTTTCAGTGGTAAAATCATCTATAAATGGGAATGATTCTATTTTTGTAAATATAGTTGTTACCACTTTCGCTCCATCCATCGTTACGAAACATGGCCCTATACCGGTGCAAGCTCCCCTCCATCCCGCAAAAACTGAATCTACCGAAGGGATTGCTGTCAGCGTCACTGGAGTTCCATGATTATAATCTTCTGTGCAATCCGTCCCACAATCGATTCCCGGAAGAGAACTCGTTACTGCGCCACTCCCTATACCTGATATAGTCACCATGAGGTTATAACTGTTGATGGCAAATGTCGCCTCTATCGAATGATGAGATGTCACATTGTTGAAAGAGTACGAGGCCACCGCCCCCATCGAAATCCCATCCACTGAAACGTCCAATACATGATAACCTGTATCCGGCATGATGCTGAAGGTTTGGTTGGCCCCATGATTCACCTCTGTAGAACCCGGTGTTATCGTCCCCCCAGAGCCTGCCGTCACAGTAACGGTATAGGTTTTGATTGTAAAGGTTACCGTGGCAGTATGAGTTGAAGTCACATTCGGGATCGTCCACGTGCTCCCTGCCAGATGTCCCCTCTGAAACTGAGGCCGTATAACCCACATTTGTTGTCACCGTAAAGATTGCTGAAACCCCATGATTCACCGTTCTGTTCCGTAGGCGTCACCGACCCCCCTAACGGATCTCCACCCACCGAGACTGTCACTGTGTAGGTGTTGATGGCAAAGGTTGCCTCTATCGTATGATTCGCAGTCACATTGTTGAAAGTATATGAGGTCACCGCCCCCACCGAAGCCCCATCCACTAACACATCCACCACATGATATCCCGTATCCGGTGTAATGCTGAAGGTCTGATTAGCCCCATAATTTACCACTACTGTAGAACCCGGTGTAACCGTCCCCCCAGAGCCTGACGTCACAGTAATGGTATAGGTGTTGATTGTAAAAGTGACTGTTGCTGTATGCGTTGAGGTCACATTCGGAATCGTCCATGTGGTACCCTCCAGACGTCCCCTCAGAGACCAAGACCGTATAACCCGCATTTGTCGTCACGGTAAAGGTTGCTGAATCCCCATGATTCACTGTCCTGTTCGAAGGCGTCACCGACCCCCCTGACGGATCTCCACTCACCGAGGCTGTCACTGTGTAGCTGTTGATCGTAAAGGTCACCGTGGCACTGTGAGTCGAGGTTACATTCGGAATCGTCCACGTGCTACCCACCAGAGTCCCCTCAGAGACCAAGGCCATATAACCCACGTTTGTCGTCACCGTAAAAGTCGCTGAAGACCCATGATTTACTGTTCTGTTCGACGGGTGTGACCGAACCTCCTAACGGATTCTCCACCCACCGAGGCTGTCACTGTGTAGCTGTTGATCGTAAAGGTCACCGTGACCAGTATGAGCTGAGGTCACATTGGGAATCGTCCACGTACTACCCACCAGAGTCCCCTCAGAAACCGAGGTTGTATAACCCACGTTTGTTGTCACCGTAAAGGTTGCTGAATCCCCATGATTTCACTCTCCGATTGACCGGCGTGACCGAACCCCCTAAATGGATCTCCACCCACATAGGCTGACACTGTGTAGGTATTGATGACAAATGTTGCTTCTATCGTATGATTCGCAGTCACATTGTTAAAGGGATATGAGGTCACCGCTCCCACGGAAACCCCATCCACTATCACATCCACCGTATGATAACCCGTATTCGGTGTAATGCTGAAGGTCTGACTACCCCCATGATTCACCACTGTAGAACCGGGTGTAATCGTTCCCCCAGAGCCTGACGTCACAGTAAGGGTGTAAGTGTTGATCGCAAAAGTTGCAGAGATTGTATGATTGGCTGTCACATTGTTGAAGGTGTAGGAGGTGACTGCCCCTACTGATCCTCCATCCACCAAGACATCCGCTACATGGTAGTTTGCAATCGGGCTGATGGTGAAGCTTTGGTTGGCGCCATGATTAGCGGTAACAACCCCAGAAGGATTGATACTTCCATTGGCCCCTGCCGTGGCTGTAATCGTATAGGTCTTCAATGTGAAAGTGGCGATGACATTCTTCGTGGCATCCATCGTCACAATGCAAGACCCTGTCCCGGTGCATGCTCCATCCCAGCCTATAAAGTTTGAACTGGGATCTGATGAGGCCAGCAGGGTAACGACTGTACCGTGATTATAAAGCTTACTGCAGTCAGAGCCACAATTTATGTCGGCTGGATTGCTTGTCACGGTCCCAGTTCCCGACCCCATTTTTGCTACACTAATGGTGTATGTGTTGATGTCAAAAGTCGCAGAGATTGTATGATTGGCGGTCACATTGGTAAAAGTATATGAGGTCACCACTCCTATAGAAACCCCATCTACTAACACATTTACCACATGATAACCTGTATTCGGTCCAATACTGAAGGTCTGATTAGCCCCATGATTCACCGTCACAATCCCTGGAGGTGTTATCCCTCCACCACTGCCCACTCCTCCAGAGCCTGATGTCACAGTAATGGTATAGGTATTGATGGCGAAAACTGCTTCTATCGTATGATTGGCGGTCACATCATTGAAGGGATACGAGGTCACCGGTCCTATAGAAGCCCCATCTATTAATACGTTTTCCACATGATAGCCCATATCCGGTGAAATGCTGAAGGTTTTATTTGTTCCATAATTCACCACCATAGAATCCGGTGTCACTGTCCCACCAGAATTTGACGTCACGGTAAGGGTGAAGGTTTTGATCGTAAAGGTCACCGTAACCGCATGCGTTGAGGTCACATTAGGAATTGTCCACTCTGTACCTTCCAACGTCCCCTCTGAAACCGAGGCAGTATAAGCCACATTTGTCGTCACCGTAAAGGTTGCTGAAGACCCATGATTCACTGTCCTTTCCATCGGCGTGACTGAACCTGCTGATGGGTTCCCAGCCTCTGAGACTGTCACTATGTAAGTGTTAATGACAAAAATTGCTTCTATTGTATGATTGGCTGTCACATTGTCGAAGGGATAGGAGTCCACAGCTCCCACCGAGACCCCATCGACCAACACATTCACCACATGATAGCCTGTATCCGGTGTAATGCTGAAGGTTTGATTAGCTCCATAATTCACCACTGTAGAGCCGGGTGTAACCATTCCCCCAGAACCCGAGGTAACAGTAATGGTATAGGTTTTGATCGTAAAGGTCACCGTAGCCGTGTGTGTCGATGTCACATTCGGGATCGTCCACGTTGTTCCTTCCAACGTCCCTTCTGAGACCGAGGCTGTATAAGCCACGCTTGTCGTCACCGTAAAGGTTGTTGAAGACCCATGATTCACTGTCCTTTCCAAAGGCGTGACCGAACCTCCTAACGGGTTTCCACCTACTGAGGCTGTCACTGTGTAGCTGTTGATAGCGAAAATTGCTTCTATTGTATGATTGGCTGTCACATTGTCGAAGGGATACGAGTCCACCGCTCCTACCGAGACCTCATCGACTAACACGTCCGCTATATGATAGCCCGTATCCGGTGTAATGCTGAAGGTCTGACTCTCCCCATAATTCACCGTCACAACACCTGAAGGTGTTATGTTTCCGTTACTACCTGCTGTGGCTGTGATGATTGGATGATTTACGGTAATATACCCTAATTTTGTTTCAGTTTCTGAGCCATCTGGTCTATTAATTGTAAGGCTTACTGTGAACGTTCCTTCAGAAGTATAAGCATGAGAAGGATTTTGCTCAGCACTTGTTCCACCATCTCCAAAATCCCAGGTTAAGGAATTAATGATACCCATTGAGTTATTTGCAAAATATACTTCCAAAAAACGTAAACTTGATAATGGAGAAGCAACAAAGTCAACTTTTTTAATGGATTCGCTTCTGATGGGCTGGTAGTTAACTTTTCCAAGAGTGATGTCATCATAATAATCAACGATCTTTGTATCTATCATGGAAGTATCGGTAGTTCCCCAGTAGTTTTCCGTGGCGTCAACATCGGTAGGACATCCTACTGATATAATCCCACCAATATTATTATAATGAAATATTGCAGTGGTAGGAGCCGTTGTGTTAATCAAGACCGAATGTTCAAAAGGTTCTCCAGGATCCAACTCATTCCACAACTCATTCCAGGACACGTTCACATTTGAATCAGACCCGATGACAATCGGGTACCCCCCATTTTCTTTTATGATGTTACCTTTTATCTCAGATGAAGACATGTAAACATTGATACCATTGCTATTACTGTTATTGGTTATTTCATTATTCTGAATTAAACTGTTACAGGAATTTAGGGAGATAACGGCATTGTTATTAGAAGAATAACCCGTGTTATTGCTCATTTTGTTATTCAATATCTTTAGGTTTGGTGAAGATTGCTCGCAATAAATGACCCCAAAAAATCCTGAGTTATTTTCTATTTCATTATGTTCAATAATTGATCCCGAAGATTGTAAGGAAATACTTGCCCCAGCATAATCACCACTGTCGGCGATATTGTTTTGTAATTTATTAAATCCAATATACGGGGAGGAGGATGTAATGCGGATTCCTGCGTTGGCGTACTCAATGACGCAATACTTTATGATATTCCCAGATGAATAAATCCCATTTGAATCAAATTCGGCATCTAAAGCGCTGTCCGTAAATCTAATTCCGCTCCAATCACCAGGAGCAGGAGTGGGTGCATTGGATGTAAATGTGATCATTTCTTGTTGGGTGCCAATGGCTATCAACTGATGACTCTATATTAAGGCTTGTCCCGCTATTAAATTTTATTATTACTCCTGGTTCAATCGTTAACGTGGCCACTGGTAATACTTGAATGGTTTCTGTCACTATATATGGGCTATTTACCTTAGTCCACGTTGTGTCTGTGGTTATATTCCCGCCAACAAAAGTATCGCCATAAACAAGTGTTATGCTGGAACAAACACAAAAACACCCGACAATAAAATAGATAGGTATTATTCTAACAAGTTTATTCATTTTTTATATTAAAAATGTTCTTGTAATTATAACCCAAATGAAAGTAATATCGAGACAGGTTTCTTTTCCTTACTCTTACGAATCGTTTGGCCTTATCGAGGAATAAATAAAAAAACCTCCGTGACAGGATTAGACCCCTTTGCGGCTTCAAATACTTATTTGTTGCGAGTTCCCTCTCATACTTTTCCTAAAAGGGTGAAGGGACGTGTTTTTAGGTTTATTTTTATTTTAGTTTCATCTCAGGCTTGGATCTAAGATATCTCTCAACCCATCCCCAAAGAGATTAAAACTCATTACAAGAGTGAAAATGGCTAACCCTGGAAATGCCGCCACATGGGGCGCATTCTGAATATACTGCCTTCCTTCGCTTAGCATAGCACCCCATTCCGGCGTTGGAGGTTGAGCCCCAAGTCCTAAAAACCCCAAGGCCGCAGCCTGAAGGACCGCCGTCCCCATTCCCAGCGTCGCATAAACGATGATGGGGGGTATGGTATTCGGGAAAATATGAAGGGCGATGATTCTTAAATTCCCTCCCCCAACGGACTTCACTGCTTCCACGAAAAGCTGCTCCTTTAATGAGAGCACGGAACTTCTTACCACCCTCGCATAATGGGGAATATAGACAATCCCCACAGCGATCATGGTGTTGAGAAGGCTGGGTCCCAGGATCGCTGTGATGAAGATCGCAAGGAGAATCGCCGGAAAGGCCAACATGATGTCCATAGACCTCATGACGGGCTCATCGATATACTTCCCATAGAAACCCGAGAGCAACCCCAGGATCGTCCCTGGAATAAGAGAGATGGAGACCGCGATCAGACCGATGAGGATGGAAATTCTGCTCCCGTAAAGGGTGCGGCTGAGGATATCCCGGCCCAGGCTATCCGTCCCAAAGGGATGTTCCCAGGAAGGTCCCTTCAATCGATTGAGTGGTTCAGGAGTAAGCGGGTTATAGGGTGAAATGGTCGGGCCGATGAGGGCTAGGGCAATCAGAAGGGCAATGAGGATAAGCCCAACCATGGCCGTCTTATTTTTCTTTAATCCCCTGATAACGTCAACCTTTTCCATCGACTCTCAACCTCGGATCAATATAGAAATAAATCATATCTACAATCAGATTCATGATTACCATGATCACGGCAAAGAGGAGGAGGCATCCCTGAACAGCCGGATAATCCCTTGCCAGCAAAGAGTCCACAACATACCTCCCCAATCCAGGCCAGGAAAAAATAGTCTCGGTCAATACAGCTCCTCCAAGCAGGAGGCCGAAGTTCAGGCCGATCACCGTCACAATAGGAAGGAACGCGTTTTTCAGCGCATGTTTGAAGACCACGGTTCTTTGGTTCAGTCCCTTTGCACGGGCGGTTCGGATATAATCCTTTGAAATCACCTCCAGCATACTTGAACGGGTCATCCTTGCGATGATGGCCATGGGAATGGTGGCAAGGGTGAACGCTGGTAGAATGAGATGCTTCAATGAATTAATAAAGAGATTCAAATCTCCCCTGAAAAGACTATCGAGGATCACGAGGCCTGTGAGGGAACGATAGTCCAACCCCATCGTGAAACGGCCCATTATGGGCAGGATACCTAATTTTACGGAAAAGAAGTACATGAGCATCAATCCGAGCCAGAAGATGGGCATGGAGATGCCGACCAGAGCCATGACCATGGAGACATAGTCAAAGACGGAATACTTCCGGACAGCCGAAATCACTCCAGCCATGATTCCAATCAAGCTTGAAATAAGCACGGCGGCGATGGAAAGTTCCACGGTAGCAAGAAATCGGACAAAGATCTCCTCGAAAACAGGGACCCCAGACCGTATCGACATCCCCATGTCTCCGTTCAGCAGATTTCTGATATAAATGAAATATTGATAGAAGTAGGAGTGGTCGAGGCCCAGTTTTTCACGAATCCTGTTAACTTCGGATGGAGAGACAAATTCCCCTAAAAGGAGATGGGCGGGGTCTCCGGGGATAAGCCTTAACATTAAGAAGACTAAGATGGAGACCCCGATGAGTATAAAGATGAGGTGAAATAAACGTCTTGAAATGAACCAGATCAATAATTTTTACACCACTTGCTGAAAAGACAGTCGATGTATCACTCCTTACCCCCCCTTTAGAGGTTGTATCGTAATTGGGGAAAGTGGCTGAAATTCTAAAAAACGGAACAGGCAGTCGGGTGAGAAAGCCTTAGAGCGCCACCTTTTAATGATAAGAGTCTGTGCATCCAAGACCTTAAGAAAATTGATTTTTTTGTGATGAGGACAGTGACCGATCACTTTATAAGTGCCCATTCTAAGGCTTTGGAATCCGATTGCTTGTCCCGTTTTTACCCGCCTCCCTTCAATTACGACACATTCTCATAGTAAAGGGTGGGATTCGGGGGGATTTGTCCTATTTTTCCTTCCAGACCATCTGGAATGAATTTAATCCGTTCGGCCGTAATGGAACATCATGGAGCTTCTTATTATAGATTCTGACAATCGTGGAATGGACCAAAGGAACCCAAGGTGCTTCCTCATGGAAAATCTCTTGAGCTCTTAAATAGTTACTTGCCCGTTTCGCCTTATCAAAGACCAACTGGGCATCCTTCACGGATTTGGTGAACTCCGCATTCTCCCAGAAAGCGATATTGGCTGCAGGGGGTTTGGTCACGTCAGCGCTGAGAAGCCCATAGAGGAAATTATCTGGGTCTGCATTTCCACCGAGCCAACCCAACATACATAAATCGTGTTCCCCTTTGGCTGTCTTATCCAGATAGACACCCCACTCATGTCGGACGATTTTGGCATTAATCCCAACAGCAGCCAGATACCCCTGAATCAGCTCTGCCGTCTTCACCGGTTCGGGCATATAGGCTCTCGAAACAGGCATGGCCCAGAGTTCGATATTAAATCCATTGGGATATCCCGCCTTGGCTAAAAGGTCCTTTGCTTTCTGGACACTATACTCATAATCCTTAATTTTATAATTATAACCCCACATGCTGGGAGGAAATGGATTGGTCGCAGGGATAGCCAGCCCGCGGAAGATGGTCTTAATGATCGTCTGTTTGTCAATGGCATGGGAGATGGCCTGACGAACCAGCTTATTGTTCAAAATCGGCCTCTTCGTATTCAGCGCGAGATAGCCAATATTAACACTTGGACGCTCAATGATTGCAAAGTTTGGATTCTTCTTCGCCATCTCTATCGAATCCGGGTCGAGATCGTCAGCAATGTCAATGGCTCCCGACTGGAGGGCCATGAAACGGGCCGAAACTTCAGGGATCGATTTCAAAATGATCTTGTCCAGATGAGATGGTTGTCCCCAGTAATCATCATTTCTTTCAAGAAGAATCTGGTCATCTTTGACCCATTTGACAAATTTGTAAGGCCCGGTCCCGACCGGATTCCTTCCGATATCCTCTTTATATTTCTCAATGGCAGCAGGCGATAAGATGGGGCAGAGCCAAAGGGCCAGATTCGCTACCAATGGAGCATAGGGTTTCTCCGTCCTCAGGGCGACCGTGTAATCATCGATGACCTTCACCTCTTTGACTGGACCAAGGCCTAAAGCCGGATATCTCCAGGTTCCGTATTTATAGAAAGGGTGATTCTTATCGATGACCCTTTCAAATGAGACTTTAACGGCATTGGCGTTGAAGGGTGTCCCATCATGAAATTTGACTCCCTTTCTCAATTTGAAGGTCCAGACAAGACCATCCTTCGAAACCTCCCAGGAAGTAGCGAGCTGGGGTTCCACATTCATTGAATCCTTTCCAAAGATGACGAGGTTTTCGAGGACTTGAATGCCTGCCTTGATGGACTCGCCGTCGGTAGCCTGGGCAAGGTCAAGTGTCACGGAATCCCCTCCCCTCCCCCAGGTAAGCGTCCCTCCCTTCACAGCCTTCTGTGCAAAGGTTGTGGAGGAAGTGAAGAGAAAAACCGCCATGAGTAAAAAAAAGATGAAACTGATTTTCTTCATAATTTTCCTCCTTCCTAAAATTTTCGCCTACTGTCTATTCCCTTTTGCATTTTGTCTTCTATTCATATCCTTACAAACTTCAGGGGCCTTTTACGATACCAGATAAAATGAGTATTTTTACCATTCGATCGCCAGATTTTTTTAACATGTAACTTCAAATTATTCAATAAATTTATGACGGCGAGATTGGTCTTGAGATGAGCGGAGATGCAGGTCTTTAACCGGTCACCCCATGTGACTTCGTCAGCCACTTCTGAAATAAAATCAATTGCCGTAATATCAGGGTGAAGATAGGAGTAATTAGTCTTCTGAAATTTCTTCTGAAGTGGAAGGAGTTCGACTCCTTTTTGGATGCAAGATGATTTTCCAAGCCACTGGCCACGATATTTCCAGTACCTCTCTGAATATCTCCGGTTTAGATCTGTGATCACTTTATCCTCTGAAATATTTTTGTCCAACCAGTTTCCTAATGCCTCGGCATTGAACCGAACCTGGGACTCTTTCTTACCCTCCAGGTGGGGAAGATAGATAAATATCAAAGTTCTCGGAATCCAGAAATCTCTGAACTGATAAGGCGCATACCCTGAGAAAGGCTGGTCCCATTCGTGGGAGGGAAATCCATGATTATCGGCGCAGATATCGGGCAGCCACCTTTCCCAGATGGAGGGTTTGACCCTCGCTTCTCCAAAAGGAGTTACTGGATTGAAATATTCCTGATAATACTCCCTGCCGACTCCATTATATCGAGCGGCATGACATTTGTCCGTAGGTGTGAATCTCAACATCTCTTCAAGAAGGACCATCCCATCTGCATTCTCCATCGGGTTCAATACCACATTGACCCTTTTCAATAGCCTCTGGTATTGTCGTTGTGTCGCAAGAAGAAAAGACAATTTAAACCCTGCATTTGTGCTTGAGATTTCATTTGCATGATGCCGACAATTAATAAAAAATGTGGGTTTAAAAATGATCCGTTTGGCATGCGAGACAAAATCGCTCTGGCAGGGATAGGTATTTTCAAGAGAATAAAGGGGTCGTCCTCCAAAAGATCGCCTTTCTTCTATTACTTTCACCCCCTGGAGGCCATCGAAAGAATGGAGGAGTTTCACTCCTTCTCGATATCCCATGGGCCGGTCCATGGGGATGTCTCCTAAGGTTTTGAATTTTCTCAATAATTTCCCTTTCCCTTTGAAATCTTTACCTACAGCATGGACTCTAAGCTTCCTTCCCTCGGATTCCTCCCTAAAAATCTTCGTCACTCTAAAACTCTTATTTACTGAAGAATTAAAGAACCTTAATCGGTCCTCCAACCCTCTGAGGTTATCTCCCTTCTCTATATCAATGGAAAAATCAATTCCCACTTTGGATCGATTAAATGAAATCCCATTGAGTGAAATTCGAGTTTCAACTGTCTCCCGAGATGAGTGTGGTTTCTTTGGGCTGTGAACCAACTTGAATTTAAATTTCCCCCCATTTCCTTGATATCCCGGATGGATGATGGGGATCATGCGACCCAATGATAAATTCTTAAAACCTTTATTTTTCAATAGGTTTGAAAAAAAATCTAAAGTAACAAAGTGTAAATCTTCGTGGAGTGCTTCAAGTGGGGAGAGTCGCTCCTCATCCACATTAAAAGGCTCGAGGGGGTAATTGAAATAGACATCAAAACGGAGCTCCTCAAAGACAGGGTCAAAAAGAAATAGCCTTCTTTCTGAAAGAACCTTGTTAGCTTCTTTTTCGATCAATGAAAGGATTTCTCCCTGATATATCTCCCAAATCCTCTCAATACCGGTTTTCACTCTCTGATTTATGATCTCTTTTTCGTCTAATTTCATCTCAATCCATCCGGTCGTTGGATGAACTTTACCTGCTCTTTGGAAAGGGACGAGGTAGGGTTGCTCTACCCATTTAGGCGAAAAGGACTTTTCATAAACAATCTTTTTCTTTTTCCATGCCCTGAACCGGTAGACTTCTTTTTGTCGGGTCATCTTTTTAAATTCAATATCATTTTTTGAGATGGACAACCTTTCTGACAGGATCTCATCAATAGGATAGATTTCCTGAAGCCAGCGAAGAGGCTCTTCCAAACCCTTGGTGTGAAACTCTTTAAATGCAATCTCAATCCTATCGATTTTCAATCCTTTTATCTCTTCTAAAGCAACCTCTTTCATCCAGCTCAATCCGGGTTTATAGGCATTCAAAACAGCAACTTTAATTCTGTATTCATTGATCCCCAATTTCCTTAACCATTTCTTGATCTCCCCCTCAATATTCCTTCTTACCTTTTCGGATCTTGTTGTAAAAATTTGGATCTCAATAAAGTTTATCTTTTTCGGCCCTTTTCTCAATCCTCCTCTCAGTATTTTCATTATTTCTTTCTTCTCCATCAGGAATGGTGTATTCTTTTACAACCTCCTTTGGAACTCCTATCTTCTCCTCTTTCCTTGAAATAAATTCCCTTAATTCATTAAAATATTTTTTGATGGTTTCGAAAACAGGAGTCTCTGCGCCCCTTGAACTCATTGGAATTTGACCCAGGTAATTCAGTATCCCCTTCAAGCCCTTCCCTTCCCCACAGATTAAGACATCAGGTATCCTTTCTTTTGTTGGAAGTAAAAATATCCCCGATTTCCATTCTGAGTTAAAAGAAGTTTGAGATTTCTTTAAACCTATCTTGTCCAAATCTTTCTTCTCCCCTATGTAAATGAGATGGTTCACCTCCTTCGGTTTATCCTCCAGAGAAAAGGTCAGTGGAAGGGCCAAGGATAGAGTTTCGAGTCCCATTCGTGCAGCAAAATTGGCCGCCGCTGCTGCCGTTTCCATGTCCAGATGACTGAATAGGAGAGTTTTATATGGAGCATAAACGGGTAAAGGTATTTTAGTAGAACTGGAAAAGAAGCCATGAATGGAAAAAGGATTTAAAAGATCAAATCCATTTCTCATCCTCTCTATCTTCGGGGTCCATTCCCCGTCCCGCTTGGCCTTTCGTGAAATAATTCTGGTTGCGAATCTCCTGATGGTTTCAACTAAATTAGGTTCGTTCTTACCTTCGAGAAAATAATCGTATCTGTTCTCCTTCGGGCCGAGTTTTTGAAGCTCGTCATATAGTCCCACATAAAGATGATGGCGAAAAGAGGGGTCCTTTTTCTGGTCTGCGTCTGAACAAAAGGTAAATCCATCCCCATGGTCTCGAAACCAAGACAAGCGGAGAGGTCCATGACGGAGCTTAAAATTTTGGGATTGGAGCAGGATGGGTTGAGATGAATTTGGAGGTCTATGGCATCAATGATCCCATCGCCATCCCGATCCAGGAAGATATTTTCTGGTTTGAGCTTTCGATCAGCCAATCTGTGTAAAATTTTGACTGTCATTGAAGGATTAGAAATAAGCAATGTTCATTCCCCGACCGAAACAAACCTTCTCTAATCTATTAGCTTGAAAATAGCACCTAATATACCTCCTCTCCCCTCTGGGGGAGAGGATTGAGGTGAGGGGGCAAAGGCTTTGACTCACCCTCACCCCCACCCTCTCTCCAAGGGAGAGGGGGAAACAATTTTCATGGTTCGAGGGTGCCCTCTGGCATGTAGTATTATGGTTAAAACAATTATCTCCACACTCGAGTTGATTGTCAATCAACAGAAATGAGATTTCTTAAGAGTAAACGCCAGAACTCTCTGATATCGTATATGATGAGAAGACTAATTAGTGTCTGTCCATAAATAGCCCTTTCCGTCATGCCGGACCTGATCCGGCATCCAGAAGGTATCGAAAAGACTGGATTCCGGCTTTCTCCGGAATGACGACCTTTTTGCAGATCGGTAGTTTATGGACAGACTCTAATTAGATGAAAATACATCAAGAACAGCTTTCTCGCTTTCTTAAGAAAGCGAGAAAGCTAAAAATCACTTTTTAAACTATTGACTTTCACGTAAATAATGGAACGAAGATTGCCATCACATTAGGCCCCCTCACCCTCCCCTCTCCCCCGCAGTCGGGGGAGAGGGGAGAGTGAGGGGGATGTAATAAAATGGATAATAGTCCATTACTTTTGCGAAGCTCAATAATCAGGGGCTTATCGGAATTTATTACAGATATTGATATTCTTATTTGATTCTGGGAAATAGCCTGTGTTAAAAGTATTTTTATGGTTGCTATTCCCAAAAAAGCCACAACGGTCATTCTTCTTAGGGATCAAGAACCCATAGGGTTTGAAGTGTTTCTTCTTAAGCGCCATGAAAAAAGCAGCTTCATGGGAGGAAATTTTGTCTATCCAGGAGGGAGAGTCGACCGAGAAGACGGGTCTTTAGAATTATGCTCCTTTTCTAAAGGGGTGACCTTTGAGGAAGCCCAAAATATTTTAGGAGGAACGATTTCTCCTGAAGAAAGTTTCGCCCACTGGATAGCAGGAGTCCGGGAACTCTTTGAAGAAGCAGGAATACTATTCGCCAATGACCAAAAGGGAAATCTCTTCCAAATAAAGGGTCGAGGGGAGCAGGAGAAGTTTTCAAATTATCGAATTCAACTTCAAAAAGGGGAAATCACCATTTGCCAAATGGCACAGGAAGAAAAACTTCTATTTGCTCTGGACCAACTTCATTATTATGCTCATTGGATCACACCCGAAGCTCGATCCGAAAGGTTCGACACCCGATTTTTCCTGGCTCGTCTTCCTGAAGGGCAAGAGGCAAGTTACGATCAGAAGGAAACAACGGCTGGAGTCTGGCTAACTCCTCAGAATGCTTTTGAAGAGAATCTAAAAGGAAAGGTGATGCTTAGCCCCCCTACTCTAAAAACCTTGGAAGATCTCTCTCGATTCAAAAAAGTTGAAGAGGTATTTCACTCTTTGAAGGGGAAGGACATTCAACCTATTCTTCCCATCCACACAAAAATATCGGATAGCACATTCATCCTTTTCCCCTGGGATCCCGAATACGATTTATATAAAAGAGGAGAAATACCTGTCCTGATAAACCATGGGCGACCTTCCCTTCCAGACGATAATACTACCCGACTTGTTCTCACCTTGGACCATTGGCGTCCTTATTGTCAAATAGAGTAAAAACCCTGCTTCCAAGGGTGGGATTCTTACTTCGGTGTCGAAGGTTACGAGCAAACCCTTCTTCTTGTGCTTCTTTTTCTCTCCCATTTTCCGATCAGGATTTTTTGCCACCCCCCTCTCTCTTCTTCAACCGCTTCGAAATAGGACGGGGCCTAAGCAAGACATAGGTCGCCCCTGCCCCACCATCGCAGATCCTTGCGCTGGAATAGGCTGCCACCCACTTCCGCCAAGGGCCATGAGTAAGCCATTCTACGACCTTTTTCTTTAAGACGGGCTCAGAGGGTGAAGAAAGGCCCCGGCCGTGGACGATGAGTACACCCGTTTTACCCGTTGTCACCGCCCATTTTAAAAATTTTTCAAAAACGTCCTTTGCATCCTCTGCGAGGAGACCATGGAGATCCACAAATGCCTGGATGGAATAATCTCCTCGGTGCAGCCGTTTTGCAACCGTTGGAGGGACATAATAGTTTGTGCCTTCGATATATTCTGGTGTATCAGCAACATGAAACCCTTTCCCATATTTCACAAGATCTGTAAGCTTTTCTAATATCTCAGCATCCTCTTTATCCTTAAAACTTTCGGGCAATTCAATTTGAAATATTTTTTCAACATACTTGTCCCGTGAAATTGGGTTTACGCCTTCCATGGCCTTTTTGAAAAGTTGCTCTTCCAATTCGGGACTCTGTTTTTCCTCACGGGGCATGGGATCAGGATGACGGCGCTCCGGGAGAGAAATAGGCTTGCTCTTCAGCAACGCTTTCAGGTCTTCAAAGGATTTAAAGGTCGATGAGGATTTGGGAGACTTCATGATCACCCCTTCAAATGGTCAAAGAGGGAATGAAGAAACTAATACAAACGCATTAAATAAAATGACCTCACCCCCACCCTGACCCTCCCCCCTTGAGAGGGAGGGGAGGGTGGGGGGTGAAATGATTTATCTCATTTGTATTAATATCATTCTAAACAAAAATATATCAAAGATCAATCATAAGACCATAATGCTACATGCCCAGAGGGCACCCTCGAACCATGAAATTGTCTCCCCTCTCCCTTGATGGGGAGAGGGTGGGCGGTGAGGGTGAGTCAAAGCCTTTGCCCCCTCGCCTCAATCCTCTCCCCCAGAGGGGAGAGGAGGTATATTAGGTGCTATTTTCAAGCTAATCCGTAATCAAATTACGAAACGTTAAGAATATCCGTGTCACGCTGAAATTTTTTCAGCATCTCTGCTCCTCCTTAAACATAGATCCTGAAATTGTAGACCCTGAACTTAATTCAGGGCATGGTTCAGGATGACGATTACGGATTATGGATAAGACTCGAACGATAATCTTAAGCATCAGCAAGCTTGGACAAAAGGTCTCATGATCCATGGAGGGGAAGAGCATCGAGGCGATTTGTTTTCTAAAAGTTATAGATCACAGGCACTCCGAGTGATACATGATGGAGATGACAATAGGGATAACATTTTGCCAGGAATAAGAAAGAAATCTTCCCTCTCAGCCCTTCTTCTTCAGTAAGCGAATCGTAGTTTCCTCCTCCTTTGGATATCACCAGGTCTGATCTCTCTATCAAGATCTTTGTTTCTGAATTGATCCTCTTCAGAAAAGTGCCTGGGAGTGGCTCAGCCATTCCGTTTTCCATAACGTGAGTCAGCTCCTGTAACCCTACGGAGAGGGCATCCTCTAAAGTGGCGTCATTGAGTATTGGAAGGGTTCGTGTGATGAAGGTTATCTCGACATTATACATTTTAAGAAGGACTTCCATCAAAAGCCTATCAAAAACGATCTCACCACAATTGTCTCCGAGGTACACAAGCCGCTGGGTTTGTCTCAGTCTTTTTTTTAACCTATTTAATTTTTCCCTGTCGATTTCCAATCTTTGCCACTTTTTGAGGATCTCCTCGGGGGCCTCCCCTTGGACGTCTGTCATGGCGTCAATCGAGTTTCCTGCAATAGCCAGCTTAATGGCTTCAAAGAAGGGATCCTTGCTTTTTAAAACCAACTCTTTTACTCCAGGGTAGATCGCCAAAGCCTTCCTATTTTGTTCATTCTTTATTTCTTTCAACGGATCGGCTTTCCCAGAGAATTCAATGACCTTTAACCAAACTTCCTTGATCACCTCGGGGGAGGTGACGTTCTGTTCTTTTCCGTCGAAATACTTTAATGCTAAAACTTGCTCCATAAATCTTCTAACCTGGTCTTCTTCTTTCATCACCACCCGTGCGATCCCCAATGACATTTTTAAGATGCAAGGAATACAATCAGGCCAAATTTTCATGAAAACCTCTTTCCTTTCCAAAAGATTTTTCCATATCCGCTTTATTCATTAAAATTCTGGCTCTGTCAAGTAAGGCCGGAGAACATCAGGGCCTCTAAAGGTTAAAAATAAAAACGCATACGACACCAGGCAAGTTTCCAAAACTTTAGAATGCGGTCGGAATGGAATGGTTGGGTAACCCTCACTGACATTGGAATTCAACCTGAAAAAGAGTCTGGGACTCATGAGCTTCAATCAACATCCAAGGTTTCCGCTCTAAAGTTTTTACAACCCGCCTGCCTGTGTCTGGGTATATTCAGGGTGCTGAAAAAGGTTGCTGGGCGAACCCTTGGAGGCTTCATTGGCAAAACCGTTGAGGTTGCAGCATTCCATGGGAGATAGGAGTTCATGGTGCAGGGAGAGTGGGTCCGTTATCCCTCTGAAGCCTGGCCTGAGAAGCCTTCTCAGGCCAAGGAAACGGGCTGGGGGTGGGCAAGTTAAAATCCCCTTATTGACTTCAGTCTGCTTTGGCAATAAAATGAAACAACTTTTTGAAAGGAGAGAGAGAATGGGGCCCATCAAAATTATGCCATGCCTGGATATGAAAGAGGGTCGGGTGGTTAAGGGAATACACTTCGTTGATTTAAAAGACGCAGGTGACCCTGTGGAGAATGCAGCGTTTTATGAGAAAGAAGGGGCAGATCTGCTGGCAATGCTGGATATCGCTGCAACCGTAGAAAACCGGAAAACCAGATTGGAATGGGTAAAGAATGTCTCATCCGTGATCAACATCCCATTGACAGTAGGTGGTGGGATCTCCACTCTGGAGGATATTGAACTGGTGTTAAAGGCCGGGGCAAATAAAATCTCTATCAATAGCGCGGCCGTGAAGAATCCGGATCTGGTGAGCCATGCGACTAAGAATTTCGGCCAGGAAAAGATCACGATCGCGATCGACGCCAGAAGGAACAAGCAAATGCCATCCGGATTTGAGTTGGTGGTTTCCGGTGGCACCCAGCCTGTAGGGAAAGATGCTATTGCCTGGGCCAAACAGTGCCAGCAACTGGGCGCAGGGGCGATCCTCCCAACCAGTATGGATGGAGACGGAACGCAAGCTGGCTACGATTTGGAATTTACGAAAGCCATTGCGGACGCTGTGAACCTGCCAGTGATTGCTTCAGGTGGAGCAGGAAAACTCGATCATTTCTACGAGGGGGTGGTGAAAGGTGGAGCACAGGTTTTGCTGGCTGCCTCTGTTTTTCATTACCGTATCTTAAGCATCAGGGAGGTAAAGGAATACCTTCAGAAAAAGGGGTTAGACGTCCATCTATGATTCGAACTTCCAAAATCCCGATGACTATTTCCCACGGTTTAAATGGAATGAAAACAAGGGGTGAAGCAATAAAAAAGGAAAGAGACGGTTCATTGAAATCGAGACTCATCCACATTCGTGTCCCCATTCGAGTCAAACTCTCCATCGCGATTACCTTCATTATATGGCTTACCATACTGATCTTAAGCTTTGTCATTTTAGCCCGCCAAAAAGAGCACCTCTATCTGCAGACCGTCAAGACAGGAAAGGTAAGCCTCAACTATTTTGCCAACAATGCAAACATTCCTCTTCTCAATGATGATATTTTAAGACTGAATCGTTTGATCAAGGAAGCCTCTTCTGTGGAAGGGATTCTCTATGCCATCATCGTTGATCACCAGCAAATGATAAAAGCCCATACGGATCACACCCAAATCGGAGCCCTCCTCCCAACGTTTGACAATGCAGGGGAATTAAAACAGGATGGAAATGTCACCTACTTCAATTACACTCTTGCTTCCGGGTCACACGTGTTGAATCTATCCAGGCCTGTGACGTTTAAGGATAAGGTTTTAGGAACGGTCCATGTCGGGGTCTCTCTCGATTTTATTAAGGATCTGATTCGAAAAGAGAGCCTCTCCATCGTCATTTTGAGTTTCTTCATTGTCCTCTTAGGGATTTCCATTGCCATATTGCTTGGGATTGGGTTCTCCCGTCCCATTACAAAACTTGTTTTAGCGGCCAAGGAGATCGGCAAAGGCAATTTCCATTATAAAATTAACATGGTCAGAAAGGATGAATTTGGGGATTTGGCGACTGCTTTTAATTACATGGCCGAAGAACTCTTGAAAAAGCTCCTGATTCAGAAGTCCTTTGGCCGCTATGTCAGCCCTGAAGTCATGGAGATGATCTTATCCCAACCTGAAGAAACCTGGCTGAAAGGGACTCGAAGCGAGGCCTCCATTCTTTTTACGGATATCAGGGGATTTACCGCCTATTCCGAAACGAGGGATCCGGAAGAGGTGGTGGAGGCATTAAATGAATACTTTGAAATCACGACACAGTCTATATTAAAGTACGGTGGGTATATTGACAAATTTATTGGGGATGCCGTGTTAGGCGTTTTTGGTGTCCCCGTTCACTACGATGATCACGCCGAAAGGGCGGTCCGCGCGGCGATGGATATGCAGAAGGAATTGCAACAACAGTCGGGAAAAAACAAAAACCCGTTTCTATCGAAAATCGGGATAGGGATTAACTCCGGGGTGGTCGTTTCAGGTAATCTCGGCTCCCAGGTTAAAATGGAATACACCGTGATCGGGGATAGTGTGAATGTCGCCTCCCGCCTCAACAGTTTGGCTGGCCCTGGGGAGATCATCATCAGCGAGCATATCCTTGAATGGGTAAAAAACATGGTCACGGTGACAGCGCTTCCCCCACAAAAAATTAAAGGGAAGTCAGAATTAATCCAGGCCTTTCAGATCATTGGACTCAAGGAGAGAGAGACAGATGACTCAGGCAGAAAAGACAGTGAAGAAAATGAGGGGGGATCCTAAACGCCTCCTTTCTATTTTTTATTTAATTTTGCTCACGGCCATCATCGGGGGCTGTGCCACTCCCCGGGTTGAACCCCCTCCCCCGTGCACCCCCCAGGGTCGAACCCTCTTTAGCTATGCTCCCTCGGATCGAAGCACGAATTTTTCCAGACTTTGTGGCAGTGATCGCCCAGGAAGGGGATACCCTCACTTCCCTCGCAAGGAAATATCTGAATGATCCTTCCTTGGATTTTTTGATTGCCGAGTTTAACGAGACCGAGGACCTGAAACCCGGTCAAGAATTGATCATCCCCCTCAAACCTTTTGAAAGAAGTGGATTGAACGCCAAGGGGTATCAGGTTGTCCCTGTGCTCAGTTACCACAATTTTTCACTCACTGGAGCAAATAGATCAACGGTGACAAAACAAGCCTTTGAAGAACAGATGAACCTGCTGAGGGAGAAAGGGTTTCGTGTGATTACCATCGATCAGCTATTTGATTTCCTCGAGTTCAACGGCCAGATCCCGAAAAAGTCGGTGGTGATCACTCTGGATGATGGTTGGCGCTCTGCCTATGAGATTGCGTTACCCGTTTTGAAAAAATATGGTTATCCTGCCACTCTTTTCATTTACACAGATTTAATTGTTGGAAGCGAAAAAACGCTCTCCTGGGAGCTTGTTCAAGAAATGGCCCATCAGGGTATGGATATACAATGTCACACGAGGACGCATCGCAATTTAACCCTGATGGGTAAAAAAGAGTCCTTCAAGGAATACATCGAATCAATCGAAAAAGAATTGTCGGAATGTCCCCAGATCATTAAAAAGAGACTGAACAAAGATGTAAAATATTTGGCCTACCCTTACGGCGATACCAATCTCCTTGTTATTCATCTGTTAAAGAAAATATGGTTATCGGGGGGCCTTTACCGTAAAAAGAGGAAGCAATCCCTTTTTTCTCAATCATTACCAAATACAGCGTTCGATGGTTTATGGTGATTTTAGTTTGGACCAGTTTGAAAAAAATTTAACCGTCTTCGGTGATGAGGCCCTTCGATGAGGAAATCATTCTTTCACGCCTTGTGTCGGATCGGCCTCATTTTCCTGATCGGGGTTATTTTCGGCTGCGCTGCGGCACCTCCAAAGCCTTCGGAACCCATCCTGCCTAAAGGTCCGACGGTTGAAAAAGACCCCTACTCTCAATTACTTGAATCTAATCGAAGAAAGGCAATGGAATATGAGAAGCAGGGGGAATTCAAAAAAGCACTGCACCGCTGGCAGATCGTCGCCTCTTTTATTCCCGACGATGGGGAGGTGGCGAAAAAGGTGACAGAGCTCAAGGCACAAATCCAGAAGCGTGCGGACGAACATTTTGGGAAAGGATTATCTTATTATCAGAAAAATTCAATCCCCGAAGCTCGCAAAGAGTTTCTGCTTACGCTCTATTATCACCCAGACCACAAGGAAGCCTTAAATTATTTAAAAAATAAACTGGCCGGGGAGGAACACAAACTCTATGAAGTCAAAAAGGGGGACACCCTCAAAGAAATTGCACAAAAAAACTATAACGACCCTCAAAAGGATTTTTTCATCGCTTATTTCAATGACCTTGGAAAAGACCCCAAATTGATTCCAAAAACGATCTTAAAAATTCCCATCTTAGAATCATCCTCGCCTAAGCCGCCCCTCGATAAAAAAGAATTGCCGATGGATGAGAAAGGGATGGCCGTGGATACAAAAGAGATGTTGAACAGGGTCAAGGTTTCCTATCGAGCCAAAGAATACCACGAAGTCGCCTCCTTGGCCCAAAAGATTTTGGAGTACGACCCAACGGATAAGGAGGCCAAAGATTTACTGAATGATTCCTACTATCAATTGGGAAAAAGTCTGAGCCGCGGGAAGAGATATGAAGAGGCATTGGCCATGTTTAATCGGGTTGAGCCGGGATATAAAGATGTCAGGGAGGCCACCGGTGTGATTAAAAAGCAATTGGCGGATATCCATTATATAAAAGGGGTCAAATATTTTACGGAGGAAGAACTCGAAAAGGCTATTAAAGAATGGGATGAAACGCTCCTCCTGGATCCCAATCATCCAAAGGCAAAGAAGGATATTGAAAACGCACGAAGTCTGCTGAAAAAGCTGAAGGAGTTTAAGTAAACCTCCCTAACAGGTGAGGCATTCAAAAGAAATTGTATCAATTTAGCTTTATGAAAAGAAGTGTTTCATGAGTCAATGGGTTAAAAGAATCATCATAAAATCCCCCTTAATCCCCCTTTTCCAAAGGGTGAAACTCCTGTCTCCTCCCTTTGGCAAAGTCCGGTACCTGACTCGCAAACCGAGGGAGGTCGGGAGGGATTTTATAAAGATTTTTAAACAGCTAAAGTGTTACAATAAATTTAATTTTTATCTCTCGATATACCCCCCCGCCAAGGTGATGACACAAACGGTCCGGTAATCCGGATGTTCCCCACTGGCAACTCCAATAAATCGAAAATTATCATTGAAAATATTCTTTCTGTGCCCCCGGTGGGGAACCCCATCGTCTATAATCAGACTCATCACAATATCTCTTGCCCCATCATGACCGAAGGATACAATTTCACCGATCACTCTCTGCCATGTTCCATATCGGTTGAGTCGATCCCAAGGTTGACTTTTGTCCCGCCCCTCATGCTGGGATGCGCCTGATATCCCGAGGTCCTTAACATGATCTTTTGCTGCCAAAGACATCCCTTTGGATGGGCTGAGCAGAGGAACGGGTTTCACCGATCGGTAGGAATTGAACGGCTTCAAGTAATGCATCCACTCCTTCCTTGGTCACTATGGCGGTCTGGTTAGGGAGTTTAATGAGCTTTCCCTGATAGTATTTTCTAAATTGCTCAAGAAAGGTGGCATAATCTTTGGGAGCGCTCCTCGCGAGATTGATCTCATCGACAACCGACCTTTCTAAGGAGGAGAGGAAGCCGGTCTTGTCCTCCTCGCTTGAACAAGGAGATCCCTGAACTATGATGAATAAAATCGAACAAAGGATGAATGAAATTTTAAATTTGAGTTTCATGGGTTTGGGGAATGGATTTAAAAGAGAGCTTGAACAAATTCCGTGGCATTAAATTCCTTCAGGTCGTCGATTCCCTCGCCCACGCCTATATACCGGATTGGAATTTTCAGCTCTTCTGTAATGCCAACAATGATTCCTCCCTTAGCGGTCCCATCCAATTTGGTCAGAGCGATCCCTGTCACACCGATAGCCTCATTAAAGAGTTTCGCCTGAGAGATGGCATTTTGGCCAGTCGTCGCATCAAGGACGAGGAGGATCTCATGAGGGGCTCCCGGGCTTTCTCGTCCAATAATCCGTTTCACCTTCTTGAGTTCTTCCATGAGATTGACTTTGGTATGAAGCCTCCCTGCTGTATCGATGAAGATCAGATCAATGTCCCTGGACTTGGCGGCATGGATGGAATCGAAGGCCACGGCAGAAGGATCGGATCCTTTGGATTGTTTGATCACGTCCGCTCCGGCTCGATGGGCCCAGATCTCAAGCTGCTCAACGGCGGCAGCCCGAAAGGTATCCGCGGCGCCAATCAAGACTCTCTTCCCCTGCGATGAATATTGATGGGCAATCTTCCCGATGGTGGTTGTTTTACCACCCCCGTTGACTCCAACCACCATGAGGACAAATGGTTTCTCCTTAGAGAAATCGATGGTGAGAGGCTTCTCCCCTGATTTAAGGATCCTTAGAATTTCTTGTTTAATAAACTCCTTTACCTTTTCAGGTTCTTGAAGTTCTCCACTTTTGAGTCCCTGGCGAACACCCTCGATCAATTGGCTGGATGTCTTGACGCCCAAATCGGCTTCGAAAAGAAGAGCCTCCAATTCATCCAGGAGTTCCTGATCAATCTTCTTTCTCCCCAGAAAGAGCTGATCGATTTTTTCAACAAATCCCTGGTGGGTTTTTGAAAGACCCTTCTTTAATTTTTCAAAAAATTTCCACATCTGGGTTTTCCTTTAGCATGCGTGAGTGGTTTAAAATCTAACATCAAGAGACGATAAAATCAAATTCGACCTCTTTAGGACTGAGGAGTCATAATACTACATGCGGCACCCTCGATCAAAAATTGTTTCCTCCGTGGAGACGGTATAAACCTTCCAGATCTCTCTTGAGGGGAAGGTTTCGGTGAGCGAAGGAATCTTTCCCTTTCCTCAGCTCTATTCTTGAAGAAAATACAAAATAAAAGGCGAGGTGTTTGGCCTCGCCCTTTTTAAGAAAGATCGGATTGGGAGTTATTTTTTACCCACATCCTCAAAATCGGCATCGACCACATCTTCCTGGGTTTTCTGACGAGGACCCTCTTGAGCCCCAGCTTCAGGACCTGCCCCTGCCGCCCCTTTTTGAGAGGCCTTGGAATACATCGCCTCTGCTAATTTATGGGAAGAACGGGTGAGGTCTTCCTGGGCAGATTTGAGGGTACTGACGTCATTGGATTCTACCGCTTTTTTGGCCCTTGCGATCGCCTCTTCAATATTTTGTTTTTCCCCAGAATCGATTTTGTCGCCATATTCTTTTAAGGATTTCTCCGTCGTATAGATCAGGGTGTCGAGTTGGTTTCTTGCTTCGGCTGCCTCTCGCCTCTTTTTGTCCTCTGTGGCATGGGCCTCGGCCTCTTTGACCATCTTTTTAATTTCATCTTCGTTGAGACCACTGGAGGCCGTGATTCGAATGGATTGTTCCTTACCTGTTCCAAGGTCTTTAGCTGCGACATGGACGATCCCGTTGGCGTCAATATCAAAGGTCACCTCGATCTGAGGAATCCCTCGGGGGGCAGGTGGAATTCCCACCAGTTCAAATTGACCAAGGGTTTTGTTATCAGCGGCCATCTCCCTTTCCCCCTGAAGCACATGAATCGTCACGGCAGGTTGGTTATCCGACGCTGTTGAAAAAATCTGGCTCTTTTTGGTTGGGATCGTGGTATTTCTTTCAATCAGTTTGGTAAAAACGCCCCCGAGAGTTTCAATGCCAAGGGAGAGCGGGGTCACATCCAAGAGGAGAACATCCTTCACCTCTCCTTTCAGGACACCCGCCTGAATGGCAGCCCCAATCCCCACCGCCTCATCCGGGTTGACGCTTTTGTTGGGTTCTTTTCCAAAGATTTGCTTCACCTTCTCTTGGACTTTTGGCATCCGGGTCATCCCGCCGACGAGAATCACCTCATTGATCTCCCTAGCCGAAAGTCCGCCATCGGCAAGGGCCTGTCGACAGGGTCCTTCAACCATTTCAATAAGATCCTCTGTCAGTTTTTCCAATTTCGCTCTGGTCAATTTCATGTTGAGGTGCTTTGGCCCTGCAGCATCCGCGGTGATGAAGGGAAGATTAATATCGGTTTCCATCATGTTGGAGAGTTCGATCTTGGCTTTCTCTCCAGCTTCCTTTAACCGTTGAAGGGCCATCCGGTCTTTTCGCAAGTCAATCCCCTGATCCTTTTTGAACTCATCCGCTAAATAGTCAATCACGCGCTGGTCAAAGTCATCTCCCCCCAGATGGGTATTCCCATTGGTCGATTTGACCTCGAAGACACCTTCCCCCAACTCGAGAATCGAGATATCAAACGTCCCTCCTCCCAGATCGAAGACAGCAATCTTCTCATCCTTCTTTTTCTCAAGACCATAGGCGAGGGAAGCCGCGGTGGGTTCATTGATGATTCGAATGACATTGAGGCCTGCGATTCGCCCTGCATCCTTCGTGGCCTGCCGTTGACTATCGTTAAAATAAGCTGGGACGGTGATCACCGCATCTGTGACTTTTTCTCCGAGATAGGCCTCTGCCGTCTCCTTCATCTTTTGAAGGACAAAGGCAGAGATTTCAGGAGGGCTATACTCCTTGTCCCTGGCCCTGATCCAGGCATCCCCATTCTTATTTTCGACGATTTTATAGGGAAGGATCTTCAAATCTTTCTGAACTTCATGGTCTGAAAATTTTCTTCCCATGAGTCGTTTAATCGAGAAGATGGTATTTTCAGAGTTGGTGATCGCCTGACGTTTAGCGATCTGCCCAACAACTCTTTCGCCTTTATCTGTAAAGGCAACAACAGAAGGAGTGGTTCGACTCCCTTCCGGGTTGGCGATGACGACGGGATCCCCTCCCTCCATGATGGCCACCACTGAATTCGTTGTCCCTAAATCAATTCCTATTATCTTTGCCATTTTCATTCCCCTCCTTAAAATTTACCCCGTTAGCAATAATGCCCTGCTGCTCTGCAGCGGGGTTAGTTAGATTTTAGAATAATTCCACCTCCCTGCCCCGTTGGAATTTCTAACGGGGTTTATTGAAAATTATTCCGATGCCTGGGCCTCTTTCTCAGGAGGTTTTGACACGGAAACGGTTGCCGGTCTTAAAAGCCGATCATTCAAGAGGTAGCCTTTCTGGAACTCCTCCACGACCTGATCGGGTTCATGTTTGTCCGTTTTCACGACTAACATGGCTTCATGCAAAGCCGGATCGAAAGGTTTCCCAACCGATTCAAAGGGAGAAAGACCAAACCGGTTAAGGGCCTGGAGGAGTTGTTGTATGGTCAATCGGACTCCTTCCACTAATACCCCCGTATCCACTATCTTTTGAGCGTGATTGGCCGCCCTCTCGAGGTTATCAATGAAAGGGAGGATCACTTTAATCAAATCTTCATTGGCAAATTTCGTCCAGTCTTCTTTTTCTTTTGCCGCTCTCTTTTTATAGTTTTCTAAATCGGCGGCGGCCCTCAGGAGCCGGTCATAATTTTCCTTTGCCTCTTTCTCTTTTTCCTCCAGCCTCTTTTTCAATTCATCAACTCCCCTATCCTCTTTCTTCTTATTATTTTTTGGATGTCTTCCTTCTTTCGATATTGCTGAAAACTATTTTTTCATCCCCCTCTGAAACGGGTTCCAAGGTAACAGGGATCTCTTTTTTCTCTGATCCTTCCATAATGACGGCTCCTCCATTTTAATAAAAATGTTTCTCTAAGATCTCCGTCAGGAGTCTCGCAGAATAATCCACCAAGGGGATGACTTTGGAATAGTTCATCCGTCGAGGTCCAATGACTCCCAGTGCTCCCCAGACCTGTCCTCCGACCCCATAAGTGGAAGTCACTAAACTGCAGGTCGCCATCTCTTGGACCTGACTTTCAGATCCGATCGCAATTTGAACCCCCCTTGGATCCATAAATTGATCTAAGAGTTTCACCATGGTGGCTTTTTCCTCAAAGGCTCGAAAGAGATCGGTCATTCTCGAAACATTGCTGAACTCAGGCTCTTTCATGATATTCGTCTTTCCCTCGATAAAAACATCGGTTTCATCAAGGGAGGAAACAGCCTTTTCTCCCAGTCTGAGGGCCTGTTCAAGCAGATGATCATAAGCATTCTTGGCCACCCTCATCTGCTCCAGAAGTTTCTCTCTCACTTGGGAAAGAGTAAGTCCGGTCAAAAAACTATTCAAATAATCCGAAAGGTGATCTAATTCGGATTGAGAAAAGTTTTCTTCTATTTCGATCATTCGATTATGAATGGAACCGGTGGTGTTGACCACAATGGCCAGAACGGAATATTTTCTTAATCTGACAAACTCAATATGCTGGAGGACAATGGTATTCATCCGGGGTCCCCAAACAATCCCCAAATAATGTGAGGATAAAGAAAGGATTCGGGAGGTCTCCCTGAACAGGCTGGGCCCCTCAATAAAAGGACTTAAGTATTTGGATCGGATTTCCTGTTGTTCCTGGTGACTGAGCTCGTGCACATTGAGAATAGAATCGACATAAAATCGAAGCCCTCTCTCCGTGGGCACTCTCCCCGCTGAAATATAAGGTTGAGAAAGTAAACCCAAATCTTCCAAATCCGACATAATATTCCGAATGGTGGCAGGGCTAAGGCTGAGGTTCGATTTTTTAGAAATCGTCCTTGAACCCACCGGTTCGGCAGTGAGGATGTAATCCTCAATGATAATCCCTAAAATCTTCCTCATTCGATCAGAAAGAGAAAGAATCATCTAATTTTACTCCTTGATGAGTTAAACCAAATTAATCTAAGTGTCTAAATTAAATTTACTTTTGCTACTCATAAAATAATAATGAAGGGGCAGTTTGTCAAGAAAACGGGGATAAGAATTATTCCTCTTCGAATTCATTTTTATCAATGGTTTCAGATAGTTCCATTTTTTTAGAACGGTTTGGAATATAAAAAAATTGCTCAAATGCACGATGGTAGGGACTCCACCTGGATCCGTCTGGTAGGCGTTGTTTTATAAATTGCTGAATCCCATTTATTTTTGCGTCCATGTCATCAAAATAATGGAGCATGACTGCTTCCAAAGTCATTGGCTTTTTAGGAGAACCCCAAATATATTGACCATGGTGGCTGAGGAGAAGATGTTTTAGCAAAGTGGAGAGATCTTTTGGAAAATCAGGTAGTTGTCTTATTTTATCTCCCACCCTTTCTATTCCAAGGATAATATGACCGATGAGTCGACCTTCATCTGAATAGTCGAAAGATCGGTGGTAAGAAAGTTCATCGACTTTTCCCAGATCGTGAAGGATTGAAGCGGTGAGCAGAAGATCCAAGTCCATCCCGTTGTAATGGGTAGCATTTTTTAATACCAACTGCACTAATGAGAGAGTGTGCTCCAGGAGACCTCCTAAATAATTATGATGGAGCCATTTGGACGCAGGAGCCATTTTAAACCGCTCAATAAAGGATGGGTCCTCCCAGAAAAGTTGGAGAAGCTGGTTGAGGTGGGGGTTTTTAATCTCACTGGATATTTCCACGAGGGACTGGAACATCTCCTCCACATTTTTTTCTGACGTGGGAAAGAAGTCGGAATAAAGGATTTTTTCTTCATCCGCTCTTTCAATATGGTTGATGTTCAGTTGAAGATGTTCCTGAAAGGAAACCGATTTTCCGATCACATGGACAAAATCATCTTTCTCAAAGGATTCAGCAAAGACTTCCACAGAAGTCCAAATTCTGCCCTCCATCTCTCCCGAGCGGTCCGCTAATTTCAGCTTCAAGTAAGCGTTTCCGGTTTTGGTCATCCCTGAAGATTTCTCTTTGACCAGGAAGAGAGAATCTATATGATCGTTCTCTTTGATCTTCAGTTGATCAAGGTCTTCATGGCAAAATCCGTTTGGTCATCAAGGGAAACCGCTTGGAGCTGATTCAACCATACCTTTATGAAGGGTTCATTTAAAGTGTTCGAACCCTAAACGAGAGGGAGAATCATCTTTTCCATCTTTTCTCACGATGTGTAGTCCCTCTTTTTTAGGGAGAATTTCCCCGATCGGGGTGACGGAGATCTTCAGCGAACGGGCAAGCGAAGAAATTTTTTTCCCAAAATGAGAGGGGGCAGTAAAGAGGAGTTCGTAATCCTCTCCTCCCGAAAGAGCGAACTGGAAAAAATTCCTTGAAAAAGAATGGATCCATTTTCGATAGAGTCTGGAAAGAGGAATTCGATCCTCCCAGATTCGAGCTCCCACTCCACTTTCTTCCAAAAGATGAGAGGTATCCATCAGCAAACCATCACTGACATCGATCATCGCGGTTGCCCAATGATGTTTGGCAATGGTTTGACCCAATGCGACTCTTGGAGAGGGGATGAGATGTTTTTGGATCAATCCCTTGGCTCCTTTTATTTTCCCTTTTCCTTGAAGCATCTTGAGTCCCAGAGTGGCATCGCCCAGAGTCCCAGAGACAAAAAGGACATCGCCCACCCTTGCTCCCTTTCTGAAGAGGAGATCTCTTGTTATCCCTTCTCCTAAGAGGCAAATGTTAATCATGATTTTTTGAGAAAGAGAGGTATCGCCTCCAATCAGTTCTGCTCCAAAGCGTTTAGCCTCTCGTTTTAATCCAAGATAGAACGAAGAGACAAAAGAAATGGGAAGATTCCTGGGAAGGCCAATGGAGAGGAGGAAATATTTCGGAGTCCCTCCCATGGATGCGATGTCGCTGAGATTGACAGCAAGGGCCTTTCTTCCTAAAAGATAGGGATCGATCCAGGATAGATCAAAATGAATGCCCTCTATCAGGATATCCGTGGTGACGAGCAAGGCCTTGGGCCCCATTTCGATGACAGCCACATCATCACCGATTCCTTGAACCAAGGCAGGATCAGAGGAATTGATCCATTTTCGGATTCGATGGAGGAGCCCGAACTCACCGATCTCTCGAAGGACTTTTTCGGTCGCTCTCAACTCCGAACTCTTGTAGGGAAGGGTTTTAAACCGTTCCCTACCGGACGCTTAACTTTATGACTGATTAGGGCGATCTGTAACACTTCATCCATGTGCTTGACTGGAATGAAGTTGATTTTTTTCAGAAGATAGGGCGGGAGATCAATGAGGTCCTTCTTGTTCTGATAGGGGAGGATCACCTCTTTGATTTTATTTCGAAGGGCGGCCAGAGCCTTTTCCTTCAAGCCTCCGACAGGAAGGACTCTTCCCCCCAGTGTGATCTCACCTGTCATGGCCACATCTTTCTTCACGGGGATACTTGTCAGGACAGAGAAAAGGGCAACCGCCATGGTAATGCCAGCAGAAGGTCCATCCTTTGGGATAGCGCCCGCAGGAACATGGATATGGATCTCTTTATTATTGAGTGCACTGGGGTTGATCCGGTAGGCCTTTCCTTTGGATCGGACATAGGTAAGGGCAGCCTGCGCCGATTCCTTCATGACTTCTCCAAGATGACCGGTAAGGATCAGGGATCCTTTGCCTGGAGTGGTGGAGGCCTCCACATGAAGAATCTCACCTCCTGTTTCTGTCCAAGCCAGACCGGTGGCCACACCGATCTCGTTTCGTTTCTGTTCCTCATCCGGCAAGTAGGAGGGAGGTCCCAAAAATTGGTGGAGGTTCCTGGTATTGATTTTAGTCCTCTCCTTTTTCCCTTCTGCCACTCGCCTCGCTACCTTCCTGCAAATGGAAGCTAATTCCCTTTCAAGGTTTCGAAGGCCTGCCTCTTGGGTATATTGAGAGATGATCTGAAGGATGGCTTTGTCAGACAGGTCAAGCGTCTTTTGATTAACTCCGTTTTCTTCCATCTGTCGTGGAAGGAGAAAGGTTCGTGCGATCTTCAGTTTCTCCAGATCGGTGTATCCAGGAAGATTAATGACCTCCATCCGATCTTTGAGGGCAGAAGGAATGGGATCGGTCAAATTCCCCGTGGTGATGAACATCACCTGAGAGAGGTCAAAGGGGAGATTGAGATAATGATCGCTAAAGGCGTTATTCTGCTCCGGGTCAAGAGCTTCTAAGAGGGCAGAGGCTGGATCTCCACGGAAATCAATTCCAATCTTATCCACTTCATCCATCATGAAAACAGGATTGCGGCTTCCGGCTTGTTTAATCGATTGGATGATCCGGCCTGGAAGGGCACCGACATAGGTGCCGCCGATGGCCCCGGATCTCTGCTTCATCTCTTATCCCCCCCAAAGAAATCCTGACAAATTTTCTTTCCAGGGCCCTGGCGATGGATCTGCCCAAGGAGGTTTTTCCGACCCCGGGAGGTCCAACAAAACAAAGGATAGGCCCCTTCATCTTTTTTTTCAATTTATGGACACTCAGGTACTCTAAAATCCGTTCTTTCACTTTTTCTAAATCATAATGGTCCTCATCTAAAACCTTTTTGGCCTTATGAAGGTCGAGGTTATCTGGGGTCGAGCTTGACCAAGGCATCTCGACTAACCAATCCAGATAAGTCCGCACCATGGAGGCCTCAGCCGCATCCGGATGCATCTGTTCTAATCTCTCTAATTCCCGTCGCGCCTCCTTCTCAACCCCTTTAGGCATTTTGGCCTTCTTAATCTTCTGTCGCAGGGTTTTAATTTCTTCGGTCCTCTCATCCACCTCCCCCAATTCGGTTCGAATCGCCCTCAATTGTTCTCTAAGAAAATATTCCCTCTGGGTTTTAGTCATCTCCTCTTTCGCCTGTGACTGAATCTTGGCCTGCATGGTGAGGACCTGAACCTCTTTTCCGAGGAGTTCATTGAGCGCCTTTAATCGTTCCACAGAACCCAAAATTTCTAAGATATTCTGGGCTTTTTCAACGGGGAGGTCCAGGTTGGAGGCTACTAAATCAGCCAATCTCCCTGGGTCATCGACACTTTCCAGAACAAACATGAGATCCGGGGAGAGTATTTTACCATAGGAAACGATTCGTTCTAATTGTTCTCTTACATTTCTCATCAGGGCTTCTGTCTCAAGGGTGATCTCCGTGATGAAAGGATCTTTAATATTTTCCACTCTTACGAGGAGATAGGGCGCCGTCTGAAGGGTTTCTTGAATGGAGGCCTTGGAGAGACCCTGAACGAGGATCTTGACCTTGCCGTCGGGGAGTTTGAGCATCTTCATGACCACGGCAACCGTCCCCACCCGGTAGAGATCCTTAGGAGAAGGATCTTCCTCGGAGACTTTTTTCTGAGCCACAAGGAAGATCAGTCGGTCCTTAGAAAGGGCTTCCTCTAAAGATTTGATCGACTTTTCCCGGGTGATAAAGAGAGGAAGGACCATGTAAGGGAAAACGACGATATCTCTTACTGGAAGAAGGGGAAGCTTTTCCGGAAGGGAAAGCAGATTTTTTTCAATTCCTTTGTTCATATCGTTTTAATATGGTTTCAATGAGATTGGAAGTTGAAGTCCCCTCAACAAAAGGGATGATCACTCCTTCCCCTCCTACCCTTTCAACCACTTCCCATCCCACGATCTGTTCTTTTGTCCAATCCCCCCCCTTAACAAGGACATTGGGCAAAAGAGAAGTGATGAGTTCCAGGGGGTCTGTTTCATTAAAAATGGTAACATAAGTCACACACTCAAGGCTGGAAAGAATCTCCGCTCTTTCTTCAACAGGGAGAATGGGTCTATAAGGTCCTTTGATCTTTCGGACTGAGGCATCGCCGTTGACCCCTATCACGAGAACATCTCCAAGGGTTTTAGCTTCCTCAAGATAGCGGATATGACCTATGTGGAGGAGGTCGAAACAACCGTTGGTAAAGACAATTCTTTTTCCTTTTCGCTTGAGGTCTTTGATGAGCTCGATGAGCTCTGTTCTTTCCTTGATTTTTTGTTTCATCCAATACCCTTTCTATTTAAGTATCAGATTTAAACTTTAGAGTCAACCTCCAGCTTGACGAAGAGACGGAGCAATTGAAAATAAAAAGAATTTTAATCATCTAATATTAAGAAACCAATGGGGTTTTCATGAATGGGTTTTATTTTTTCGCCTTCTCAGAAAACCACGCGTTTACCCAACGAACCTTGACAAATCAAAAGGAATGATTATTTTTTGGGTGTAAGATGAAGTCTGAAAGGAGGGATGATTTATGGTATGGGAAATATCACCTTGGAGACCCTTTGAGTTTGATAGAATCCGAAGAGAGATGGACCGGCTTTGGGATTCCTTTTTGGAAGGAAGACCCATGCGAAGAGCTGAAGAAGGGACGGAATGGCTTCCCTCTATTGATGTTTCGGAGACGAAGAATGAGCTCGTGGTGAAGGCTGAACTTCCGGGCATGGACTCGAAGGATATTGACATTTCTATGAGCAATGGTTTTCTCACGATTAAAGGAGAGAAGAAACATGAGAAAGAGGAAAAGGACGAGAATTACCATCTCATTGAAAGAAGCTATGGGTCTTTTACCCGTTCCGTTCGACTTCCCAAAGAGGTTCAGTCTGAAAAAATTATGGCTTCTTTTAAAAACGGGGTTTTGAGAGTCACCCTTCCGAAATCGGAAGAGGCCAAGAAAAAAGAGATCAAAATCAAAGTTGAATAAGACCTGCTCTAAAGATTTATCACAAAAAGGGCGTCCTTTCGGACGCCCTTTTCTATTTTTTTTTCGGAGTTGAATGATTCCTATCGTCAGATAGAGTGCCTGTTTTTCGTGCAGCTTGGTCTGGTTAGGTAGTTATTGTTTTTTCATTCAAGTGTATTAAATCGTTTTTAAATATCATCATAGATTTCTATTAAATTGTCTTCAATTCCTTCAAAGTCTCCCCTTGGCTCTCATAGTTTGAATATTCATCTGCTTTATGTCGTAGTACACCATTCTTTTTCCTTTTTTTAGAAGATAGTTTGTTTTTACAGAGTTCCTTTTCAAGTGCCACTGAAACTTATCCTTTGGATGGATAGTTAGACACCATCTTCTATGATTTATAATCCCCCTGGTTCAACTCTGTTTCCTCAACATTGTGACTCCGGTATTTGGTATAAGTTTGCTCTACTTTTTGCATGACGGGAGAACTTTATTCCACAAACAACCTGCCTTCCTACTCTTTTATCCACTGCCCAACATTATTTTTTATGCTGATTCGATATTTCTGCTAAAAACCTAACCTCGGGGTCTCTAAAAAGCCCATTGGGGGCCTAAATGGGATAGTAATCGTCACATTTTTATGCTGCGGCTATTTAATAATCGTAAAAAATTAATTTGCTCAGATCAGGATTACCAAACATGCATATGGGTAGTAATATACATCTTTTTAAAGAATTAGGGAAGTGAATGTTTCAGTTACTAATTAAAAAGGTAGGGACCCATTGCGCCATAGGTTGAGCCATGTAGAACGAAACCAAAGGGTTGAAACTATCCTCATAACCCCAATTGAGCAAAGTTAACCTCCTTCCTCCACAATGGGGGAGGATTCAGCTGAGGGGAGAGATCTTATTGGTTTGCCACCAAAATTTTAGGATTGACGGTGATTCTTTCCAGAAGTTTATTCTCATCCATAGGTTACTTCCATAGATTCAAACCCCATGATACAGGACGTCTCCTAATATCTCCTCCTCCAAAATATCTGGTATAACCTGACGAAGTATGTTAAGCATCAAAAGGAGGCAAAGACAAATGGCAATTAAGACAAACAGTAAATCTAAGCCAGGACGGATTAAGGAATGGCATCCTGAGAGTGGCAAAGGTGACAGACCACTTGATGATTGGAAGCGGCTGATGTCTGAACCTTATGAAGAAACAGTAATCAAGACAGAGAAAGACCCTAAGAAGCCATAAGTAAGTTAAATACACCAGATGCAATAAATATCATTTTTCAGGTTTGCGTACGGTAGGTCAAGGGTTCAATTAACAATCTCTTTCAGATTAAGTTTCGTTCAGGACAATTTAAGTGGAAATGAGCAAACCTCAAACTTTTGCCTGTTCGTTTTCCTCAGCTTAAGTGTATGTCCTCTTTCGGAGCAACCACTCTCTCCGTTTCATTAGAAGCCGCTTTTGCCAAAGAGCTTTTTATGGAAGGGTTTCCCCGTGTGGATGTTCCGAGGATTCCTGAGTCGTGGATTTTAACCTTTGGATCAAAATGCACTGTTTCGAACCGAAATCAACACATACTTATCACCATTTTATTCCATTTATCCGCACTTGAATGATAAAATATTAACTGTAATAAAAATATTTTTTTATTTGACAAAATTTAGTTATTATGATTGTATTCTTAACACAACTGGGCATTGATGGTTTTTTATTAAGCTAATTTAAAGACCTAACTCTTAACTTCTTCGATCAAGATGCAAATTGAAGGCTAAACAGGTGTCAATGTCGAGGCTTTGAGGAGGTTCAACTAAATTTAGAGATTATATATCATACATATCAAGGAGGGCCATATTATGAAAGTAAAAAATTTATTTATGTATTTATTAGTTTTTGGTTTATTAACAATTTTACCAAATATCTCGAATGCAGACTCACTTGACAACTGGCAAATAAGGGATTCAGGTACAAATAGTGAATTATGGGGGATTACCTATGGAAGTGGTAAATATGTAGCTGTCGGTATTGGTACCATCCTATACTCGTATGACGGAATAGCCTGGGTAAGTGCCAATTCACCCACTCCTGACTTTTTGATCGACGTAACATTTGCTGGTGATAGATTTCTTGCGGTTGGTGGTACTGGTGACGGAACAAGGTATGACATATTGACTTCCTTTAATGGAGTAGATTGGTCAATTGAGTCGGAAAATTCTATTTTCCTTAATGGAGTCGCATATGGAAATGGCACATATGTGATTGTGGGCGAGATGGCTACTGGGGTTTTGACTTCAAAGAACGGAATTGATTGGAAAAGAACTGATCCTGTCCAAGCTGATTACAGAGAAATAATTTTTGCTGAAAACGGAACATTTGTAGCTGTAGGTTGCGGTGGAATTATTATAACTTCAACGGACGGTGAAGACTGGACAGTATCAAGTGCAAACGATAATTGTCTCTTTGGAGTGGCTTATGGGAATGAGGCCTTCGTTGCTGTAAGTGCTAGTACAGGTGCTATACATAGATCACCCGATGGAATAAATTGGGTTAATGTGTACCCAGGCTCCATGCCCTCTAAAAGATGTGACATTTGGTGAAGGTACATTTGTCGCCGTTGGGGATAATGGGACTATTCTAACATCTACCAATGGGTACGAATGGACCCCAAGACCTCCTGCAACCAATGAGATCCTTCTAAGTGTAGCATATGGGAATAAGACATTCATTGCTGTTGGTCAACACGGCACAATTCTTCAAAGTGAGCCCAGTGGCACTATAGTTGAAGTGAGCCCACCGAAGCTCTGGATTGGTCTAAAAAACAGTGACGACCAGGGGAACTCAGTTTGACCTGCGAACTGAATTGTATCTTAATGATGCCTTAGTTTCAGATGGCGAAACATTATGTGTAACAGGAGTAACCAGAAATCCATCATATGCGAAGGAGGTTACCGTTCCATTCGGCCCAGTATTAAACGGAGCTTATAATCCTGAGGACGTACTGTCCTTACGGTGTTGACCAGGATAGGTACTAATCCTAACGGGTTTAAGTGTTCTGGGCCGGGAGGTAGCCACAATAATGCAGTTGGATTGCGGCTTTATTATGATGCTCCAAGTCGTCCATCAAGATTTGGCGCTGAGATAACCCCAGTCCCACTGACGGATTATTTCCTCCATTCCGCAAGGGCAAACTATTTCCTCGATGATGTAGCACCGACTGGTTCAGCAAAGTATAAGGATTCTACAAGTATCAACTACAATAATGGCATTAATCCATGGAAGGAAATTGGCACTTAGAGCATGACGTTGGATTAAAGTTGTAGATTAAGAGTGGAGTTTGATCGTGGAAAAAGGCAGGGGGATTTACCCCTGCCTTTTTTGCGTATTTCAAATCGAAATCAATGATATTATTATTTACAAAAATCATTTAGTTGTAGGTGGAAGAAGCGAATTATCCCCCTTCTCATCTTCCAGCTATAAATCCAAGAGCAAAGGCAGCCAATCCCTAACAATCCCTGAATCTCCCAATTTGACTTGGGTTTCCCAACCTCTGCTAACTTCAAAGACCTATCGCTGTTTGCTTCATCCTATCGACAACTCCGGTTCAGGTAGGCGATCCGTGGTCGTGATCTTCAACATCCTCTGGTTTCGTTCATTCTGACGCTTGTCGAAATAAATTCGATTTGGGCAATAGCCAGGGACTTCTCAAGCTCACCGATCGTTTTTCACCTGCTCGACCACCAACTTCCCAAGGATCTCCTGTCTCTGAAGGCACTCGTCGATCTGCCTTAAGTCTTGAGCCTCAATGTCAACGGATATTACAGCGTCTGATTGACCGTATACCGAGACGTTGAAGATCTGAGATAATGCGATCAGGATCGTCACTAACCACAATGTTTTGAAGCTGGATTTGCAATACATTGAATCGCCAAAAAGTGGTCAAACTGACAGTCCAAATAGGCATTGTAAGATGAACGAACAATTTTTCTGTCTAACATTTCTGGTAAACTCGACTCAACGAATTTCAAACTCTCGAAATTTAAATTATTAGAGGGTGCCTTAATAATTGAATTGACAGGTCCCGTTGGTTGTGTTACGTTGTATCACAAAGGAGGCTAAAGATGAACCAGACCCTTACCATCAGAATTCCGGATGATTTAAGAGAGGGATTACAGGAGATCAGTAAGGTAGAGGGGAAACCTATCAGCGATCTCGTTAGAGAATCGTTGAAGAGGTATATCGCAATATACCGGTTTCGTAAACTTCGAAATATGGTTCTCCCTTTTGCAGAAGCCCAGGGCATCCTCACCGATGAAGATGTCTATAAAGAAGTTTCATGAGAGTGATTCTCGATACGAATGTGATTCTGGCAGCCTTTGCGAGTCAGAGGATTGGCTCACGCTCTTTTTGAACTCTGCTTGGAAAAGCATGAAATCATTATCAGCGAACACATCCGATCTGAGGTTCAAAGGAATTTACGGAAAAAATTGAAGATGCCTATGGATAAAATTCTCATGATCACTGAATACTTGAAGGAATTTTGTACATTCAGCAACTATAAAAGATTAGATAAAGGGGCTTGTAGAGATATGGATGATGTCAAAATTCTTGGTCTCTTCTGAAGTAGCCAAACCCGATTATATCATTACTGGAGATAAGGACCTCCTGTGCTGAAGAAGTTCCATTCAGTCCCGATCATCACTCCGCGAGAATTTTGGGAGATATCAAAAAGCAAAAGAATGGGAAGCTGATTTCAAGAGACCCATCCTTGAGTATTCTTATTTTTTGGTCCTTGTGCCAGACTTGACCTTTAATCCATCTTGACTTGACAGGGGAGAATCTGAATGTCACTCTTTGGGTAGGGCCCCCTTTGTAGATTCCAAAGGATGAACTAAAATAGTCTTCTTTATTAAACTCCACCAACCTCTTGAAACCTTCATCCGAGATCTTGGAAATAGCTGGTAACGTCAAGGAAGCCTTACGGAATTATCTGGTATATTTGGCCCTAATTTAGAGACATTAGGAAAAGTAATTCCTTTGATCTAGAAATGGACAACGCCACCGCGCTCATTTTTTTCGTCCGGACGACGCCTTAGTGTGTTGTTTTCTGTCACATCGATTAGTGAGAGAAGTGCCTTATTCACAGCTTCTTCGTTGGGAAATGCTTCAGCCACTTCAGGTCTAAGGACAACGATATTCGATGACTTACGCAAGCGACTCGCGTACTTCCCTCGAGGAAAGCCTCCAGGGAAGTCTGATAATTTATACTCTGCCGTAATTCGTCTCCTTGTTTGTTTGTTTATCCTTCTTCATATATCTTTTGCTCTCCTTTGCTCGCCAAACGAGCACTTATGATTCGAATCGTTTCATCTTCCTCAGTGTGGGCTACTACCAACAACCGACCTCGATCTGAGACTCCGAAGGTGATATATCGATCCTCGGTAATTGAGTGATCTGGATCAGCACCTGTCGCCGCCATGGGGTCACTCCGACCTCGTTGCGGCTTCTTCGAACGAGACTTTGTGTTTTCGTAAGTTTAACTTGGCCTTCTTCCGGTCCCATTCGATTTTCATGTTCTCATTATACCCTAATTCTGATATTAACGCTTAATAATTTTTTAAAAGTTCATGAAATGTTGACTGATCACAAAATTGCTATTTATAGCTGTTTTTGCAATAGTCCCTGTTCTGAATATGGTTATGAAGCTTATTGGGGCCTGAGCCAAAGCGACCTCTATTGAAAATTTATTGGAAGGGTATTATAGTAAAATCATCAAAGATACTTTTATAAATAACGACAATAATTATGACAAGGTCTTTATTTCTGCCTCGATTTCTATTGGAACAAACTCCACCAAGAATCCAGGAAAACACTGGATTCCGGGTCCAGCCCGGAATGACAAACTGAATAAAGATTAGGTCGTCATGTAAATATTGGATGAATGATGAGGTAAAATATTGATGAAAACTATGATGCCCATGTTCATTTTTTTTTATGATTGCCCGATCGATGAACTCAAACGTATTTACCAAGCTTTAGAAGATATAGGGCTCGCAGGCATGGATGTCCTGGTGATCTCAGAATGTCCGCCTGAGACAGAGACAGTTCTCAAGATGATCCCTGGGGCCTATCATCAATGCGCCACCCCCCAGGGTCTTTGAAAACCGAAAAGATTCTTTTCCCGCTCTTCATTTGAACGATCATTTAAAGGTGATCCCTTTCTTGGATGCCCGTTTTATTGAGGAGAATATCGAACAAAAAATGAGGATGTTTCACCAAAGAGGTTTTAAAGGCCTTAAGCTTCTTTATGTCCCAGAGGAAGATCTGGAGTATCGAATCGGAGGCATGGAAAAGACCTTCCATCGAACCCTAAAAAATCAGAGGAAATTACAGCGCTCCTGATTGAAAATGCATCCTCTAACGGCATGGCGATCCTGATGCATGCTGATTTGAGAAAACATGGGGAGTTTGTGTGAAATGATTCGCTGTCATCCAAAGGCAAACTTTAATATTGCCCACTTCGGCTTCTCCAGAAAGGCGATCTCCTCTCTTCTTGATCGTTACCCCAATTGTTACACAGACCTATCGTCCTTGAGAATCTTTATGGAGAGAGATCCAGAGTCCTATCGAAGCTTTATTCGGCGATACGAGGATCGAATCCTTTTTGGCAGTGACGCCTTGACCACCCAACCAGAGAATATTCAATCGGCACTAAAATTTCTTGAGCAATTTCTGGACAACGAAGAGATATTTTTTAAGTTGGTCAATGAGAATTACTTGGCCTTTCATGGTATGTCATAGGGAACATAGTCAAACTCTAATTTATTGGATGAAGATCCCAAAGAATTGAAGAGAGAGAATATGACCCGATGAATTTAGCTATCTCACATTTCAAACTTGACAAACCCATGAAATTGCTTTAGTTTTTAAAAATGAGCAACCTTCTTATTCTTGCATCTCAGTCTCCCCGTCGATGTGAATTGCTAAAACAAGTGGGTTTCGATTTCGAGGTTGTCCCAAGCAGGGTGGTCGAAGATTTTGTTGCAAACGAATCCCCCAGGGAGCATGTCCTTCGATTAGCTGAAGCAAAAGCCAGAGATGTGGCAAGTGGACATCCAGATCGCTGGGTAATTGCTGCAGACACCGTTGTTTATGTGGATGGATCTATTTTGGGAAAACCTAAAAACCGAGAGGAAGCCATAGGTATGCTTCACTCCTTAAGCGGACAGGAACATTGGGTTTTGACCGGATTTGTTTTACTTCATTTAAAAAAAAAGAAGAATGATAAAGAGGCAGTCCAAACATCAGTAAAAGTCAAGTCCTTGACTCCCGAAGAGATGGAATGGTACGTCCAGACAGGGGAGCCTTTTGATAAAGCAGGAGGTTACGCTATCCAGGGGATGGGCTCTTTTATGATCGAATCGATCCAAGGGTCCTATACCAATGTGGTGGGCCTTCCTTTATGTGAATTGATTCAGATGTTGAAGCGATTGGGGGCCTTGACGATTTCGGAAGCGGATTGCGGATTGCGGATTGATAAGATAAATCCTCGCCCTGAACTGTAAGGTTGGGGTGATTGGGCCATGCACCCCACGATGGTGCATTGCGGATTAGAATGCAAAGGTTACAAGGTTTTTATAGATAATGGATATGGTTAAAGTTTATCATTGTGGGCAGTTAACGCTATAAGGTAAAGCTGTAAAATTTTTTCGATATCCTTGCTCACCCTCTCTATTTGAAGCAATTTTAACAACTGAGAGGATGGCGGAGGATTTAAAAAATTTATGTCTCGATATTAAAGAAAATCTTTTGAGGGTGATGGAAAGAATAGAGGCTGCGGCGCGAAGAGCGGGGAGAGATCCAAACGAGATCAAGTTAGTCGCCGTCTCTAAGACCGTTGAGGCCGCCCGCATCAGGGAAGCGATTGAAGCAGGCGTCTCCATCCTGGGTGAAAATTATGTCCAGGAAGCCCAAAAAAAGATTGAAGAGATTGGAAAGCCTGTATCTTGGCATTTCATCGGGCACCTTCAGTCAAATAAAACAAAGGTTGCCATTCGACTCTTTGATATGATCCACTCTTTAGATAGTTTTTCCTTGGCTGAAGAGTTGAATCATAGAGCAGAACAGGCGAATCAGGTGATCAAAGTGATGATCGAAGTCAATCTTTCAAGGGAGGCCACTAAATTTGGGGACAGACGAGGAGGCGCTGTTGAATCTCGCCAGGAGGATTCAAACTCTTAACCATCTTTCCTTAGAGGGACTGATGACCATGCCACCCTATTTTGATTCCCCTGAAATGAGTCGACCTTATTATATTGCGCTTCGAAAATTAAAAGAAAGGATGGTGGGAGAAGGGATCTCCCATAAAGGAACTTTCGATGGGCATGTCAAATGATTTTGAGATCGCCATTGAGGAGGGAGCCACCTACGTTCGTGTAGGAACAGCCATCTTTGGACCAAGAAAATAAAAAACGATAGAGGTTGGAGTGAGCGTCCTGCGTAGCAGTACTTAAGGTTAAAGGGGGAAATTATTTTGCCTCAACCCTTAGCGAAGCGATCCTCGAATCCCGCCAAAAGCGGGATACTCCTTCAGCGTAGTGATCTCCCTCAGAGCATTTGGAAGGATTCAAAAATGGTAAACGTGAGAAGAATGATAGTTCTAATGGCTATCCTTATATTAGCCATGGGTGTGCCAAAAAGATCTCCTGCCCTGGGAATCCATCGTTCCTAAACGAATTGTTGATCTTGTAGCCACACCCAGAGAGGGTCGTCTTCTTCTTGAATGGACAGCCCCAAGAGAAAATACAGATAAGTCAACTCTATGGATTGGCAAGCTTTCAAGTTATAAGATCTGAAGGTATTCTCACTGGAGAGGAATGTAAAGGATGCGGAGAGAAGGCAAAGGTTGTCTATGAGATGAAGTGGGATAGCAAAGAAGAGGGGAGAAGGGATAGTAAGGAAAAGATAAGAATTTAGCCAATTATACATTGGAGAGCCTAGAAAGGAGGAGGGTAAGAAAAAAAGATTGGCGATCTTATTTGAAGATCAAGAAACAAGGAAGGTCTATGTCTACCAAGTGGTTTCCATCAACCGGAGGGGATATCCCAGCGCTCCCTCAAACCCAGTAACGGTCTATTAGGATACTATCCCCCCCATATACCAACTATGGTGAAGGCAGAGAGGGGAGATAAAAAGGCGGATCTCTCATGGGATTCGGTGGAGGGAACAACAGGTTATAATGTTTACCTGAAGGTTTGAAGAGGAGGAATTTCCAATTCGGCCGTTGAACAGGGAACCTTTGACAATCACCCAATATTCCGATTTGAATGTGGAGAATGAAAAAAGATATATCTATTCTGTTAGAAGTGTTCGAAGAGTCGTCAAGACAAATATAGAGGGAAAGGGATCTTCTGACATCGCGGTCATTCCCACTGACCTGACCCCCCCTGGTTCTCCCACCGATTTGGTGGCCATCCCTCTTAAAAATGGGATGGAGTTGAATTGGGAGGAAGAATCAAGTAACTCCACCTCCTCGGATATTATATTTATCGAGGAAAGCGGGGGAGAGAGAGTTCAAGAGATTGAATGAGACTCCCCTGGCCAAGGAAACGTATCTTGATATGGATGTTGTTTTAGAGCAGGACTATGAGTATGGTGTCACAGCGGCTGATAACTCCACCCAAAGGAACGAAAGCCCTCGCTCCGAAGAAGTAGGGGTGAAGTATCTTTACTGAAGTTAGGAGTTCAGAGTTCG
>CAWFSX010000065.1:0-25745 GCA_963818595.1 uncultured delta proteobacterium
AGATAAGTAGGTGTTATTTACACACCCTTCGGTGAGAGCTATTTTCTGTAATTTCTAATCCGCTGTATATTTTATTTGACGATATTGCCCACAGCCTGGTCATAATGACCCAGTGTAGGGGAAATTACTGGGCCCTCTTGGGATGAAAAAGATCTGGACAATAAAGTGAGGAACAGGCTAGATTCTTGATAACGATGAAAGATGTTAGAAAGGTTTTTCTCGTCGCTGTCGTTCTTCTGACTGTGGCAAGCATCGTTGGCTGCTACCCGCACTGAAAAAAGAGGCGCAGCGGCCAGAGGAGGCTCTCAGACAGGTCCGCTTCTTCCTCCCCGAATTCCGCGACGACATGGATCGTGACTCCCTGACCCTGGCCGTCAGGAGAAACCTTGAGTACCTGAATCGCCTCGCCCCTGAGACCGTATTTCAGTACGGGCCCCACGATTTTACCTGCCAGCAGGTGCGTGAGAGCCAGGAGGCTTTCCTGAATCTCCTGTCAAAAGGGCTTGATGCGGATCAGCTGAGCAGAGAGATCAGGAAGAAGTTTCGGGTTTACCGGGCCACGGGTCGGGTTGGAGACAGGCGGGTCCTCTTCACAGGATATTATGAGCCCATCTATGAAGGGAGTCTGACTCCTGATGAAACCTTCAGGTATCCCCTGTACCGTCCGCCGGACGATCTGATAAGAATCGATCTGTCCCTCTTCAGCGAGAAGTTCAAGGGAGAGAACATCGTCGCGAGAATCGAGGGCAAAAAGGTCCTGCCCTACTACTCCAGGTACCAGATCGAGGCAGAAAGAGTGCTGAAGGGAAAGGGCCTCGAGATTGCGTGGCTAAAAGACCCCCTGGATGTGGCTTTTCTCCACATCCAGGGATCAGGCAGGCTGAGGCTTCCCGACGGAAAGGACCTCTTGGTTCACTACCAGGCCTCCAATGGCCGACCCTACCGAAGCATCGGGCGGTACATGATCGAGAAGGGATTTCTCACGCGCGAAGAGATGTCCATGCAAGCCATAAGGAAGTACTTGACCGAGAACCCGGAAGTCCTCGATGAGGTTCTCAATTACAACCCCTCCTACGTCTTCTTTCGACAGGTGGAGAACGGTCCCTTGGGCAGTCTCGGCGTCCTCCTGACCCCGGGAAGGTCGGTTGCCCTGGATCCCAAGATTTTTCCAAAGGGTGCCCTTGGGTTCATTTCATGCCAGAAACCCCTCGTCAACGATCAGGGGGATATCATTGGGTGGACCCAATTCTCTCGTTTTGTCTTAAACCAGGACTCAGGTGGGGCGATCAAAGGGGCCGGAAGGGCGGATATCTTCTGGGGAAGCGGCCCCTACGCCGAGTTGGCCGCAGGGCACCTGCAACATGATGGGGACCTCTACATCTTGATCAAGAAGCCTTAAACAAGTTATTCTACCTCCCTTGCTTAAAGCACTGTTAAAAAAATGTGAAACCCGTCCTCAATTTCGCCATTGACGTAATCAAAAAATTACGTTATTTTGATACGGTGACTAAGCCTGACTCCTCTCTTGAACCCGATTGGGATGAGTACAATGTTAACCACATTGCCGAACATGGTCTTCGACCAGAACAGGTTGAAGAAGTTTATTATAATGAAGGGCCATTTCCTACTCTCGCTCTTAAAACTAAAAAGAGAAGAGGCCGAGTTACGGAATATCGTTATCGGTTATGGGGCACCGATGCATCGGGAATGTATATCGAAGCAATTGTTGCCCCATACCCTGAATTCGGGCTTTGGAGGTGTGTCACCGCATTCCCCATGTCACCATCCACACAGAAAGCATATTTAAAGAGAATCAAAATATGGAAAAAATAACCCAAAAAATTAAAAAGAAGCTAAAAAGCGAAGCCAAAGCATGGGATTCTTCGATTTCGAGAGAGAAACCCGAAGAGGTGTCCAAGCTGATCGAAAGAGCAGATTTATTTGCCGCATACCGGCCCCCCCGGCAACCCGTTTCAGTGCGATTAGATCCCTTCGACCTTGCATTATTAAAGCGGATTGCCCGTAATAAAGGGCTCCCTTTCACCCAGCTTATGTCCATGTGGCTGCACGAAAAAGTTGAGCAGGAGAAAACCCGAGCTGGAGCTTAAGCATATGCTCCTGAATCCTATCCCATTAATCCTCTAATGTGAATCCGTCACCAATTATAGAGAAGACAGTTCTTTCCCGTATTTCGCTACCCAGCCGTCGGCGCCGCATTCTTTGAAGATCTCTATCGCCCTGCCGAGATTCTCTCTGGCTTTTAATCCATCGCCTTTGCGTTTGAATAACTCAGCGTAAAGAGCATAGTCCTTACCCAGGTGGGACATCATTCGGTTTCTTTGATCAGCTTCGATAGCCTTCTGGATCCAATGCTCCGACTCTGATATATGGTGATCATCAACATTGAGTAGAATCTGTCCAATATACCTTTGAATCCAGCCCTCGAATGCTCTTACCTTATTATTTCTTGAATGGACATACAAGGATTCTAAATCAATATCTTTCTCTTTGTTCAATATCTTTGACCTTACTAAACCTACTTTTCCAACATTCGCCATGGAGGGCCACAGTCGATTATGGTCTAAGATCCAACTTCCTTTTTCGTAATGTTCTTTGGATCTGGGGAAATCTCCGGTCTCGAAATATATCTCCCCCAGAAATATTCGTGCAATGGCGTTCCAGGAAAGGAGATTGATCCTCTCTGAAAAATTAAGCCCTTTCAAAAAATGTTTTTCTGCTTCGTCTAATAATCCCTTTCCGAAGCAGGACATTCCGTGACTTACATACGAAATAACTTTTGAAAGAGAATCCCCGCTTTCTTCAGCGATCTGAACAGCCTCATCAGTAATCTGGAACCCACGGTTCATTTTCCCAGGGTAATAATAACCAAAACAGGCCAGATTGCTCTTCATTACTGCGATCCCCCAAAGATTCTTTGCTGTCAAATTGATATCAAGAGCTCTTTGGATGTATTGTTCCGCCTTTTCAAATTCACAATTCCAACCTAAAAGACATCCGAACCATAAGCTTGCTAAAACTGACGTAATGAAGTCTTTTATTTCCTCTGATGTCTTTAGAGCTTCTTCCAAAGCTTTAAATGCTTCTATATAATTCTCCTCCACAAAACAATAGTATACACCAAGGATAGTGTATATTTGACAAAGCCTCCTCTTATCATTGTGTTTTTTGGCCAAATCAATAATCGGGTCGATGGCTGCTTTGGCGTCAGCATCGTATATCATTTGAGCCAAGTAAAGCCCAAGGCCCACCCTTGCGTCAATCACCTGCTTTTGCACATCAACTGTCTGGGGTAATCGTTCAAGACATGTTACTCTTTTCTTAGCGTGGGGAATCGCATCGCTAAACGAAGCTGTCTTTTCAACCTTCTTGCTTGCCAACCTTGAATACTCAGCTGACTTCAAATAATTTTCACTCAAGAAATAGTGTTCGGCTAAAACTTCGTAATGCTCGCTCAAACTATCTTTATATAATTCCTCGATAGCTTTTCCGATCTCTTCGTGAAGTTTCTTCTTCCTCTTGGCCAAGATCGAATCATACACTACCTCACGGGTCAAGGCGTGCTTAAAGACGTAGTTCGATTGGGGATAAATACCTCTCTCATAGAGAAGTTCTGAGTCTTTAAGGACGGAGAGATGGGAGAGTAATTCTTGTTCCGGGAGGCCCGTAACAGGCTGAATCAATGCATGACTGAACTCCCTCTCGATGACCGAGCCCACCTGAAGCACTTCTTTCGGACCCTCTGGAAGCGAATCAACTCTTGCCGTGATCACATCCTGAATGGTGGAAGGAACGGTTAAATCCTGGATATCTTTTGATAAACAATACGCATTCTCTCTTTTTTCTATGATTCTTAGGTCTTTAAGGGACTTTATGAACTCTTCAATGAAAAATGGAACTCCCTCCGTTTTCTCAAGAATCAATTCCTCTAAAGTTCTTTCAATCTCCTTTGTGCCCAAGATATGCGTCACCATCTCAACGCTTTCCCTGTTGGAAAGTCGATGCAAAGTCAACTGATTATGATAGGACTTTGCGCCCCAGGTATGAACGAATTCAGGCCGATAGGTGAATACTAACAAAACCCTTGATCCAGGTATGCCCTCTAGGAGATTTTTTACTACATCCTCTGAACTTTTATCTGACCAGTGCAAGTCCTCGAAGGCCATAATCAGGGGACGCATCTCAGAGCCCTTAAGAGTGACCCGTTTTAATGCCTCAATAATCCTATCCTTCCTTGCCTCAGGACTCATCGGTGATCTGATCAATACCACTATCTTTGACCGACAGAAGCTCAAGGAGATAAGGAAGGGTTGAAGGTTCATCGACCCCTATTATTCTTAGACCCCTTTTGACCTTTTCCCTAATCTCTAAATCCTCTTCTTCTTCCTGTATATTGAAGTTCGACTTCAAGATATCTATGAAGGGATGATAGGCCACGCCTCTGCTGTAGGAGAAACACCTCCCCTCCAGGAATGTAACATTCTCGTTTGTTATCAGCCTTTCTAAATTCATATAAGAGCCTGGATTTGCCCATTCCAGCTTCGGATATGATGGAGAAGGCTTGGCCCCTGCCCGCTTTAACGCGCTCATAGCCATCTAATAAAAATTCAAGCTCACGCTCCCTTCCTATAAAGGGGGTTAGGCCTCGCTCAGCACCGACATCAAATCGAGTCCTTCTGGTGCTGGGACCAATAGCCCGATAGACCTTAACAACCTCTTCCTTGCCTTTAATCCGCTTTTCACCCAGAGCCTCAAACCTGAAGAATCCCTCAGTAAGCTTGAAGGTATCCTCTGTCACATAGGTCGTGCCAGGTTCTGCGAGACTCTCCATCCTGGAAGCTAAGTTGACGGTATCCCCCACTGCCTTGAACTCTACCCGAAGGTCATTACCAAGGGTACCCACAACCACAGATCCCGTATGGATTCCAATACGCATCTTAAGAGGCGGGATCCCCTTCTCCTGCTTTGTCCGATCGCTGAACCCTGTTATCTCCCGATGGATGGCTAAAGCAGATCGAATGGCTCTCTGCGGTGCATCTTCCAATGCAATGGGTGCCCCAAAAAGAGCCATAATGCCATCACCGGTCAGTTCATTGACTGTCCCCTCATAATCATGAACCTTATGGATGAGAATTTCGTAGATCTGATCCATCAGGGCGTAGGTTCCTTCAGAGCCAAGCTTTTCAGTGATTGAGGTAAAGCCTTCCATATCGCAAAACATCACAGTGACCTGCTTCCGCTCGCCTTCAATCTTGTCTTTTTGTGAAAGGATTTTCTGAGTTAGATCTTTAGAAAGGTATCTTTGAATCTTGGCAAGTTTCTCGTCAAAGGAAAGTTCTTTGGGGACTGGACTGGCTGCGACAGTGAGAGTGTGTCCACATTCATTACAAAACTTGCTATTAGGTAGATTCACTTTCCCACATTCGGGGCAATGGATTTCCAGTCTGTTGCCGCATTCGTTGCAGAATTTGGCTTCTCCAGAATTCTCAAATTGGCATTTAGGGCATTTCATTCTTGATACTCTATAGATTAATTTATGTTTGGTTGAGCTTTATCGAGATGATCCACCTAACTGAACAAGAGGTTCTATTAGGTGGCCGATAGGCACATTTTGGTGAGGTTATTCCTCATGGATTTTCGTACATGTTATACTTGCAATAAATATAACTACTGTAGTGCACCTAATGCCTATTTACATTAATTCCGAAGCCGTCATCTCTGCCAAAGCGGAAATCCAGCTCAGAAACACTGGATTCCGGGTTAAGCCCGGAATGACAACCGAAGGAAATGGATGTCTGATGTACTGAACTACCAATTGATGCCCTTCTCAGCTCTTCTTAGGTACTGGCAGAGGGAGATCATGATTTTTCTTTGCAGGCTTGGAATCGCGTCGAGCAAATGGTCGAAGGACGGTTTGTGCACGATCAGGAGAGTCATGTCGGTTTCAGCAATAACCGAAGATGTCCGGGGTTCCCCATCGATGAGGGATATTTCCCCGAAAAAGTCGCCTCGAGACAGTTGCCTGATGACTTTTCCATCCTTCTCGACCCGGGCCTTGCCTTCTGCGATAAAAATGAACTCCCATCCTGTTTTCCCCTGCTGAACCAAGACCCTGCCTTTCTCCACCTGCACCTGGTCTGCATGTTTAGCGATTTCTCCCAGATGTCTTTGGCTAAGGTTGCTGAATAAAGGTACCTTTTTAAGGAGATCCATCTTCTGTGAACTGCGGCGGAGTAACATATTGTTTCCTCCTTTTTAATTAGAATTCCTTTTTTCGGGTTAAAGGTTTTGATGGGGAAACGAAATTTCAAATAGAGTGTATTAAAATCCGAACGATAATGTCAATAAGAATTTGGAGAAGGAAAAAGGGGGCTCTTTTGCTGTATTTTCATCAACTTATAAATAGCGGACTTTTTTAACGGCGGTGGAGATGGCATAGATTCGAATATTGTTGCTCTTGGGATCGGCGGGAAAGAAAAAAACCAGGTCGGCTTGGGTCGTAGCCCAAGGTTGTTCCGATCAGGACTTCCCCGTCTCTAAACGTCACTTCAATTTTCCGGCCAGAGGGTTTATCTCCTTCTTTGTATCCCTTTCGCTCGTCATATATTGGATTCCCAGCAAAATCCCGAACGAAGAACACGGCCTTCAGATCTTTTATTAGAACCTCGGTCGCGTCGCTTGCGGGTTTAGCCGCCGAATAAATATGAAAACGGTCTTTGTTTGGGAAGAAATCTTGGCTAAAACCTTTGACTCTCCTTCCATCGATATATCGTGCAACGACTTTAACAGGTTCCACCCAGATACCCTCACTTTTTAGTTTTTGTAAAGACCTCCATTTCGTTTTCGGAGAACACACATTTCATAAAACCTTAGTAAAAAATCTGCCAATCCCACTCCAAAACATTCATAGCCACCTCTTTTTCTTGAAGTAAATCAACATTGAAATACCGATGAAAACGACAACGAGCCAAACAGCAGGGTAACCCCAGCGCCACTCCAATTCTGGCATATATTTAAAATTCATGCCATAAATCCCCGCGATAAAGGTGAGAGGCATAAAGATGGTGGCGATGATGGTCAACACCTTCATCACTGCATTCATTCGATTGCTGATGCTTGAAAGATAGATATCGAGCATTCCAGAAATCATGTCCCGGAATGTCTCGATGGTATCGATCACCTGAATGGTGTGATCGTAAACGTCTCTGAGATAGATTCGGGTAGGCTCTTTCATCAGCGATGATTCTCCCCTCTCCAGACCGCTCACGACCTCCCTTAAAGGCCAAACCGCCCTCCGCAAGAATATCATCTCTCTTTTCAATTGATGAATGGTCTTCAAAGTCTGAGCGGTGGGTCGGGTGACCAATTCTTCCTCCAAAAATTCTATCTTTTCCCCAAGTTTTTCCATAATGATGAAATAGTTATCAATGATCGAGTCCAACAAAGCATAGGCGAGATAATCGGCCCCCATCTTCCTGATGCGGCCTTTGCCATTTCTAATTCGCTCTCTAATAGGATCAAAAATATCCCCTTCCATCTCTTGAAAAGAGATAACAAAATTCGGGCCCAGGATTAAACTAATCTGTTCCGTCATGATGCCATTATTTTTATTACTCTGAATCAGCATTTTTAGAACGATATAAATGTAATCGCCATAATCCTCCATTTTCGGACGTTGATCCGTGTTAAGGATATCTTCCAGCATGAGTGGATGAAATCCATAACACTCCCCCAGTTTTTCTAAAATCTCAACTTGATGGAGACCATCCACGTTGATCCATGTCACCGTTGGTTTATCTTTAAAGAGAAAACATTCCTCAATCGTTTTTATTTCTTTCTCTTGAAAATGGACCTCATCGTAATCGATGACGGTGATCTTCAGGCCTTCCGCCTTCTTCTCCCCAATATGCACGAGTGTCCCGGGTGGAAGGCCAGCCTTTTTGGATCTCTTCTTAGTCAATTTTGGCATCTTTCATCACCTATCACACCGAGTAATTTACCATGATGGGTCACGACCCCTAACTACTTCAGGCCGACAAGACCGATAATAAATTACGGGTTACGGACATAGTCACGCTATTTTCGGGTTGATATAGTACCACAATATTAATGCTGAATGGTTTGGGGGTCAAGGGAATTCTGGATTACAGGAAATTTTGGACCTTTATGATGAATGGGGAAATAGATTCGGATACATTAAAGTGGGTAAGAACATGCCCAATCTATCGGGATTCTTTCGAATCGAATTATCCGTTTAGATTTTTTGAACTTGAAATGAGGAGAAACTACTCTTCGTAATAGGTTTCCATCAATTTACTCTTTCCGGTCTGGAACTTAAACATTCTAAAAAGATTAGTAATCATTGCACGGTTACTATTGAGCCGATTGAAAAAAATTTCTGCCACTTTCTCCATGATCTCAATACCTACTTTGCTGTTCTGTTTTATCAGCTTCCTGAGAATCTCTCCATCGATGGAGTATGCCCTTGCCTTCTTGGTACAAGTGGCTGAAACACTATTTCGATAAGGTTTAATTAATGCAGGAAGTCCAAAGACCTCTCCTTTCTTGCCGACCGAATAGGCTGTAATATCAATCTCACCTTTGGCCTTGATGCCCAAAGTCACCTCCCCTTCCAAAAGGACGTAAAGATTCTGGGCTGGCTCCCCTTGAGTAAAAACTGTCTCTCCCGGCTTAAAATTCACCTCGATAAACTGTTTACCAAACAGTTGGAGTTGTTTCATATTAAGCCCTTTAAACAGATCAGCCTCTTTCAAGTCTTTAGTGGAAATCATAAATCCTCCTTACAAATTAAAACTACAATAACTTTGTGAACTCTTCTGGGATGGGTACCCGCTTTCCCGTTTTGGCGTCATAAAAGAAGATAACCTGGTGCCCTTGGGCTAACAATTGGCCACTCCCTTTCTTAACGAAACGATAATCGAATTTAGCGTAACCTTTTCCAACATGATGGTCACCCACCGTCACCCGAATTTCAATCCGGTCGTTTAAATAGGCTGGGCTCATATACCGAATATTCGTCTCCCCCACTAAAAACCAGGGAGAGGCCATTTCACTCACATCCATGTGATCAACGAACATTCGCTCCCTTGCAGTGCAGGCCCATTCAATATAACTCCCGTCATAAGCAATTCCTGAGGTGGTAGCGTCCCTCGGGGTCACTACATGTTCATAAGCATATTCCAAAGCCATTTTGAATACCTCCTTTCTTTTTTACCTTTTTTGAGAATCCTCAAAAACTATCCTCTTCAATTGATTCATTCAGTTATAGGCATCCCCCCCATAAAAAATAATGAGACAAGTTCTGAATTTGACTCTTTAGTGATCTCCCCACCCTGAAGAGATAAATAACTGATGGCAAATAATAATTGATTAAATCAAATTGTACAGACATTTATACAAAAAAGTCAACGACAATTTCAGAGCTGTCCTTAACCCCTCAGTCTTTGTTCGAACGTACAATGATCCGATAGGGATGTCGGAAAAAATCTTATACCTGCCTGGGCAGGCGTGGCGGTAACCTTAATGTTCCCTGCAAACCAAAAAATTCCCTTGGAGAAAAAAAGGAATCATCGATGATAGCGATCTTGCCCCTTACCTATAAAAATATTAGAAAATCCGCTTAATAAGATTTTTGATGACATTCCTGGCGGATCTGCTGATTTCATACCTCGTAACAGGGGGATTACGGGCTACCCTTAAATCTTCACATCTGACAAATCCATGACCCTCTGTGCTAAAATAGGCTCAAAAAGCTGGAGAGAGTAGAAGATGCCTCTCGAGTTTGAATCTTTAAGCCATGGAAGAATTGCATTCGGTTTCTTTAATATAGAGACCGATATGATCCTTCTGGGACATTACTTTCTTTCTGCCCAGGATTTTTGCAGTTATATGGCTCAAGCGGCAAAGGAGAATCACCCGCCCTATCAGACGTCATGGGAGGTCTATCTGATTGAACGTGGATCCGATATTGGAAACCTGATGGGAGCGATTTATGGAATTGATTTCAGAGGTTTTATTGGAGAGGTTTATAAACTTTTTCCGTTCCCCAAAGACCGAGAAGATTTTAAACAGAAACCGGAAGGCTTTAAAAATCGAACGCTGATCGAAGCGTTGATTCAGCATTTTGCCAAGAGAATCCAGATTCCTTTTGTGGTCGACCAGAAGAATGATAAAATTGGTATCGGTGAATATCTTTTCAATAGGGCTTCCTTCCAAGAGTTAGTCAAATATGTCTGGTCAGGGGGCCTCCCCCGTTGGAAAGACGAAGTTCGACCCGATTATGTATTAAAAATGAAGGACGCCGTTGGACAATCTAAAAACTCTCTCTTCGATGGTTTAATGCTTACATGAGAAGGTGAGCGATGGTGAAGAAGGTAATCATCGATTGCGATGTGGGTGTGGATGATGCCTTGGCCTTGATCCTGGCTTTCCATTCTCACGAATTAGAAGTGAAAGCAGTGACCGGTGTGAACGGGAATGTTCCGTTAGAAACGGTCTTTACAAACATTCAGAAAGTCCTCTCTCTCATCCAACCCAAACATAAACCGCTCATTGCCAAAGGGGCAGACCAGCCATTGAAGGGGCAAGCCCTCTATGCCCATTCTGTCCATGGGAAGAGTGGACTGGGAGAAGCTAAAATCGATCTGAAAAAAGGGAAAGAATGGTGGAAGGTTTTCCCCGGTTCTGCATATGAGCTCATCACAAAAATCGCCCATGAATTTCCCCACCAATTGACATTGATCGCCATCGGTCCTCTGACCAATCTTGCCATCGGGCTTCAGAAGGATATTGAGGGAATGAAGAAATTGAAAGAGATAGTGATTATGGGAGGAGCCGTCCGGACAAAAGGAAATGTCACACCTTATGCCGAATTTAATATCTACGTAGACCCACTGGCAGCAAAAATCGTCTTCGGATCAGGACTCCCCATCACTCTCGTTTCGCTCGATGTGACCCATCAGGTATGTCTTACCCCTTCTCTGATCGAAGAGAGAATAAGGCCGATCAACAATCGCTTTCTCTAAATTTACCATCGACGCCATCGGCTATGATCTCAATAATCACGGAGGTTTCGAAGAGGCACAGATCTCATCTATCTCCACGATCCTCTGGCCGTAGGTGTGGTTATTAAAGCCAATCTGGTGAAAAAAGAGAGGTTGCCCTTGAATGTTGAAACCCAAGAAGGGGACCGTTTAGGCCAAACCCTGGAAGCAGAGGGAACACCAAACATCGAGGTCTGTTTAGAAGTCGATTCGAAAGGATTTCTCGATCTCTTTCTATCAAGATTAGGTTAAATTTATGGCAAAGAAAATTCTTGTTCTCGGCAGTTCGAATATCGATTTCATCCTCCAAATCCCCCGCTTTCACCATCCAGGAGAAACGATTACAGGAAAGAATCTTGTCACAGCATTCGGTGGAAAAGGAGCAAACCAGGCCATTGCATCGAAGCGCCTGGGGGGTGACGTAACCTTCGTCACCAAGTTTGGAAACGATCATTACGGAAAATCTTATCGCCGATATTTGGCCGAAAATAGGCTTAGGCCCGATACCCTTCTTGAAGATCGTAAGAATCCAACTGGAATGGCTTTGATTGAACTGACTCCAAATGGAGAGAACCGGATCATTGTTTCTCCAGGGGCAAATAGCTCTCTTTCCGTAAATGACCTAAAAAGATTGTCGCGATACTGGAGAGGAGTTGATATCTTCGTCACCCAATTGGAGACCCCTATCCCCACGGTTAAGATGGGGCTGAAGATGGCCAAAGAACAGGGTGCTCTTACTCTCCTCAATCCATCGCCTCCGGTTTCCCTCTCTTTTAATACTCTATCTCTGGTCGATTTTATTGTGCCCAATGAAGTGGAGGCTCAACTCCTCACTGGAATCAAATGGAAGGAAGATATAGATATTCGTAAAATCGCCAAAAGATTACTCGAGATGGGACCAAAGAATGTGGTGATCACCTTAGGTTCGAAGGGACTCTTTTTTAAAAATGAGGTCGAAGAAATCCGGATGAAGGCTTTTAAGGTAAAAGTGATCGATACCACCGCAGCAGGGGATGCTTTTATGGGAGTTCTCGCTTATGGCCTCTCTGAAGGTAAATCGGCCCGAGAGGTTTTAAAATTTGCGAATGCGGCTGGGGCCTTCGCAACAACGAAATTGGGCGCCCAACCCTCCCTCCCACAAAGAAAGGAACTGGATATATTTCTTAAGGGCATCGAAAGAGTAAGAAAGAAAAACTCGTAATGAGAACTTATCAAACTTTTCGCTCTGCCCTATGCGCCATGCGCTTTACAGTTTTTGTAAGGATTGACTTCTTCTGATGACTTTACTATGCTACTCATCAATCTCCACACCGAAAGGAGTGAGCCATGAATGAAGTGCTGAGGGCAATTCAAAACCGAAGAACCATTAGGAGATTTAGGCCAAATCCAATTGACGAGGAGATGCTCCAGACCATTCTCGATGCGGGAAGGTGGGCCCCTTCTTTCAGCAATCTTCAACCCTGGAGCTTCATCGTCATTAAGGACGAGGATTTAAAGAATGCATTGGACAGAGCGGCCAGGGAGAGTGTGCTCCACCTGGGCATTAACGAGGCACCTGTGGTCATCCTTGTCTGTGTGGATCGTCGGATCGACCCGCTTCATGCGATCGAAGCTGGGGCCGCTGCCACACAGAATATGACTCTGGCAGCATACAGCTTGGGTTTAGGTACGGGCTGGATCGGAATTTGGGGGACAGAGGCCGAAGCCTCCATCCAAAAAATCTTAAAACTCGCTGATACGGTCAGGGTTGTTTCCCTGATTCCTGTGGGTGTTCCCAGCGAATCTCCCCCAGCCCATCGGAAGCCCCTGGAAGAATTAATTAAGTCATACTGAAAGAACATAAAGGAGGAGATTCATCAAAAAGTGGGATCGCGTTACCGGATATATTCTCTTGGTGATTGGAGTCATCACCGCATGGAGTTCAGTTCATCTCTCCATGGGCAGGGCTAAGCACCCTGGGCCTGGCTTTTTACCTTTCGGACTCGCCCTCTGTCTCATCATCCTCTCCCTTGCGCTGATCTTCAAAAGCTGGAAAGGTGACATTTCTTCCATCCCCTTTTGGCCCCGACGGACTTGGCTCAGACCTCTCTTGGGTGTTTCCATTTTCATCTTATATGCATTGGTCATCGAACGGCTGGGATTTCTTCTCTCCACCTTCCCCTTCCTCATCATCTGGATGAGGTTGATTGAACGGGTTCGCTGGCGAACCCTGATCGGCATTTCGATTGGAACCACAGCAGGACTCTACTTCATCTTCGTCTTCTTTCTCGAGGTCCCTTTGCCTACGGGCTTTCTAAAATGGTGAAAGAGTATCACGATGAATGAAATCTTAGGGATGTTTCAGGGGCTGGCCGAGGGTTTTGGAATTGCCTTCACCCTGACCAACCTCACCTTTGCTTTAATCGGAGCCCTTCTTGGAACAATCGTCGGCATCCTTCCCGGACTCGGTCCGGCTGCCACGATCTCGCTTCTCCTTCCCCTCAGCTTTAAAATCGGTTCTCCCGTAACCTCCATCATCATGATGGCAGGAATCTTTTACGGAGCGATGTATGGCGGATCGACCACTTCGATCCTCGTCAATATCCCTGGAGAAGCAGCCTCAGTGGTCACATGCATTGATGGTTATCAGATGGCCCTGAAAGGCCGTGCCGGGCCTGCCCTCGGCATCGCAGCCATTGGCTCATTTATTGCGGGAACCATCGGGGTCATCGGCCTGACCTTTGTGGCGCCTCCCCTGGCAGAATTTGCTTTGAAATTTGGACCCCCTGAATATTTTGCATTGACTCTGTTAGGACTTCTCATGGCGACCCTTCTTGGAGGAAGCTCCGTTGTGAAAGGCCTGATCGTGGTCGTCTTAGGGTTGCTTCTTGGGTCAGTGGGACTCGATCCCATCTCTGGAGCGATTCGCTTCACCTGGGGATTCTTCATGCTCCAAGAAGGGGTCGATTTCGTTACATTGGCAATGGGTATGTTCGGCATCGGAGAAATTCTTATCAATCTCGAAAAAGAATTGACCACAGAACTGGTCACACAGGAAGATCACCCATCTCTGGCCCACATTAAAGGATTGGGCCGAATCAAAATGGGCCATCCTTCGAGGCTCCTTTATCGGATTCTTCATCGGGATTTTACCTGGTGGCGGGGCAGTGATCTCCTCTCTCGTGTCTTACGCTGTAGAAAAGAAGGTTTCAAAACATCCGGAGGAATTCGGTAAGGGTGCCATTCAGGGCGTGGCAGGCCCCGAGTCAGCGAATAATTCAGCCGCCAGTGCCTCCTTCATTCCGCTGCTGACCCTCGGGATTCCCGGAAATGCATCCATTGCCATGATCTTTGCCGCCTTGTTGATTCAGGGAGTGCAGCCCGGTCCCTTTCTCATTACCGAGAGGCCCGATGTCTTCTGGGGAGTGGTGGCCTCCATGTATATCGGGAATGTGATGCTTCTCGTTCTCAACCTTCCAATGGTGGGCATGTGGGTCCAGTTGCTCAGGGTTCCCTACGCCATCCTTGCGCCCATCATCGTCCTTTTTTGTTGTGTCGGGGTTTACAGTGTTCGAAATACGGTTTTTGATATCTGGGTCATGGGGATTTTTGGAATCATCGGTTATCTCTTTAGAAAAGTGAGTCTTGAACCCGGTCCTCTCATTTTAGCCTTTGTATTGGGCCCGATTCTGGAGAGGTCGTTGCGCCAGGCTCTGTTGATCTCGGCAGGAAGCCCTTTCATCTTTTTCAAGAGGCCCATCTCCGGAACCATCATGGGCTTTCTTCTGATCTTCATCATCTTCCAAATATTTACAAGGTTCCGCCGGCGAAGAAGATTCTGAAAGGATTAAGAAAGGAGGTGGACGAACCCTACAGTTCGGAGTTCAGAGTTCGGAGTTAAAAGTTAAGAGTATTGAATCACGAGTTATGAGTTTTGAGTTTCAAGCCCAGAGTTAAAAGTCACAACAATAATTCTGAAAGTGTAAAGTCATTCTCCATTTTAAAACTTTTCGATAGGAGGAAAGATATGGGAAAGAAAAAGATGATCATTTGGGTGCTGATTTTATGTTCTCCTTTCATCCTTTTGAGCGCGGTCGGAGCTGCTGAGAAATTTCCTTCCAAACCCATTGAATTGGTTGTTCCCTTTGCAGCAGGTGGCTCCACGGATGTCCTGGCACGATTGGTAGCCAAATATGCCCCACACCATTTTGACAAACCCCTCGTTGTCATTAATAAGCCAGGCGGAGGTGGAGTGACAGGAACAGAGGGAGTGGTGCGGTCCAAACCCGATGGCTATACCCTCTATTTTGGTTACGGCTCCGGGCACGACCTGGTCATGCCCCATTTCCAGAAGTTCCCTTACAAAACTTTTGAAGATCTAATCCCTGTTTGCCGCCTATCCGTCCACTCTGTTGTGATGATCATCCGTGCCGATGCTCCTTATAAAACAATGAAGGAATTTATCGAGTGGGGCAAGAAGAAAGACCAGGTGACGGCTTCTGTTTCCACCAAGGCTGGATCCGTGGATATTGCCTTTCAGGCTGTTGGAAAGGCAACCGGCTTGAAAATGGTCACCGTTCCTTTTCGGGGAGGAGCCGAAGCTGTGACAGCCATTGTGGGAGGTCAGACCGATTGCGGCGGGAACCATCCTTCTGAGATCATCAGCCACATAAAGGCGAAACGATTGGTTCCGATTGCAGTGGCCTTGGAACAGAGAGACACAGCCATTCCTGATGTTCCCACCTTCAAAGAATTAGGTTATCCTGTGGTGGTAGTGGGATCGGTTAAAGGAGTCGCTGCCCCCAAAGGGACACCGGCTGAAGTCATCAAATACCTCGCAGAGCGGTTTAAAAAGGTCTGTGATGATCCTGAATTTGTCAAAAGCATGAAGGATATCGGACAACCCGTTATGTATCTCGGACCAGCCGATTTTGGGAAGTATCTGCAAGAGGGATTTGAACAGTACGGAAAATTGATCAAGGAATTTAACATCAAATTGGAATAAGATGAAGCATTATCCAATCCCCTGCGGGAAGAAGACCATCTCGTTAGAGATCCCCGATCATGTTCCAGTTCAGTGGGTGGAGTCTCATAAGATGAAACCTGTTTCGAATGTGACAAGGGCGGTTGAGGATGCCCTCAGCCGCCCAACTGGCACTCCAAGGCTCCGGGAATTGGTGAAGCCCGGTCAAACCGTTGCCCTGGTGGTTACAGACATTACTCGTCAAATCCCCGAAGAAATTATTCTACCCTTACTCCTCAGGGAATTGGAAGCAGGGGGAATCAAGAAACAGGATGTGACGGCTGTGGTGGCGACCGGAACACACCGGTACAATACTCCTGAGGAGTTAAAGGAAAAGTTCGGAGACGTGGTGAAGGAAATTCCTTTTATCAACCACGACCCTTATAATCCAGATGGTCTGATTAAATTGGGGACTTCCTCAAGTGGGATCCCTCTCGTTTTTAATCGAAGGGTTGCCCAGGCCGATGTTCGAATCTCCACAGGGGTGATTGAAACCCACCTCTTTGCGGGTTACAGCGGCGGAGTGAAGAGCATTGCCGTGGGAGTGGCAGGGGAAGAGACCATCGGTGCAACCCACAACTACCAGATGCTTCAGCAGACCCGTCTGGGAATTGTTGAGGGGAATGAATTCCGGCGCTTTCTCACCGAAGCGACACAGGCCATTGGACTCCATTTTATTGTCAATGTGGTACAGACAGGGAAAAAGGAAGTGGTGAAGGTGGTGGCTGGAGATCCTGTCGAGGCTTTTCACGAAGGGGTGGAGACGGCTCGCCGTCTCTACGAAGTAGAGATTGATCAGCCTGGAGAGATTGTGGTCAGTGGAGTGGGTTATCCGAAAAGTCGAGACCTTTACCAGGCCACCCGGGCGGCCAATGTTGTGGTCTTTGGCCCTCAGCCAGTGGTGACGAAGGGAGGAACGATTCTCATCCCGGCTCCCTGTGAGGACGGATGCGGCCATCCAGGTTATTGCGCCATCATGAGAAGGTCGGAGGATGCAGATGATGTGATCGCTATCTCTCGTGAGGAGGGATTTGCTGCTGGGGAGCAGAAGGCCTTGATCCTCGCACGGATACTCAAGCAGGCAAGGATTGTCATGACCGATTGCACCATTCCAGAAGAGACCATTCGAGAATTGCACCTTGAGGCAATCCCAACATTACAGGAAGCTCTGGATCGAGAATTGGAAAGAAAACCAGGGGCAAGGGTGGTGCTCATCCCCGATGGGCTTTTAACATTGCCCATCCTCAGGGAAAGTCGCCCAATGAAATAATCCCCCTCTTTCCCCCTGAAGGCGTGAGAACAATCGGGATGAGAAAATTTTTTACACCTTCCCTTTAGCAAAGGGAAAAGAGGGATTTGTATCATCTACCGTGAATATGTAGTGTTGGCATTCCTGCCTACCGGCAGGCAGGTATCACCGATGAAATGGAGGGAAAAATGGATTTTCAACCAAGAGGAATTATACCCGCCATGGTCACTCCGGTTACTCCGGACGGAAAAATCAATGTGGAGGCTCTCCGGAAACTCACAAATTATCTGATCAAAGGAGGTGTCCATGGACTCTTTCCAGTCGGGAGTCAAGGAGAATTTTATGCCCTTACCTTTGAGGAGAAAAAACGTGTGATAGAAGTTGTCGTGGAAGAAACTAAAGGAAGAGTCCCTGTCTATGCGGGCACAGGAGCCGTCACCACCCGGGAGGCCGTCGCTTTGACGAAGATGGCAGAGGAAGCCGGTGTGAGTGCTGTCTCCATTCTCACTCCCTTTTTCATTCGACCGAACGAAGAGGAACTTTTCGAACACTATTCAGCAATCGCTAAAGCTACACGTCTTCCCGTCCTCCTTTATAACAATCCTCAACGGACAGGCGTAAATATTTCAGCTGAATTTGTTGCACGGGCATCACGAGTAGAAAATATCGTCGGAATCAAGGACTCCTCCGGAGATTTAACGCTTACTTCAGAATATATCCGGAGAACCAATGAAAAATTTTCTGTTCTCGCAGGCCGGGACACCCTCATCTACGGAACGCTCTGCTACGGAGGAAAAGGCGCAATTGCAGCCACAGCCAATGTGGCACCCATGGTGGTTGTTGAAATTTATGAGGCCTTTCAGGCCGGAGACTGGAAACGATCGCTGAAGGCTCAGTTCCGTTTAGCGCCTCTTCGTTTAGCCTTTGATCTCGGAACCTTTCCGGTGGTGATCAAAGAGGCACTCAATCTGCTCGGCATCGACGCCGGAGTCGGAATACCGCCCGTGGGAGGGATCACTCCCAAGGCCAAGGCAGAATTGAAAGAAATTCTGAAAAACATGGAACTACTATAAATGACTAAATTGAGCACGAAATCTAAGATTGAGGTGTGAACGTAAAATTCAAACGGGTTTAGAACCTTAACCTTAAACCTTACACCTTGCGAATGCGGATTTAATATTCGATTTCGGAGGTGAATATGACTTGGACAGGTTTGAGAAAGAGGGTTTTGGCAGGAGAGTGTGTCTATGGGATGATGATCCGGCAGGCCAGAGATCCCGGGGCGCCAGCCATCTATGCCGCGGCAGGTTATGATTTTGTTTTCATTGATATGGAACACGGAAACTACTCTATGGAGACTGTCGCCGATCTTATTCGGGGTGCTAAGTCAGCGGGGATTGCACCTGTCATCAGGATTCCTCATTTGGAAACCCATTTTATCTCAAGGGTTCTGGATGCAGGGGCAGAAGGAATCATGGTGCCCATGACCTCTACGAAAGAACAGGCAGAGGCGATTGTCGGCTGCAGTAAATACACTCCACTGGGACACCGTGGGTTTGGAACACAGACAGGTCAGACGGACTACAAGCCCTTGAAGGCTGTCGAGTTCATGAAGGAAGCGAATGAGCACACCCTCATCATTGCACAGATCGAGACTCAAGAAGCCGTCGAAAATATTGATGCGATTCTCAGTGTGGAAGGAATTGATGTCGGTTTAATCGGTCCGAATGACCTTTCTATCTCCTTAGGCATCCCTGACCAGATGAATTCCGAAACACTCCTAAAAGCCATAGACAGAGTCGTCGAGACGGCCAAGAAGAGAAAGAAGGCCACGGGGATTCATATTGGAAATATTGAAGCGATTAAGAAGTGGCGTTCAAAAGGAATGACAGTCCTTGCCTATTCGACGGATGTCAGTTTTCAATACAATGCCTCAAAATCCAGTCTCGAAGAATTAAAACGGTCGTAGCTTCGCTGATGAAGGCTTAAGGTTGGAGGAGAAGGATGGGCCACTACATCATGGCCTTAGATCAAGGGACGACCAACTCGAGAACACTCATTTTCAACAGCGCAGGCGAGATCGTTTCATCGTCCCAGCAGGAGTTCAAACAGATCTATCCCCGACCCGGCTGGGTGGAACACGATCCCGAGGAGATCTGGGCCTCCCAGCTCAAAACGATCCGGGAGGCACTCGACAGGGCAAACTTACAGGCCAGCGAGATCTCTGCCATTGGGATCGCCAACCAGCGGGAGACCACGGTTCTCTGGGACCGCCGAACGGGCAAGCCGATACACAACGCAATCGTGTGGCAATGCCGAAGGACCGCCAACTTCTGCAAAGAGCTTCAGGAGGAAGGATTCGACGCCAGCCTGAGGGAGAAGACCGGACTGGTCACGGATGCCTATTTTTCCGGGACCAAGCTCAAGTGGGTCCTTGACCACGTACCTGGGGCGAGAAGGGAGGCGGAGAGAGGCCACCTCGCCTTTGGCACCATCGATAGTTGGCTCGTGAACAGACTCTCCGGGGGCAAGGTCCACGTCACCGATTACTCAAACGCCTCCCGAACCCTACTGTATAATATCCACGAACTGAGATGGGATGATGAGATCCTACGGCGCTTTGACATCCATCCATCTCTCCTTCCCGAGGTTGTGCCTTCCAGCCATCCCGTGGGTTTCACCGACCTGGAAATCCTGGGTGCAACCGTTCCTATCGCCGGGATCGCCGGAGATCAGCAGGCAGCTCTTTTCGGGCAGTGCTGTTTTGACCCGGGTGCGGTTAAGACCACTTATGGGACGGGTTGTTTCATGCTGATGAACACCGGGCGGAAGGCTACACCCTCTGCATCCGGCCTACTGACCACCATCGCCTGGGGTATGGGACGGGAAATCACCTACGCCCTTGAAGGAAGTACTTTCATCGCCGGCGCGGTCATCCAGTGGCTGAGAGACGAGCTGAAGATGATCCATTCTGCCGAGGAGAGCGAACACTTGGCGTCGATGGTGGAGGATTCAAATGGGGTTTACGTGGTCCCAGCCTTTGTCGGACTGGGTGCTCCCCATTGGGATCCCTATGCTCGGGGCGCCATCCTGGGGCTGACGAGAGGCGTCAACCGAAGCCATATTGTGCGTGCAGCGATTGAATCGATTGCTTTTCAGACCAAGGAGGTCGTCGACTGCATGGTTCACGACTTCGGCCTTGACCTAACGGAGCTGAGGGTGGACGGGGGCGCTGCTGCCAACAACTTGCTCTGTCAGTTTCAAGCTGACCTCCTCGACATCCCCGTCAGGCGGCCGAAGGTTCTCGAAACCACTGCCCTGGGAGCCGCTTACTTAGCCGGGCTTGCCGTCGGATACTGGGGGGATAGAGAAGAAATCTCAGCCAACTGGTCTATGGGGCGGGAATTCTTACCCCAGATGTCTCAGGACTGGCGTCGGAATCTCGTCATGGGGTGGGAGCGGGCGGTGGCCCGCTCGAAGAGCTGGGCCTCTCCAGAATGGGAAGGATGAGGGCGGGACAAAACCACCCTGACAAAGGAAACCTAATTGAATGCGTTAAATGATTTTATTTTTTCGGTCGGTTGACCCTGTAGTTGAACTAGATTCCACCCCCGCAGACCTGCCAATCCTTTGCTAATGCAGAAGTAAGCCTTAAATCAACCGGTTTTCTTCCCAACAACAGGGTTGACTGGATAGACTGGTTTCTTTCCTTCCAGAACTCTTATGATATCCGCAGCCACCCGGCTCATTCTTTTGAGCGCCTCATCCGTATGGGCGGCCATGTGGGGTGTTCCAATAAAATTTTCTAACTGGAATAGAAGATGATCCTTTGTTGCGGGCTCTACTTCGAACACATCAGACCCAGCTCCGGCAATCTTCCTTTCCTTGAGCACATGATAAAGGGCTTTTTCATTCCAGATCGATCCTCTCGCGAGATTAATAATATAAGCCGTGGGTTTCAACAGGCCGAATTCTCTCTCTCCTACCAGCCCTTTTGTCTCCGGTAACATGGGAAGGTTAATGGAGACGAAGTCTGATTCTGAAAGGAGTTCATCTAAGCTCACCTTCCTCGCTTTGATTTCTTCCTCGACCTCCTTATATTGAATGGTGTCATAATAGAGAATTTTCATTTCAAATCCCTTGTGTCCCATTCGTCCGACCGTCTTTCCAATTCGACCAAAACCAAGGATGCCAAGTGTCTTTCCATGAAGTTCGTTCCCGATATATTGATAACGTGCCTCCCACCGCCCCTCGCGGAGTGCGACATCCCCTTTTTTGAGCATCTTTGAGAGCATTAACGCCAGGCCGAAAAAGTGCTCAGCCACAGAAGCATCGTTGGCATCGGGTGTGTTCACCACCCATATGCCTTTTTCTGTTGCTGCCTCCAGATCAATGTTCTCCACCCCTACCCCATGCCTTCCGACGACATTAAGCCTTGGGGCTGACTCCATCACCTTTCGGCTAACTCTTCCGTTGGCTCTTACAATAATGCCATCGATATCCCTGACATGGTCAATGAGATAAGGCTCATCGAGTCGTTCAGCAATAAAGATGTCAGCTTTCTCTTTCAAAATCGTTTTCCCATCTTCGTGCATATCTTCATAGAGCAACACCTTAAATCTACTCACTTGAGTACCTCCTTCATTTCTCCGCTACACTATTTACTGTTAGCATATAAGGCAGAAAAATGGAAGTTGGAATCGTTGAACATGGAAAAGTCTCGAAAATCTCTCGTTTTCCTCAATTCCATTTTATGGTAAAGAACTCCAGCCGTTTCTTAAATGAAAAAGCTTGACAGAATTTTGGAAAGTAATATAATATGAAACACCATTTCATAATACGGAACGCATAGAATGCCTCTCAATCAAGGCCTAAAACCCAGCAATCTCGTTCAGGCATTGGAAAGGGCGTTTTCGATCCTTGATATCTTAGGTCAAAGCCCTCAAGGAATTAGTATTCGGGACTTATCTTCTAAAATCAACCTTCCAAAAGGAACGACTCATCGTCTTCTATCTTCTCTCACCTATTTTGGATATGTCCGACAAGATTCTAAAACGAGAAACTACTTTCTCGGTTTCAAATTAGTGGAATTGGGCAACCTTCTCCTCAGTCAACTCGATCTCCGGAAAGAGGCCGAACCCTTCCTCACAGATCTTGCAGAAAGAACAAAGGAGACGGTCCACATGGTCTTCCTTGACCGGGGTGAGATCGTCTATATCGATAAGGTCGAACTCGATCATAATCCCAGCGGTCTGAGGATGGCCTCCAGGGTCGGCCTTCGAAATCCTGCCCATAGCTCTGCCGTGGGCAAGGTACTTCTTTCTCATCTGCCCGAAGAGGAATTGAACGGCCTTATTAAAGAGAAAGGCCTTCCGAAGAGAACGGAGAATACCATTACCGACCTTATCCAGTTGAAAGAACATTTAAAGACGGTGCGAACTCAGGGATACGCCATCGACGACGAGGAGAACGAGAAAGGAATTCGGTGTGTGGCTGCCCCACTCTATAACGAGATAGGAAAAGTGGTGGCTGCGATCAGTATTTCAGCCCCCGCCTTTCGAGTCACCAAAAAGGTTATTCAGGAAAGTTTGAAAAAGGAGGTGATGGAGACGGCTTTTAAAATTTCTCAGAGATTGGGTTTTCGGAGAGAGAAGGTGATTTGAGTTCGAAAGTTCTGAGGGGTTCTGAGTTTGGAGTGCTTGGAAGTTAGAGAGATTGAATTTCAAATTTTAATTCGGTTTCGAGCTTAAGAGAAGAAGGAAGGATGAAAAGGAGGGTTCATATGAAAAGCTTAAAGGTATTTTCGATGATGGTAGCTGTATTTATGGTTTTACTCTTGGCAATGCCGGCATTGGGGCAGCAGAAGTATGTTTTAAAATTTAACCATGTGTTGGGTCAAAAAGAACCTTATCACCAGGGATTTACGAATTGGGCAAAAGCGGTTGAGGAGAAAACAAAAGGCGGTCTTAAGATTGAGGTCTTTCCCAGCGCCCAGCTTGGCGTTGAAGAAGACATCCTCGAGCAGATAAGGGCGGGCGCAAATATCGGACAGAATACCGACTCGGCCCGTATGGGCAATGTATGTCCCAGGGATAGCTTGTCTGAATGGCCCGTATTTTGCTGAGAATCTTGCGGAAGTGGAAAAACTCACGAAGGCACCAACCATAAAGGGTTTTCATGACGACCTGGCCAATAAACATGGTATGAAAGTTCTATCTTTTAGCTGGGTCCAGGGTTACAGACATTTCTTTACGAATAAGCCAATCAGAACCCCGGAAGACTTAAAGGGTCTTCGCATCCGGACACCTCCTGCGCCCATATGGCAGGAGTCTGTGCGCGCTCTTGGCGCAACCCCTGTGGCTATGGCCTTTGGAGATATGTACCCGGCTCTTCAGCAAAAGGCGATGGACGGAGTTGAGCTGGTCTATAACAACATCCCTGCCGGACGTTTCTATGAGGTTCTTAAGTACGTGAGCGAGACACATCATATCATGCTTGTTAATTATGAGGTCATCAGCTCGAAGTGGTTTAATGCATTGCCTGCAGACTATCAAAAAATTCTTGTCGAGGAATGCGAAAAAGCTGGTATAGAAACCTCGAAGCTCATCATGGACAAGCTTGAGAAAGAAGTGAAGGCGGACCTGACAACAAAGAGAGGGATGATCGTGGTAGATAATGTGGATATAGCCGCTTTCAAAAAGGCCGGAGAAAAGGCTTATGAGGTTTTGAAAATTGCTGATGTAAAGAAAAAGATCTTTGATGAAATTGGAAAGAAGTAGGAAGTAGTGTATAAACCGGTCCCTCCCACCCCTCCCTCCCCTCCCCCCTTGAGGGGGGGGTGGGTGGGGGATGGGTTTGCCCGATGAGAGTTTGGGAGTAACGGATGAAATTGAAGGATCGTGTGGCGATCATTACGGGCGGAGCAAGAGGCATTGGAAAAGCCATTGGTGCGGCCTTCGTTCGAGAAGGCGCAAAGGTTTGTCTTGTTGATGTGGATCAAGGGGCACTGGAAGCCGCGAAAAATGAAATTCGACATAGACGCAAGGAGTAGATCATTGCCTTCACTTGCGACATCACAAAAAGTGTGGGAAGTAAAAACCGTAGTGAACCAGGTTCAGAAGACATTCGGCAGGATTGACATCCTTGTCAACAATGCGGGGATTATTCGGAGAGGATCCGATAGAGACAGTGACGGAAGAGGATTGGGTAGGGTGATCAAGTCGAATCTCAAGGGAACGTTTCAATTGTTGTAGGCCGTCGTAGGGATCATGAAGCAACAGGGTTATGGAAAGATTGTTAACGTTTCTTCGATCGCGGGAAAGATGGGAGATATCACTTCCGCTCCCGGATATGGTCCTTCAAAGGCTGGGGTGGATGCCCTGACAAAAACCTTGGCAAGCCAACTGGCCCCATATGGAATCAATGTCAATGCCGTGTCTCCCCATGCGATCGAAACCGAGATGAGCGCCCAGTGGTCTGAGGAAAGAAGAAAAGAGATCATCGCCTCCATTCCTCTCGGCCGACTTGGAAAACCAGAGGATGTGGCAGAGGCAGTGCTTTTTTTGGCTTCCGATGATGCCTCTTTTATCACTGGTGAGATCCTCGATGTGAATGGCGGGGCCCTGATGGACTGATCCCTCTCTGCATGGGATTATTCCTTTGGGCGTAAAGACCCGAATTCTGAGCGGCAGAAAATTATTTCTTAGTAAGGACAAGAGTGGAGGTGTCGGCGGATGACAAAAATTTACGAGTTTATCTGTAAGAAAGAGATGCTCGTCGCCGAATGGGCATTGGGGATTCTTTCATTATTGGTATTTGTTGCGGCGGTAGGGCGAACTTTATATTATCCCTTGAACTGGGCGATGGATATGGCAACATTTCTTTTTGCCTGGACGGTTTTTTTAGGCGCCGATGCCGCGATGCGATTGGATAGACTATTCTGCATTGAACTGATCACGATGAAACTGTCCCAGAAAGCGCAATTCTATCTCAAATTAATTAATTATATTATCATCGTTATTTTTTTAGTAGGCATGATCGTATATGGCTCATACCTTTCCTACACGACCCGATTGAGAACCTTTCAGGGGGATCCCGGGTTTCAGTTATACGTGGGTTACGTTGAGTGTGCCGTTTGGTTGTGCTCTGATGTTGATCACCGCGATTTTGAGAATCAAAACTTTCTTGCACTCGATATCGACGGGTGAACCGATCGCCAAGCGTGAAGAAGGTGTTAGTGGCGAAATAATCTGAATAGAGTCTCAGAGAGCTCTGAAAACTACTGCACGCTCTCTTGATTACACAGATTTCAAAAAAGGATTACACGGATTTTTATTTTTAATGCATTTCTAATCTGTGTAATCGTTCCATAATCGGTGTAATCAGAGATTTCTGGACTTTTTCAGAAATCTCT
>CAWFSX010000066.1:0-84433 GCA_963818595.1 uncultured delta proteobacterium
ACGGTTTATGAGGCCACGAAATTTGTCGCCTCCAGCATCGATCCTTATCAAACCTTCTTCAAGTATATTGGGGAGAAGGATCTTCCAAAAGATCTCGTTACACGGACGAGAGGACTGGAATGGGAGAAATGGTCCCTCTTTGATGTCCACCTTGCGCTTTTTAACGTACCCCAATTTGCTGCGGCTGCTTCGAATCCCGATTTCAATAAAGCTCTTATTTATGTTCTCGGATTTGAGACGGAGGAGAATCTTATCGATCATTTTAAGGCGTTGAAAAACGGGGAGCTCAAGCCATCCGGATTCAACTGTTGCTTCCCAACACTTTTCGACCCGTCAGAGGCACCTCCAGGAAGGCATACCGGCTATGATTTCAGAACATGCACCTTACCGTCTGAAGGAGGGAGGCCCTGAGAGATGGTATAAGATCCGTCAAGAACATGCCAAAGGACTCATCGACAAGCTCAAAAAATATGCACCCAACATGAGTGAGGATAACATCCTCTGGACCTACATCGCCTCTCCCCTCGATATCGAAAACAAGTTCTCTGATATGGTGGAGGGATCGATTAAACAGGGAGGTTACTACCTCTTCAGATGGGATATCTGAGACCCAATGAACTCTGTTCTCAATACGCTACGCCGATCAAAAACCTTTACCTCTGTGGAGCCTGCACCTTCCCTGGAGGTCTGGTCACTTATGGCCCAGGATATAATGCGGCCAACCGGATTGCAGAGGATCTCGGGATTCAAAAATGGTGGAAAGAACCTGAAATCGTGACCAAGGCAAAGGCAAGCGGTCTGTTATAGGAGGGTAAAATGATGAAAGTCAATTCCACAGGATTAGGCCAGACGACCATGGTGGCGTCGCTTTACCCAGCTCTTCAAAGATCCAGATGGAGGGGAAACTCTTGAAACTAAAGATCGAGTCTACAGAGCCTATCCATTGGGTGATTACAGCCACCTGGGCGGAGCCGGACCTGAGAAACTTTATTAAACTCCTCTTGAAACCCTCTATCCTTTATTACGCCATTTCGTTGATGTTGAAAAAGAAGGATTCGGCCAACACGGGTGTGACACCTCACGAGATGATGAAAAAACACTAATCCCTCCCTTTATGAAGGGGGGGATGGGTGGATGTTTATCTTTTGATAACTAGAAAAGGAGGAAACCCCATGCCGGATACAAGTTATGATGCGATTGTCATTGGTGGAGGACATCACGGGACCATCATCGCCTGTTACTTACAACACGCAGGTCTCAAGACAGTGGTCTTCGAACGTCAACATGAATTAGGGGGAGGTGCCTGTGGTGAAGAACTTCCCTTGCCCGGATTTATCCAGAATACATGCGCCCACTTTACCCGCGTCTGGACCCATCCTGCCTACACCGATTTCAACCTGAGGGAATATGGCCTCAAATATATTTTTCCGGATCAGAATGAAGGGATGGTCTATCCGGACGGGACCTGTTTTGTCGGCTATTCGGCCTGGAGGGTTATCGATCCTTTGACGGGTAAGGAGGAATTTTCAGATGAAAATGTGAAGAAGACCTATAACGAGATCGCTCGTTTCTCAAAAACGGATGCGGAGACTTACCTCGACATCCTTGGAAAATATCAGAGAAAGTGGAGGGCCGCCTTTCGAGAATATCGTTATAGTCCTCCAACCCCCTGGGGAGTCAAGAATGCCCTGGAAAGGCTCTGTGATGATCCTAAGGATGGCATTGATCCCGTTTATCAATTCATGACAGGCTCACAGATCGCCAAAGACCTTTTTGAAAGCCCTGAGCTTCAGTGCCTCTTTATGAGGGCCATTGAAACCTCCACAGGCTGCTTCCCCGGCGATGTGATCGGCCTCTATGTCTTTGTTCATGTGATCGCCCTCACCCTTTCTTTCGAATCTGTCTCCATTGTGATTGGCGGAACCCACACCATCACCCATGCCCTCCAGAGAGCCTTCAGTGCCATGGGAGGTGAGTTCTGCGTGGAGACAGAAGTTGACAAAGTTCTTGTTGAGAATGGAAGGGCCAAAGGGGTCAGGCTTTCAAATGGAACAGAAGTCGAAGCAAAACAGGTGGTGGTGAGCGATTTAGGAGTTCCTCAGACGATCTTCAGACTTTTGGGAGAAAATTTTGTGACGCCCAAAGGTGGCCCGACGGATTCGAAACATCCGTTATGACCGCTCCAGATTTACTGGGGGAATATGGCGATGCATGAACTTCCCAAATATAAAGCGGTCTCCTTCAATCCCGACATCGGCAGCCAACCCCGGCTCTACATGGGAGATAAAGACCCTGAATATATCTCCTGGAAATACCAGGCGGACATCTTTACCAAAGGGATTTCCTGAAAAGTGGTATATGCTTGCTGCGCCAGACAGCATCTGGGATAAGACCCGGGCACCTGAGGGAAAACACACCATTTTGGTTGAAGAATTTGCTCCTCCCTTACATCTTTTTTCAGAGAAACAATGGCTGAAGATGAAGAAAGAGGTTGAGGATTTAATGATGAAGCAGTGGCAGATCTATGCCCCCAACATGACCCGTGAGAATGTGATCGAAGCCTTCATCACGACACCCTATGATACCGTGATGCGAAACATCGACATGCTGGAAGGTGGATGGGCAGAGGGGGCTATGTTTGCCTCCCAAGCTGACCGATTCAGGCCCATTCCAGACCTCTCAGATTATCGTCTCCCCTTTCTGAAAAATATGTATATCTGTTCTTCCAACATGCATTCCGGAGGGGGCATTGCTCGAGGCTCCAGTTATAACTGCTTCAAGGTCATTGCAGAAGACTTCAAGTTGGAGAAGCTCTGGGAGAAAAAAGGAAGAGCTTATTAAAGAAACAATGCAAAATGATCAATTAGCAATTAGCAATGATCAATGGAGACCCACAGAAGAGGAAACACCCATTAACTGACCAATGCAAAATGATCGATGAGCAATGATCAATTGGAACTCATAGAAAGGGAGACAGATGAGACTCAAAGATAAAGTGGCCATTGTGACAGGGGCTGCCAAGGGCCTGGGAAGGGAATTCTGCTATCGGTATGGCAAAAGAAGGGGCCAAGATCATGGCGGTCACCCGTAAGGATCTTGCCAATCTGGAAAAAACCGTAAAGGAGATTGAAGCCTCTGGCGGCGTGGCGAAAGCTCTCCAGGCCGATGTCTCCATTGAAAAGGACGCCCTCAAGATCGCTGAGGAAACATTTAAGGCCTTCGGTAAGATCGACATCCTAGTCAATTGCGCAGCCATCTACGATGGATTGGTTCGAAAATCCTTCACGGAGGTGGACCCCAATGAATGGGATCAGGTGATGGCCGTGAACGTCAAAGGCCCCTGGCTCTGCGCGAGGGCTGTATTCCCTTATATGAAACAACAGGGAAAGGGAAGATTGTCAACCTCTCTTCTGAAGTCTTCTTCACAGGGTCCCATGGTTTTATCCACTATGTCTCCTCCAAGGGAGGGGTGATCGGGTTGACCCGGGCCCTTGCCATTGAATTAGGGCCTCATAACATTAATATCAATGCCGTTGCACCAGGATTTACAGATACGGAAGCAAGCCGCCATCTTGCCGATGTGACATAAATATGATGTCAGTAAAACTCCTTTGAGACGACTGGAACAACCCAACGATCTTCTCGGGCGCTGTCATTTTCCTCGCATCGGATGAAAGCGATTTCATCACCGGCCAGACCATTCTTGGTCGATGGCGGAAGGGCCATGCATTAAACCTATTCATCGCCTTCACTCGCTTAAAACGAAATGGTGAGCAAAGTGGTGATAAAATCATTTCTCAACGGCGGATTCTAAATCCTAAGCACCTGCCTACCGCAGACAGGAATACAGGGTTTTATAACACTTTAGCGCTTTGAAAAAGACCGTCTAATCCCCTCCATCCCCCTTTGTCAAAAAGGGGAAGCATTTCTCCTCCGAGCAGGATCGTGCCCTCTGCCGAAACGAGGCAAAGGGAGTGGGAGGGATTTCAGAGTGCGATTTCAACAGCGAAACTGATATAGGATTTTTGTTAACAGGAGGTCTTAAACATGCACGAGATAAATTTCATCTTAAATGGAGCCCCTCGAAGGGTCATTCGTGGATCCTCAAAAAAGTTTATTGAAAGTCATCCGGGAAGACCTCAAATTAACAGGCACCAAAGACGGATGCTCTGCCGGTCACTGTGGTACCTGCGCTGTATTCATGGGATGGTGAAGTGGTTCTTTCATGTAGAGTTCCCGTGGCCAAAGCCCAGGGCAAAGAGATCACGACCATTGAGGGGATCGGCACTCTCAAAAATCCCCATCCCCTTCAATTCGCCTTTGCAAAAACAGGAGCCATCCAGTGCGGCTTCTGCACACCGGGGATGATCGTTCGAGCCAAATCCATTTTGGACAAAAATCTTAATCCCTCAAGGGACGAAATCAAAAAGGCCCTTCAACCTCATATCTGCCGTTGTACCGGCTACCAAAAGATCTTTGAGGCGATTGAACTGGCAGCTTCTTATCTGCGGGGAGAAACAAAATCCATCGAATTAAAACTGACCGGGAAAGGGGACGATTGGCCAACCTGTCACCCGACCTGATGCACTTGAAAAGGCAACAGGAGCAACCCTCTATGCCGCTGACCTCGCTGTGGACGGATGTGCTCACATCAAGGTTCTGAGAAGTCCTCATCACCACGCTAAAATCATCCATATTGAGAAGGCAGAAGCGGAAGCGATTCCTGGAGTCTTCGCTGTGCTCACTGCAGAGGATGTTAAAGGGACCAATATCCTGAAAATGGCTGGAGATGACCAGCCTATCTTATGTGGGAATAAGGTCCGTTTCATGGGTGATCCTGTAGCCGCTGTGGTAGCGACTTCTGAAGAAATAGCCTCTTATGCCCTTGAAAAGATTGACGTGACCTATGAACCACTGGAACCTGTTCTTACTCCAGAGGAGGCATTGAAGGAAGGGGCCATCAAGGTCCATGACGATCGGTCCAACCTCTTTTTCGAACAACCTATCATCCATGGTGATATGAAGAAAGGTTTTTCAGAGTCGGAGATGATTATTGAGAAAACCTATACGACACAATCCGTTGAACATGCCTACCTCGAAAATGACGCCGGTGTGGCCTATATCCATGAGAATGGGCAATTGATCATTATGTCCGCAAGCCAGAACATCCACGCCCATCGAAAGACTATCGCAGAGGCCTTGGGACTCAGTCTGGAAAAAGTACGGGTCATTCAAACCCCCACAGGAGGAGCCTTTGGAGGAAAACTGGATGTCTCTGTGGGCGGAATTCTCGGCCTGGCTGCTTTAAAGCTGAAAAGGCCGGTGAAGCTTGTCTATACGAGGAGTGAAACCTTTGCCGCTACCCCAAAACGCCACCCCTTCTTGATGAAGGTGAAAGTGGGAGCCAAAAAAGACGGAACCTTGATGGCATTGGATTTCGATCTCACGGCAGACGGTGGGGCTTATAAATCATTCAGCAATAGTGTGACTCAACGGGGCCTGATCCATTCTCAGGGGCCCTATCGCTTTCCGAATGCAAATGTGTATGGAAAAGCTGTCTATACGAATACGGCTTTCAAAGGGGCCATGAGAGGTTTTGGCGTTCCACAGGTCGCCTTTGCGATCGAGTCAATTCTCGATGAGCTGGCTATGGAATTAAAAATGGACCCCTTAGCCCTTAGGATGAAAAATGGATTTGTGAAAGGGGATACGACGATCTGCGGCCAAGTATTGGATCATGCAATTGGTTTCCAAGAATGTGTGGAGACTTTAAAACCTCTTTATGAAAAAGCGCTCAATGAAGCAAAATCAAACACGACCAATGAAATGAAAAGGGGCGTAGGCTTAGGAGGGGTTTGGTTCGGTCCGGGCCGAAGTGCTCCAGATCAATCAGAGGCGTGGGCAGAACTTCTTCCTGATGACACCTTACAAGTTTGGATTGCAGCATCAGATATGGGCCAGGGGACAGACACGATGTTTTGGCAGATTGCTGCAGAGACCATGGGATTTCCTCTGGAAAAGGTTAAAGTCTTTACAACCGACACCGAGATCACACCGGATGGAAACTTCTCTGCTGGAAGCCGCCAGACCTACGTTTCAGGAAGAGCCGTTCAAATGGCTGTGGAAGAACTGAAAAAGGTCATGGATGAAAATGGGGTAAAGACATACAGCGAGATGAAGGCAAAAGGCTTACCCACTCTTTATAAAGCCGTCAATAAACCTGTGACATCAAGACCTGATCCCAAGACCGGCCAGGGGGTCCCATGGGAAACCTATTCCTTTGGGATCCAGATGGCTGAAGTGGCTGTCGAAATCAAGACAGGCAAGGTCGATGTCCTCAAGATCACCTCCGTCCATGACCTTGGCACGGTGATCAATATCCAAAATGTGGAGGGCCAGCTCCATGGTGGAATCTATATGGGGCTTGGATATGCCCTCATGGAAGAGTTCGTGTATACGAAGACCGATAGCTTTGCTAAATTTAGGGTCCCAAGAGCCAAAGACATGCCTGACATGGAGGTCATTACTCTCAATATTCCAAGAAAAAAAGGACCCTTTGGAGCATCAGGTACTGCGGAGTACGCGGATGTCCCCACTGCACCTGCCATCGCTAATGCCATCTTCAACGCATGTGGTGTTCGTATTCGAGATTTACCCATGACTCCGGAAAAGATCAAAAAAGCTCTGTAACCTTTCAAAAAAGAAGAGTTATTTAAAAATAGCTTGAAAAATAACTTGATTTCTATTCTCTCCTATCAGTAGTATAGTCGTACTTCCAAAGAACTATAGAAATCATTACAGAAAGGGGGGGGTGGAGTAAAATTTGGATGAAGTTTTAATAGCAGTCTGATTGTGGGGAAACGAAATATTTCTTTAGAGCTGCAAGACTTTAAAAGGAGGTGGGGATATGAAATTTTACGATGTGTGTACCCGGACTTGATTTTATGGAGGAGTATGATTTAGAGCAATCACCAGCCTGGTTTCTTGACGCCACTCACTCTGTCCCACCCTGGACACCCATGTTCGGGTGGTTCTGGATCAATTTCTGCCGGCACGGAATGCAGTATGGCGCTGAAACCCTCTCCCTTCCCACGGTGAAGGGATGGGACTGGCGCTTTAAAGATGGAGGTGGCTATCTAACCCTTCTCATGGTCGATTCCGATAAAGAGAAGGCAGAAAGGGAGAAGAAATTTAGAGAAGCGATCCGTCCCTTTGTGGAGAATTATGATGGTCTTTGGGGGGGGTATGTTAAGGAAATACTAAAAAGATATGAGAATCTAAAAGCCCTCGATGTCAACACGGCTTCGAATATCAAACTTCTTGAGAATTTCGAGGAGACGATTGATACCTGCCGAAGGATGTGGGAAATCCACATGCATATGATGTATGGGACTTATACTCCCTATGTCCTCTTTGAGCAACTCTGCATGCAGTTGCTCAATATCGACGATACCCATCCCACTTTCCACAAGTTAGTGGCCGGCTTTGACAACGAAAGTTTTCGTGTCGACCGTAGGCTCTGGGAGTTCTCAAAGAAAGCAAAGGATATGGGGCTCGAGGGTCTCTTTAAGGAGACACCATCGAAACAGATGACAGCTAAACTAGGGGGCAGTGACAAAGGAAAAACCTATCTAAAGGAATTTAATGAATTTCCTTGATAAAGAAGCCGGTTGGCGGATGGAACGAATGGCTGAGATTAATGTCCCCACTTGGCAAGAGGATCCTACACCCGGTTTTGAAACGGTAAAAATGTACCTTAAGAAAGGTGGAGAATTCGACTTAGATCAAGACCGTAAGAAGATTGAAAAGGAAAGGAAAGATGCAGAAAAAGAGGTCTTGGCTAAGATTGCTCCCGAGCAGAAGGGCTGGTTCTCCATGCTGATGGGAGTGGCTCAGAATTGCAGCCGTTTCAGTGAGGAGCACAATCATTATCTCGATCTCTACACCCATGCGTTGATGAGAAGATCCTGTATGGCGTTGGGAAATCGATTCGCTAAATCTGGAGCGATTAACCAACCCGAAGATATTTTCTTCCTCATGCCTGATGAAGTGAGAAAGGCTGGGATTAATCCTGATAAACTCAATCTTAAACCCATCGTCCAACGTCGACGGAAAGAATGGGAAGAATGGAATCAGAAGGGTAATCCCCCTGCCATCTTTAAAGAAGGGTTTACTTTGGAAATGGCCATCGGAGGATTAGTCCAGTCTCTTGATCCAATCGCCCTCAAGGTGGTGGTGGGAAGCATGCCTGTGCCGAAGCCTGAACTCAAGGCAGACCTCTTGGGGACATGCGGCTCTTCCGGTGTGGCAGAAGGGATTGCTCGGGTAGTCCTCAGGGATGAAGACTTGCCGACCATTCAAAAGGGAGATATTCTTGTTGCGATGAGCACCTCTCCAGCCTGGACGCCTGTTTTTAGCATGATCAGTGGGGTCGTGGTGGATAGAGGGGCGAGCCTTTCCCATGCCGCCATTGTTGGAAGGGAGTATGGTATCCCTGTTGTCATGAATGTTTTTACCGGAACTCAGGTAATCAAGTCCGGCCAGAGGATTCGGGTAGACGGAAACTTGGGGGCCGTTTACGTTCTGGATAAATAATATGCCTCCAAAAAAAACGACACAAAATATCATCTGGTTTAAAAACTGTTCGAGCAAAGACTTTCCCCAAGTGGGTGGTAAAAATGCCAATTTAGGGGAGATGTTTCAACTCGGCCTTCGAGTTCCTCCTGGATTTGCTGTGACCACGTACGCCTTTGACACTTTTATTGATAGAGAGAGGGTTCGAAACAAGATTGTGAGAATCCTCTCTCAAATTCCTCCTGAGGATATTCCTGCCCTTGAGGGAGCCGGGCGTCAGATTCGAGATCTCATCGAATCCACCCCGATTCCTGAAAACATTACAAAAGAGATCAAAGAAGCATATCAAAAATTAGGCGACCTCTGCGGGATCCCGGATCTCCCTGTGGCTGTTCGGTCCAGTGCTACTTCCGAAGACCTGAAAACAGCCAGCTTCGCCGGACAGCATGAATCTTACCTCTGGGTCAGAGGTAAAGAGGAAGTGATTCAACACCTATTGAAATGCTGGGCAAGCCTGTTTACAGATCGCGCCATTGCTTATCGAAATCAGATCGGGTGGCCTCATGATAAAGTGACCATCAGTGTTGGAGTTCAGAAGATGGTCAACGCCAAATGTGCGGGAGTGATGTTCACCATTGATCCAGTCATCGGAGATGAGAATAAGATTGTCGTGGAAGGCAATTGGGGATTAGGCGAAAGCGTCGTCAAAGGAGAGGTTTCCCCGGATCACTTTCTCGTGGATAAGCAATCGTCCGAGATTTTGGAGAAGAGTGTTGCTCTGAAATTAGTCTCTTATCAATTGGAGGGGAATAAGGTGGTTTGCGCTCCACCCTCCCCTGAAAAGCAGAATCAGCTTTGCTTAAATGATGAGGAGTTGGTCGAAATCGTTCGGCTGGGAAAAATTTCAGAAGCCCATTATCAATCACCTCAGGATTTGGAGTGGGCCATCGATGTCGATCTCCCCTTCCCTGAGAATGTTTTTCTTGTCCAGACCCGGCCCGTGACCAGTGCGGGGAAACCAAAACAGAGCAATACGGATATCATTATCGATATGATGTCCTCCCTTTTCAGAAGATAAGCGGGCTCTTCTTCCTCTCCGCTCATGAGAGGGAATTGGAGGTAACCTATGTATGTCCGAATGACCTTTTTCAAATTAAAAATAGGCAAGATGCAGGAGTTGCGCGAGACTTACAACAAGGAGGTCGTTTTAGCTCACAAAGGCCATAAGGGAGTTCGCTTCGTCCATCTCCTTGAGTCTTTAGACAATAAAGACGAAGGGATTTCTATCACTGCATGGGATACCAAGGCAGATGTCGAAGCCTATGAAAAAAGCGGCGACTACGAAAAACTGGTTGCGAAATTCAAGGGCATGTATGCCGAGGAACCATTGCTGAAATCCTATGAGGTGACCGCCAGCTCTGATCCCATCATCCTTCGTATATTTTAACCCACTGGGAGGGAAAGATGATCTTTTTATTCAATCAACACTGGGACATTGTCCCCGGGAAAGAAGAAGAATACACAAAATTTGCCATCAATCATTACATTCCTACCATGAAAAAGATTGGCATCAATCCGGTAGGAGGATTTTATGTGGTCGTGGGGGAAGGTCCCGGGGTCATCTCAGTGGGGACAGTGGATTCTTTACAAAAACTTCAGAAGGCGATGGAGACAGAAGAGTATGAGAAGGTAACAGCCCAGATCCAGTGTTATGTCTTAAACTATTGTAGCAAAATTCTTAAGCCCACAGGGAGGGTGAAAACAGATAAATATACGATTCAATTAAGGGTATGGAAATTTAACCAATATTTTAATATCATCCCTGGAAAAGAGAAAGAATACTCGGAGTTTATCACAAAGGATCATCTCCCGACCATGGAAAAATTAGGGATAAAGATGACGGGGGGATGGCAGGTAGTGGTAGGACCTGGTCCTTATATCGTTGCAGAAGGAACTGCGACAAGTATTGTCGATATCGCCAAGGCCATTGAAAGTAATGAATACAAACGAATCACAAAGATATTGACATCCAAGTATGTGATTGACTATGGCAGCCGAATCCTCGCTCCCACTGGCCGTATCGAACTTCCTTATTTTCTGGAAAAAATGATGAAAGGGTTTTAGAGCTCAGAGTTGGAAATCTAAAATTGTAAGGATGAAATCGATTTATCAGAAAATTTTTGAGCAGGCCAAACCCTTCCTCCGTACTCGCAAAAACCTCATTCACACTCGGATCGCACTCCAGTATGCATTAAAACTTTTAGAACAGGAAAAGGGCGACGAGGGGGTCGTTATCCCTGCAGTCCTCCTTCATGATGTAGGCTGGAAAGCTATCCCTGAAAAATTACACCTGACTGCTTTTGGACCCAACCCGTCCAATCCTAAATTGGCCAGAGTTCACGAATTAGAGGGAGCAAAGATAGCCAAGGCGATATTGGAAAAATTGCATTATCCTCCAGAGAAGGTTAATGAAATCTTCCAAATTATCCAAGGCCACGACTCGAGAAAAAGACCCATCTCTGCAAGTGACGGAATTGTTAAGGATGCGGATAAACTGACCCGTTATTCTAAAAAGGGCATGGCGATAGATTTGGGGCGGTTCCATATTCCACGTCGAGAATATCTTGTTTTTCTAGAAGCCATCATTGGCCATTGGTTTCTGACACCCACCGGAAAGGAGATCGCCCGGAAAGAAATCTTATTAAGAAAAAAAGACAGGTTATAGGCTTCAGGAATAACATTATGGCTCTTCGCCTAATCGAGTGGGTTATTTCTGCCTTTTCTCTTCCCCTTTTTAGCAAAGTTCTCCCTTCCCCCCCCTCTTTGGCAAAGAGGGGCAAGGGGAGATTTTATAAATCATAAGCAACTCCATATCCTTTCCATCACTCCGCCAATATTCTCAAAGACATCCCTATCGGAAAACCTGAGAACCTTTATTCCCATTTCCCTAAGAACATCGTCCCTATATTTGATCCGCCATCAGAGACCATAAATGCTGACAGGCAACCCTCCCAAATTGAGGGTCATTGATGGATAAGTTGATCTCGATGACAGAGTCTTCTCTATAGAATTTTTTTATCCACTTTTTAAATAGATCCATGATTTCTTGGTCATAGAATTCCCTGCCTTGCTCTCCGGGATAAGACCAACCCCTAAGAGGGATCAAAAAAATTGATTTTTTAGGAGTTGTCTCTTTCAGAATATTTCCAATCCATTTTGCGGCCTTGATCACTTCCTCTCGTTTAGCTTTTATCCCCCACCTAAAATCGTGATGATATTTTTTCCTTTTTCTAAAGAAAGGAAGGGATGGGTGACCACTGGGAAACGCAATGGTATCTAACCCTCCCGGGGCGATGACGGCTGGCAAGTCCTTTGAGAGATAGGCATAAAGCCTATTTTTGTCTATCTTCCCGTAAGCTCCCCCAGCAATATAATCCATCACATCGTGTAAGGTGAGGTCTAATATCCCTTTAAAAAAATCCATCTGGATGAGCTCTGCCATGGCCATCGTATTCTCTCCGATAGAATGAAAAGGAACGAGATGAAAATCTTTTTTGGTCCAGAAATTTTTTACCGCCTTGAAGCATCCATCCGTGATGCCAAAGCCGGTAATGGCAATGGCGGGTTTGTCAAGTCGGGGCAGACCCTCACCCATGGAGGTTAAAATCGTTACACAATTGGTGAGGATCGATTTTGTCAACGGGTTCAATAGCCCGAAATCACAAGGAGACTGAACATAAAGGATATCCTTATAGGGTTTAAAATTGTGGATACTATTTACAATCATCGTTGAAACGATCAACTTTGGAACAAATAAAGGAATATCTTCCATCAATTTGGTCGCCATGAAAAGATTTGTTCCTCCACCCACTGAAATGACACCTGAAATATCCTTATTTTTTGATATTCTTTTCAATCTCGCCTTCGCCCTCGAAATGGATTGATTGATTGCAATATCCCTTGTTCGGGTCGTTTTTTTCGTGGATAAGTCTAATGGAATAGGTTGATGAGATCGCCTCCTTATTTCCTCACAAATGAAATTGAGCTCTTCATGTTTTGTGTTCCATGTCCCAAGAACAATATAATTAGCCATGATACAAACCTCTTGGAGAAAATATTTTTTTAAGAAGCAGCCTATTATATTCTATGCTCCGTTTTTTTCCAATCTTTTTGGAAGGGTAACTCTTCAGCCTTTGTTCGAACATACAATGATCCGATAGGGATGTCGGAAAAAATCTTATAGCGGTAACCTTAACGTTCCCTCCAAACCATAAAAATCCCTTGGAGAGAACAAGGAATCATCGATGAGCGCGATCGTGACCCTTACCTATAAAAATATTAGAAAATCCGCTTGATAAGATTTTTGATGACATTCCTGGCGGATCTGCTGATTTCATACCTCGTAACAGAGGGGTTACTTGGAATGAGTAATTGTTGTTGACAAAACACCAAGGGACTCATAAAATTTAACCCAATTTGTTAATAGGATTGATCCTGGCGCTGGCTGTTGAGGGGTGGCCATGTTTGAGCTGAATGAAGAACAGAGATTGATTCAAAAAAGTGTTCACGAGTTTGCCAAAAAGGAATTGGCTCCCAAGGCTTCTTATTGGGATGTCCACGAAGAGTTCCCTTGGGATCTTATCAAGAAAATGGCAGAGATTGGTCTCACTGGGTTACGTCTGCCGGCACTATACGGTGGGATGGGAGTTGACCTTGTAACAGCTGGGATTGCGCTGGAAGAGGTGGCTCGATTCGATCACAACTGTGCCATCATCCTCTGCGGCTGTAACATTACTGGAAAGCTGTTGCTGCATGGTTCAGAAACGATGAAAAATAACTATCTGCCGGATATCGTAAAGGGAAGATGCATCCTCGCGTTTGCGGCCATGGAGTCGGAGGCGGGTTCAGACATAAGAGCCATAAAAACTACGGCAAAACGTGTGAAGGGCACCTATATTGTAACAGGCGAAAAATCGATGATCACTTTCGCGGAAGTGGCCCAAGGTTTTGTGGTGCTTGCCAAAACAGATGTTAAAAGTAGAGAGGGGATCACCTGTATTTTCGTGGAAGCCAACAGGCCGGGGATAGACATTCAAAGGCTTCAAGCCTTTGGCTGGAGAGCCACAAAATGGGGCAATATTGCTTTGATTGATGTCAAAGTCCCGGCGGAAAATCTCATTGGAGAAAAGAACAATGCTTTATCGATGTTGAAGCCCACGGTTCAGGAGCAAAGGGCTCTCACGGGCCTAATCGCTTTGGGGACGGCCAGGCAGGCTCTAGGCGAGGCGGTGGAATACGCAAAGATACGAAAAGTTTTTGGAAAACCATTGGGCAAATTTGAAGGGATCCAATTCAAATTGGTAGAGGATTTTACTCAGCTTGAAGCAGCAAGACTTGCTTGTTTCCAAGCCCTCCACTTGATCGAGAAAAATGTGGCGGAGGCCTCTACCTGGGCAGCCATGGCGAATTTGATCGGAGGGGAAATCGCTTATAAAGTAGTGAACGACACCATGGATGTTTATGGAGGACTTGGATATTCAAGAGAACTTCCTTTAGAGCGTTACTTAAGAGATATAAAAGCCATACAAATTGCGAGTGCCACACTCAAAATGGAAATCGGCCAGGGAATTTTAGGTAAAGAATTTCTTCCTTATGCCTAATCTGAGTGATTCTACACCCTTTAAGGAGAGCAGGCATGCCTCAAAGCCTCCCCGTTCCCCATCTGAATAATAAGAATCGCTCAATTTAGGTTATACATAAGCGGATAGGACAAGGAGGTAAATGGGGGAAAATGAAAACGTACTCAAACCAGAAAGATCTGTATTGGAACCCAGTGGTGGAAACACTTCCAATGAAAAAGCTAAGAGATCTTCAAGTCAAAAAGTTTAAGAGGATTTTAGAATGGGCCTACGAGAGGTCAAAGTTCCATCGAAAGCTTTATCTGGAGGCAGGGCTCGAACCAGGTGATATCAAATCCTATGAAGATATCGCTAAGGTGCCCAAGGTGGAAAAGGCCATGATGAGAGGGATACAGAGAAAAGATCCCTTCCCTTATGGAGATGCCCTCTGTGTCCCTTTGGAAGAGGTCACCGAGTTCCGTCAAACCAGCGGGACAACAGGGACTCCAGTCTATCAACCCGATACCTGGCAGGATTGGGAATGGTGGGCTGAGGCCTGGGCTTACCTTCTCTATGCACAGGGTTATCGGAAAACAGATAGGGTATTCATTCCTTTTGGATATAATATTTTTGTTGCTTTCTGGGCCGGTCATTATGCAGCAGAAAAGATTGGCTGTGAAGTCGTCCCGGGGGGAGTCCTTGACACAGAGGCCCGAATTCTCAAAATCCAAGAACTCAAAGCCAATGCCATGATGGCCACTCCAACTTATGTCTTGGGAATGGCGGACACGGCTAAGAAGAAGTTGGGAATTGATCCAGCGCGAGATCTGACCATTCGAAAAATCACTTGTGCCGGCGAGCCAGGGGCCAGCATTCCTTCTACGAAACAGAGGATGGAAGAGATTTGGGGAGCAAAGGTCTATGATCATGTGGGAGCTACAGAGATTGGCGCATGGGGCTTTGAATGTACAGCTCAACCTGGCGGCCTTCATGTAAACGAAGCCCTTTTCCTTACCCAGATCGAGGACATCGAAACTGGAGAAATTATTGAAGGACCAGGCCGAAAGGGAAAGATTGTCATCACGGCTCTTGACCGGATCGCTCAACCTTGCATCCGCTTCGACTCTAAGGATGTGGCGGAGTGGTCAAAGGATCCTTGCCCCTGTGGAAGGACATTCCGCATCATCAAAGGCGGGGTCGTCGGAAGGGCAGATGATATTACGAAGATCAAAGGCGTTCTCATTGCTCCCTCCGCCATTGAAGAAGTGGTTCGCTCCATCAAAGGGCTGGGCAATGAATTTGAAGTCATCGTGACGAAGAAGGGAGACCTTGACAACATCACACTGAAGATAGAAATATTGCCGGATGAGGAGGCTAACCGTGAAGCCATCCTCACTCAATTGAAAGACCAATTACGGTTGAAAACGAATCTGGGTTACAACATCGAAGTCCACCCACTCAATTCCTTACCTCGTTACGAGGTGAAGGCCAAAAGGTTTAAAGACCTAAGGAAACACGACTGAACAGCAGAGCGCATAGAGCATGGCGCATGGCGTGAAAATCTGATCAACCTTAGGGTTGATCTTAATCAAGGCTAAAGGCACCCTAAAAATGTCATTCCTGCGGAAGCAGGAATCCATAAGTCTTTAACATGACTGGACTCCGCTTCGAGTGACAAATTGGAGATTATTAGAGGTCTAAAGTCTTGAGTTACATTATTTGGATTTGTTTCGCCTCCCTACCGCAGGCAGGGATTTCGAATTTATTAGATGAGAGGTACACAATGACTCGAAGAGAGATTAGAAAGCTTGATACTCGAATTAAAATGATCAAAAAGGCTACTCAGGAATTAAAACAACTCTCTGGTGGAATTCAGGCAATCGACCGAAACGCGGAACGAATCCTCGCCTCGGTGAAGATGCTGGAGATCAACATCAGTGATGTGAAAGACCTGATCTAAAAGATGGAATATACTTTTGAACTAAACCGGATGGGCCACCTTTTTTTTCGAAGTCAAAAGCCTCCGTATCCTCCCTGCCATCTCCACCAATCCTCCGGGCAGAAGCAAGACCACCAAAATGAAGAGGACTCCGAAGATGAAGACATGGAGCTGTGGGAAGGTTCGTACAAACAACTCTTTGAAGATGGCATAAAAGAAGGCCCCAATAATTGGACCCACAATGGTGCCGACTCCTCCCACAAAGGTGATGAGAAGGGAATCAAAGGTCCAGATCGGACTAAAGGGGAGGTCATGATAATAACTGACATGGTAAAAGGCGAACGCTCCTCCTGCTAACCCAGCGAAAAAGGTGCTGATAAATAAGGCAATGATTTTCTGCCTGAAAGTGTTTACCCCCGAAGCCTTGGCGGCTTCTTCATCCTCCCGTACAGCCACCATGCCTAATCCCAACTTAGAATGACTGATCCAATAGACAACGGCAACCGTGATGGCAGCCAAGATCAAAAAGAGATAATAACGAGGGATCAGGCTGTATGTGGCGATGTAATCCCCGGGTAGATCCGCTACGGTGGGAAGGACATTGCCAATCGTGATCTTTAATATTTGCCCCAGACCAAGAGTGCCGATGGCGAAATAAATTCCTTTTAAGCGGAGAGCAGGATGGCCAATGATCAGGGCAAAGACTACTGCTACAACTCCTCCGATTAAAAAGGCCAAAAAGAAAGGGTACCCCCCCACCCATAAAAAGCGTGTGGTGATGGCTCCCAATCCAAAGAAGGCAGCGTGTCCCAAACTCACCTGTCCTGCATAGCCAGCGAGGATATTCCAACTCTGGGCTAAACAAATATATAAGAAGATAAGGATCATTAAATTGATGAGATCATTTCTTTTGGTCAACAACGGAACGAGGGCGAGAAAGATGAAAATCCCTATACTTAAGAGAAAGTTCTTTCTATGACTGGACAATGGATCCTCCTTAACCAATACTTTTGCCAAATAATCCCTGAGGCCTTAATTCTAACACCAAGAGAAAGATAACCAGGCCGACGACTTCCATGTAGGGACCGACGAACAAGGTACTGACCGATTCAACGGCACCTAAGAGCACCCCGGCCACAAAGGCCCCTCCAATGTTCCCCAACCCAGCTAAGACCACAACGATGAGGGCCTTCATCGTCCACTCCAGACCCATGGCTGGATGAATGGCATAGCCGACACTCACGATGGTGCCAGCCATCGCCGCCAATGTGGCCCCTAAAGCAAAAGAGATCATAGAGGTCTTCTCGATATTGATCCCCATCAAAGCCGCAGACTCCCAGTTCTCCGTGGTCGCCCGGATGGCCTTGCCGAAATAGGTCTTGGTGAGAAACTGATGGAGAGCCAGAATGACAATGGTGGCCAAAACCAATCCCGATAAACGGATAAAGGGAAAGCGAAGTCCAAATAAACTGAATCCCCAGCCTGAATACAAGACACTTACACTCCTCTCGTCAGCTGTCCAGAGTCGGATGGCAAGGTTGTGGAAGACCAAGGAGAGGCCGAAACCGATGAGTAAAGAATTTTTTATCTTCACCTCTTCATGAAGTTTGGCCAGTGGGGAGAAAAGTCCTTTGTAAAGACCCATCCCGATCAGGAAGAGAATGAATGCCGAGGGGAGTAAAGAGAGAAAAGGATCGATATGATAGAGGGAGAAGAACCAGAAGGTGGCATATCCTCCCAGCATCAGCAACTCACCATGGGCGACATTCAACATCTTCATTACCCCGAAGACCAAAGAAAGGCCAACGGCGGCTAATCCATAAAGGCCTCCGACGAAGATGCCAAAAATTAAACTCTGGGCGAGCACTTGCCAATTCATGGTTTATAATCCCTTAGACTGATTCCGTACCAAGATAAGCCTCTCGGATATGTTGATCGTTGAGCATATTCCGGCTATCACCCTGCTTTACAATTCGTCCGTTCTCGACGACATAAGCACGATTGGCCAATTCCAAGGCCATTCGGACGTTTTGTTCGATCAGAAGAATGGTCACCTGGGAATGGTTAATCTGACTGATCACCTCATAAATGACCTTCGACAAAAGAGGGGAAAGTCCCCATGAGGGTTCATCAAAAAGGAGAAGTTTCGGTTTGGACATCAATCCTCTTCCGATCGCCAGCATCTGTTGCTCCCCTCCGCTCAGGGTTCCTGCTGCCTGTTTCTTTCTATTCTTTAAAATGGGGAAGAGGTCATAAACCTTTTCAAGTGTTTCATCCTTACAGACTCGGCCTTTGGCGGTAAAGGCCCCTAATTCCAAGTTTTCTAAGGTACTCATCCCAGGAAAGAGTCCCCTTCCCTCTGGGACCAGGCTGATTCCCATTTCCACTCTCTTATGGATGGGCACTTTTTCCATTGCAAGTCCCTTCAAATTTAATCTCTCCTCCAAAAGGTCTTAACAACCCAGTGATGGTCTTGAGAGTGGTTGTCTTCCCAGCACCATTGGGACCGATGAGCGCAACAATCTCTTTCTCTTCGACCCTAAAGGAGATATCCCAAAGGGCCTGAAGGTCTCCATAAGAGACATTTATCTTTTCTATTTCCAACATAAGATTACGTTCCTAAGTAGGCCTCGATGACTTGCTGATTCTTTACCACTTCTTTGGGAGGACCTTCAGCGATTTTCATTCCCACATTGAGCACCATGATCCGATCAGAAATTCCTAAAACTGCTTTCATGATATGCTCAACCATGATCACAGTGATTCCTGAGTCCCTTATCTTATTCACTAAATTCATCGCGTTTCTGTTTCAGCTGAATTCAGACCGGCCATCAATTCATCCAACAAGAGTAATTGAGGATGTGCGGCTAAAGCCCTTGCCAATTCCAATCTCTTGCGCTCAGCCATGGTGAGTTGAGAGGCAAGGATTTCTATCTTATTCCCCAAACCGACAAAGTTGAGGATTCCAGTACCACTTCTTCTTTGGCCTTCTTCATATGGGATCGCAGGATTTCTTCCGTAGGCATCGCGCCAACCATGACATTTTGAAGGGTGGTTAATTGGTGAAAGGGCTTGACCAGTTGAAAAATACGAGCAATTCCTTGTCTGCATATTTGATGGGGAGGAAGGCTCGTGATATCCTTCCCTATAAAAGTCACTTTTCCTGAGTCGGCTTTCAGGAAACCGGTGATGACATTAAAGAGAGTGGTTTTGCCTGACCCATTGGGGCCGATGACACCAAATATCTCCCCCTGATGAGATCTCAAAATTCACTTCCCAGAGGGCCATCAATCCCCCAAAGGATTTAATTATTTTTTCTACCTGTAAAAGAGGCATCTGAGACTGTTTTCCTTAGATTAAGGATGAGTGGGAAAAATATTTTTTATTAACATTGAAGCTCCCCGAGCCAAAAGGGGGGAGCTTCAATGAAAAGAAGATCACTTTTCGAGTTTCTAATGATGATTACCTCTCCGACCATTTAGGCATGGGGTAAACTAATGGGGCTGTAGCATACTCTTTCGGAAATACGATTTCTTGCTTTCCCTTTTGCCACTGGACACCGAAGTAGATAACCACTCCTGTTCCATCAGGTCGAAACTTGAGAGGACCTATAACGGTCATCATATCCGTAGCAGCAATGGCGTCTCTAATCTTTGCTCTGATCAAGAGTTCCTGCCTTTTCAATCGCATTGGCCAATGCCTGAACACAGGCATAGGCCGGACCTGTTATCACATCGGCTGGCCGATTGAACTTCTTCATATGGCTTTCATTGAGTTCATTAACTCCTGGCATATTTGAGCCCATAACACCAACCCGGACCTAAAACAACATAATCACCATCTTTCCCCAATGCATTTCCCCACGCCATGGGATCAGGTGCACGGTAAGCAAAATAGAATTTGGGATTGTAATCGAGTTCCTTCAACTGCTTGGTCATCGTAATCCCTTCAGGGGTTGTAGGACCGGTGAGCAGTATCTCAGAACCTGCTGCCTTGGCTGCCATGATAAGGGGTGAAAAGTCCTTCATCTCTCTCGGTTGGTCTTTATAAAGGGGCTCTCCATAACCACGTTTGACAGCTTGCTCCTTCCACATATCACCCAATTCCATTCCAACAGGTGCCTTTTCCATGAAGATGGCTACCTTTTTAGGTCTCTGTGCGGCGGGGATGGAATCCAAGATATCAAAGACTCCCTTGGCACAATCAGGTGATTTGGGGAAGGGAGAGAAGTTGTATTTATATCCCTTCTGGTGGATGCTATAAAGATAAGTGGCAACCATAAAGAGTGGCACCTTATTCTTCTCAGCAATGGGAGCCTGAGCCGCGTGCATAGGACTTGAAAATCCTCCCAAGTAGGCCACCACATCATGGGTCGTATAGAGGGCCTCCATTCTGCTCACGGTCAGAGTAAAGTTCGATTCATCATCTAAGAGAATAAGTTCTAAAGGGATTTTTTTATTGAATTCTTTAACAAAGACTCCACCCTTTGCATTAATATGCTCTATGGCTATCTCATATCCGGCTTTGCACATGGCTCCTCCTGAACCAAATGGACCTGTCAGCGAACATGAAGAGCCAAGTTTAATGGTCTTGGGAGCCTCTTTCGCAAAGCCCCAAGAAGACAGTCCCGCCACTGAAAATATCCCTATCAGTAAGATGATAAACAACTTTTTTTTCATCGTCGCTCCTCCCTTCTTATGATTTCAGAGTGTCAGAAAAAATTATTTCCTTGGCAACCCTATATAGATTAATCCTCGCCTCCTTTCCGACTTTATTTCTGGTTAGACATCATATATTTCCAGAGAGATTTTGTCAACAATATTGAAAAAAAACCGTAAAAGAAATCCAACATTGTTCAATATCCAGGAGGAGTGGATACCTTATGCGATGCAACTGGAGGATCGTTGTATTAAATGTCAGTTTTGAAATGAGAGGGGCTCAATAGTATTAAAGTCTGATTCCTTTGGGAACCACTACAATCCCTGAGGGGGTCACCGTGAATCGTTTCGCATCCTCCTCCAGGTGGTAGCCGATTTCCATTCCCGGAGGAATCTGAACCTCTTTGTCGATGATCGTCCTCTTGATCTTCGCATTCCTTCCGACATCTACCCCTTCCAGAAGGATGGAATCCTCAATCTCTGCAAAACTATGGACCGTCACTTTGGGTGAGAGGATCGAGCGCTTGACATTTCCACCACTGATAATGCAACCATTTGAGATGATCGAGTTGAGCGCTGCTCCCACCCTTCCCTCTTCGATCCACACGGTTTTTGCAGGGGGAGAGGTGGGTTGATAGGTCAGGATGGGCCACTGGGGATCGTAGAGATTGAGTTGAGGGGTGACAGAGATCAAATCCATGTTCGCTTCATAGTAGGCATCGATCGTCCCCACATCCCTCCAATACCCCACTCCTCCGAAATCTCCTTGTCTGAAATCGAAAGCAAAGACTTGATCTTTACCAATCATCATGGGAATGATATCTTTGCCAAAATCGTGGCTCGAATCAGATCGAGCATCCTCAATCAATCGTCTCACCAATAACTCGGTATTGAAAACATAAATCCCCATGGAGGCCAGGATTCCTCCAGGGTCTCCAGGAATCGTTCTGGGTTCTTCAGGTTTCTCTTGAAAACCAATGATATGCCAATCTCTATCTATTTCTATCACGCCAAACTCTTTGGAAAGCCTTCGATCCATCCGGATGGCAGCGACCGTCAGATCCGCCTCTTTCTCCAAATGGAAGGCGATCATCTTTCGATAGTCCATTTTATAAATGTGATCACCGGAGAGGATCAAGACGAGGTCAGGCCTTTCCACTTGCAAGGTGTAGATGTTTTGAAAAATGGCATCGGCTGTCCCCTGATACCAGTGCTCATCAATTCTTTGCTGGGCGGGAATGGCCTCGACGAACTCCCCCAGAGGGGCGGAAAGGATATTCCATCCCAATTGGATGTGACGGTGGAGAGAGGTCGATTTATATTGGGTGAGGGCATAGATACGGCGGATGCCAGAATTGAGGCAGTTGGAGAGGGTGAAGTCAATGATCCGATAAATGGCACCGAAAGGAACAGCAGGTTTGGCTCGATCACGAGTGAGAGGATAGAGTCTTTCCCCTCGGCCGCCCGCTAAGATCATGGCCAGGACTTTCTTCACCGGGTCTTACCCTTTTCTAAAGAGAGCTCTGAAACACCGCTTTTCGCTCTCTTGATTACGAAGATTGTAAAAAATGATTCCACAGATTTTTCTTTATTTTCAATGGATTTCTAATCGGTGTAATCGTTTCATAATCCGTGTAATCAGAGATTTCTGGACTTTTCAGAAATCTCTAAGAGTTCTCGGATCTTCTTTTTTAATTCACTGAGATCAGCCGACTTGGTCACATAGGCATCGGCTGCCCAACTCATAAAATCCTGTCGGTATCCTGAGTAAGATGTGTTGAGAATGATGGGAATTTTCCTTTCCTTGCCGACAATCCGTCCGAGAGCCTCCATCCCATCCATCACAGGCATGACGATATCGAGAAGGATCAGGTCGGGTTTCCCCGTCTCTAATAGTTCAATGGCTTCCCTTCCATTCCCGGCGGTGAGAACCTCATACCCTTCCGATTTCAGCTCCTCTTCATATAGAAGCCTCAGGCTCTCTTCATCTTCAACGACCAGAATTTTTTTCTTCATAAGAATATTATTGTTAATCTCTTGAGAAAAAACAACCTTTTTTATTGAAACATATTCTCTTCATCAATGTTTAAGTTCCCCCCTTGCCTTTTACGACTTTGACTCTTTGTTCTCTGGCAAGTTTACATTCTGCGCAGATGAACCGAGGAAGGGTACGGGGATATTCGATCCGTTCCTCTCCAAACCCCCAATCAATGATATCCCTTACCAATAATTCCTCCTTAAAGGCATGTCCCAGGCAGAGCCCCATTCCGCAGATGATGCAGATCGCCACAGCATCCTTATCCACTCCCTGTTTTGCACACACATAACATTTCATGGTCCTTCCTCCCTTTTTACCCCGTTAGAGATTTATCTCTAAACGGGATTAATTGTAAGTGAATCTATATCTATTTTTACCATGGAAGAGCCTAAAAATCAAAGGAGAATAAACGACTTTTCGTCTTTTCTATTCCATGTTATGATGAATGAGAGAAAGGATCGAATATGAAAAAAGAGACTGTGATCCTACTTGTTGTCATTGCATTTCTCGTTGGATTCGTTACCGGCGCAACCGTTGCGATCCTCAAGGGGGCAAAAGGAACCGAGAAGACTGCAATGGTTCAAAAGCCCCAAATGGTTCTGCCAGGTGTTCCAGCGCCGGCTCTTCCCGGTCTTGATTCTATTGAAGTTGCCTCTAAGATCCAAGCCTTGAAGGAGATCGTCAAGAAAGATCCCAAAAACCTTGCGGCTTGGGTAGAATTGGGAAATCTCTATTTTGACACGGACCAGCCCAAAGAATCGATCGAGGCTTACAGTCAATATCTTTCAGCGAAACCGAATAACCCTGATGTCAGAACAGATATGGGAATCATGTACAGAAAATTAGGGCAATTTGATAAGGCCATAGAAGAATTTAGAAAGGCAGCTCAAAGCGATCCGAAACATACGAACAGTCGATATAATATTGGCCTTGTCCTTCTCCATGATAAACAAGATATTAAGGGGGCCATCAAGGCCTGGGAAGAATACCTGAAAGTGGACCCGAATAGTGAAAAAGCCCAGCGGATCAAGGCCCAGATCGAGAAGATGAAAACAATGCCCACACCGACAAAATAGTCACGGCATGGAGCATAGCGCATAGAGCATGGCGTAATGCTCTTTACGGCCTTCAACTTTTAGCTTTAAGCTTTCAGCTCATGGAGTCCTTGAGTCTGCGAAGTGCATAAGAGATCATGAAAGAAGAAAAAGAAGACGAACTCGAAGGAAGCAAAGGAATTGTTCAAAGAAGGCCTAAAAAAGATCTTTCAGGCTACTAAAAAAGTCTCTGAAAAGGTGGCCGAGGGCTTTCGAGAAGGCTACGCCAAAGACGTCACCAAAAAGAATAGTGACTAAAGTCGAAAGTGCCTAAAATGTCTAAATCGTAGGGAAAACTTCGCTTCAGAACTCTTTTCTCAAGGAGAATGTCACCAGATTCGCATTAAAACTCTCCTGGCGCTTGACATGATCATTCAAATAAGTCTTTTCCAAAGTCACGATAGGGGTCACCCATTTATTTTTGTACCAAATGCTTATCACTGCATCGGCATATCGCTGGGGATTCTCCTTCATGGTCTTGGCATAGCTACCGTATATCCTAGCTCCCTAAACCTTTGTAAATCCCCTCATAGCTGATCCCGCCGGAATAGATAAAAGCGTTGGAATCGAAGGTGAATTTTTCAAAGGAGGAGGGGATCGACATTGAAGATATCTTTCTTATCCAGGATTTTTTCATAGGTGAATGAAGCATCAAGGGAGAGCTTGGGAAGGAAGACAGGTTGATAGGTTGCTGTGATCGTATAATCCTGAGCATCCACACGATTGTTCTGATCAGGATTGGTCCTCCTTTTCCATGAAAAACTTCCTTTTAAATTTAAATTCTCGATAGGCGTGTCATATTTGATTCTAATTTTGGCGATATTTGTATTCTCGGGAGAAATCCATGTGTAGGGGTCACTTGAGTTTGCCCCTTTATATTCTCCAAAGACACTTAAAAATTTATAAGGTTTCCAGTCAACGGAGGCGACCCATCCGTTAATCCATTGCGTCGTACTTTTTGGATTCTTCCCTCCCGCCAATATGGGCACATACCCAAAAAATTCTCCCTCGATATCCTGGTACTGAAATTGATAACCACCTCTCAAGTACGAGGTTGTCGATCGGGATATATTCCAACTGCAGGGTTCCTGTATGAGCCATCAATTGATATTCTGTATTCGGGTTCACTCTCCCATTGTTGGATAAGGGCGGATCGAGGGTAAAAGGGTCAGTATTCATACGACCGTCTTGATCAAAGGTATGGAACCGGTAATCGGCATGAAGGATCAAGTTTTTCACAATCTGGTAACTCAACCCCAGTTCCCCGACGATGGTATCATACTGGACTTCCCCTTTCCCAGAACGGATTCCAATTTCAGGGGTGGTGGTGATGTCTCGACCATCCATTCGAGTGGGCATAGACTAAGGCACCATCAAAATCCCATCGCTCTCCAAATTGAGTATGTGCCTTGATCGTGCTCACAACGGTATTCGTGTTCTCGTCTTCGCTTTTCAAAAAGCTCGGGCACCTACGATTTTATTCTTGTTGTGAAAGTTCCAGAAGCTTTCTTTAATATGAAAATCCCAACCTCCGATGGGGAAAGTCGGCTGAGATCGTAATACTCATTCAATCCCTCCTTCAAATCTTGTGGGAGAGGCAAATGGAAAGGTAAGCCTGGGAACCCCTGTCATCCCCATCTCTTTCCCAATGTCTGTAGCCAAAATTCAATCGAATTTCGTCCTTGGGGAAACACGGACAAGTTGACAGTCTCGAGGGAGAATTTGCTGCTGAAATCGTGATTATCCGTCAGCCAAAAGTTATCTTCCCGGTTGTAGTAGTATTTGTACTGATTGTAACTCGCCGTAAAGTCATAGGTCTTGTTTTTCTTGACTTCTAACCGGGCTGCACGGGAAGGGATCTCCGATGGATCTCTCCCAGTCAAACTGAAGGTATCGACCAAGCCCTGTGCCTGGATTAAGGTTTTTGCCAAAAAGGCTGAAATCGAAAAGCCTCAACCCCTCCATGAGGTTGACGTCTCTTTATATCGATTCTTGCTGCCGTCAATATCCGTGAAACGATAACCCAGCTCAATACTTCCTCCCCATTGGAAATCTCCAAATATCAAACCGGTATCTTCCGATCGTACACTCGTGGACCGGATAAAAGGTGGAAAAAGGAAATGGAGAATATTACAAGATATCGCCTTGATCATATGTCCTTTCATCCTTTACCCCTTTCTTATTGCAAGAACCGGCTACTGAAGTTAGATCCGTGGATCTGAGTATGACAATTTATGCAGGAAAAATTTGGGAAATGAGGTTGGCCGTGACATTCCATACAAAGGGTTCGTACATCGCGGCGGATCAGCAGAAATCTATTGGGAGATCCATGGGGAGAATGGCAACGTTACACCCTTCGAACTTCTGTGCCCCATGTTCAAAAACCCATGGACCCCTCTTTTCGGGGTGGCATTTGAAGCAAACATCCGTGTCAAATTTATTGATTTTTCTCAGGCTGGCCCTTGTTCGACTTCCATGGGGAGTATGACAGTCAGAGCAATTCAGTGCTCCCTGGATGACCCGATGTTTGTTGGGAAGATAAAACTTGGACTTGACATCCCCATGGCAGGAGAAACAGAGATCGGGGTCTTTTTCTTTCAGAAGATTCTTAGCGACTTGGGTTGCAGTGAATTTGATGGCAGTTATCACATCCCACCGCACTGAGCTGATGGACCCCTCTTCTGAATTGAAATAATGTTCTTCTGTTTCTCATGGCATTTAAGACAGCTATCCGAACGGTCTTTTGGATTTTCCTGTCTTAGAAGGAGAAGATGAATCCTTTCCCTTCTGCCTCTGCATGTTTTTCCCCGGGACCATGGCAAGATTCGCATTCTTTTCCTCAATGGGGATCCTTCTTGAAGAGATCGTAAATTTCAGGATGACACTCTTTACAGGTCTCAGCTCCTACATACCCCTTCCTTTTGCTTACCTTCTCCTGACCGAAGGAAGCAGAAATGACGGAACAATATCAGAAGGCGAGATACATACCATCCCAGTATTGCTCGAATACTCGATCTCCACTTCATGGTTCGATCTCCTTCACCCCCTCTTCATTCAAAGGGAGAGGGGGAATCTCTATATTGGGGAGCTCTTCTTATGGATTGATTACAATCGTACGGTAATCCGTCGCATTCCGGTCCCCAGAAGGTCGAACTCCGTTCGGTGTCACACCCAAGGCCCTTAATGAATCCTGGAGAATTTGAACGGTATACTTAGCGTTATGGACATAAAGTGCATTTCCCGCCTTGTAAAGGTAACTAGGTTAAACGCAGCGGAAAGGGTATGCGTTGTCCAAGCATTGAATTGTCCACCCGTTGAAGTAAAGAAGTAAGGGTAGCTATTCGGGTTGTAATAAATCCCCTTTGCATTCAGGGCTGCAATGACCTGACCAAAAAGACCAGTACCTGATGAACCACCCGCGCTGATGGTCCCTATCTCCTCAAAGGCCGTTTTTACCTGACCATCTCCATCGTAATCGGCAGCGGCATTGATAGAGAAGAAACTTGTGACTGGAGCCATGACATTGTCTGGCAGGTTTCAATTCTCGGCATCCAGGTATGACCGCCTTCTGAATTATCAGCATTTGCCTCACTCATGTGGCAACCGGTGCAGTTCGTCTGTTGGTGATTTGGAATGCCATTGGAATAGGTTTGTGGAACATTGTTAAAGAAGTATTCCCAGGCATTCTTGCTCCAGACGATAGCTCCGCCATCAAGGTAATGGGGATTGACGAAACTGAAACCGGCAGGATCAATCACTTGATTGGGGTTGGTATAGGGATTTAATCTCGCCTTGATCCGATGATATACCGTTAATCCACTTTCTCTCGCCTGATGGCAGAATAGACAGACGAGAGAATTACCCACGGTGGATGGGATACTTGTTCCGTCCATAAATTTATTGATGCCGCCACGAGGTTCTTGACAGCGTCCACAAATCGAGAATTAAAAGAAAGCTTCACAGGTACACGTACATTCTTTTCCGAACCATTTGGATCAGTGTGCGTCTCATGACAGGTGATACAGACCACGGTCGCATCTCCCCATAAGACCTGGGCATCAGAGGTCCCTTGGCGGTCCTTCATATAATCGATAGCGCCTAATCCGTGGTGGCACTGATTACAGACATAATTATCGATTAACACCACCTGAGTCGTATGATTGGCCGCTCCTAGATAGGCATTGGCTGCATTGGGTGTCGAAGTCAAACGATTAATACTATTGCCTTTATTTCTGAGACTTCCCACTCCACCTGATGCAATGATACTCTGGTCGAATGGATAGGTGGGTTGATGCGAAGAACCAAATTCAAAGGAACTGAATTCCTTGAAAGCCAAGGCCTGTTGATTCGCATGTCCGCTCCTTCGGTACTGCCCCCCAATGTTTTTATTATGGGTGGGGCTCAAATCGATGAACTCCCCCGCCTTATTCTTCCCCCATGCTGTATATTTATGTTTCCCTTGCGTATGACAACTTTGGCATAGGGTTTCTGTATTGGTTCTCATATCACGGATCTTAAAATTGACTGTTCCGTTAAAAGGAACAAAAACATTACGGGTCCCTGTGCCAACTGCTTTTCTATAAGTGACGGCAACCTTCACCACAATGCCGATCTTATCGGTTCCCAATTGGGCAAGGAGTTCGGCTAACGCTGGATCCTCACGGCTCTCAAGAATCAAGTTTTGATCAAAGGTTCCGACAATAAGATTCTGATCGGTTGCTCTGTGTTCGATAAAATATCCTGCTTCCTCCAAGGTAACCTCTACAGTAATCGGTGCTCCAGGGTTGAGCGCATCAGCTGGGAGATTAACGGTCGCAGTGGCCTTACCAGAGATAAAAAGGGTATCTCCTGATCTGACTGCAGGAGTCCTCCTGTAGTAAACAGGAATGTGTCTGCAACTCCAAGGCACTATTTCCGACGATCCCGACGCCTTCAACGATGAGGGGGCTTGGTCTATTAAAAGCCGATCCACGCGTCCACACCCCATTTAGGGTATCCTGAGCTCCATTTTCATCAATTTTGTAGGGTTTATTATTCACATAGAAAACGCTTCTTCCATCGACTGGAGTCACGGCTGTGATGGTCGATCCGGATACTCCAGTCACCATTACGGTTGTGTTTACTATCGCAGGTTGGTTTCCACTCGGGCCGACAATATGCGAATCATGACAAGCTCCGCAGCTCACCTGCGGGTTGGGGAGAGTCCCGTCTGCAATCTTATTTCTAAATGTAGGATATTGTAATGCATAATTATGGCACACGCTGCACTCTTCGATCCGTTCATTTTTCGTCACAATACTCGTCTGATTTGATTTATATAAAGATAAACTGGCTCCTCGGCTTCTTCGGCCAAAGGAGGCAGCCGTTGGGGAGACAGCCATTGCCATTGTCGCCTGTTGGGTTCCATTACGACCCTGATCAAAAAATTTCTTTGGATTTCCATCTTTATTAGCGTGAGAGGTCAATAAATATTTTGAGATATCATGGCAAGCCGCACATTTCTGCGGGTTTGGAATCGGAGTTGGGATTGAACCCATTCCATAATGGGCAAGTCCACTTCCATGGCAATCCTCACATGTCACAAAATCTACTGCTGAACTATCGGATGAGGGTGTGTAATGGAGGGAATTGAGGTATCCCACTGGGATAGAATAGAAGGGATTCCCACTGAGTAAGGATAAGTTTGCGGGAAGATAATCGACACTGGCATTTCCAGAGAAAATATCTTGGAACGAAGGATCGTTGTCCACCCAGGTCTGGTGACAATTGATGCAGGTTTGGGTCCCTACTGTTCCAGCTCCAAACCCCCCTTCTACAATTATCATCATTGCAGAAATTGACAAGACAAAAAATAGGCATAGTAAAAATATCCATTTTTTATTAACACAAATCTTCATACCTTCCTCCTCATTAAAGATTTGATCTTTAAGTTTATGCCATATAAAAAGTGGGTGTGGATTTGGAAAATAATTTTGAAATAAAAAAGAGGGGAATAGTCTTTCGACCTTCCCCCTTTGGGCATTAAATAACAGTTTATTTTAAGTTGTCAATAAAAAAAATTTTCACAAAGTGATAAAGTGAAAATTCCATTAATAAATTCAACTTATTAGGCTAAATATTTTTTAAAAATGAGGGGGAACTTTAGACGAAAAAAAGTGGCCGAGGACTTTCGAGAAGGCTACGCCAAAGACGTCACCAAAAAAAAGTGACTAAAGTTGAAAGTGCCTAAAATGCCTAAAGTTTTAAATCTTAAGGGCTACCGAACTTTAGTTCATTCTTCATTTTAGTCACTTTAGATCACCTATAACTTCAGCTCACTTTAGTCACTTTAATTATCCCTTCATCACTCCTACTTGAACATTCCTGAATCTGGCTGGAGCGGCACCATGGCCCGACATGAGCCACCTGGCCAGGCTCTCCCTTCCCACAATTAGGTGTCCCCCACATCTGCCAGTGATCTCTGTTCGCAATGGCGTCACAGGAATTCCAGAAATTGGGAGTAATCCCAGTATAGGTGGGATTTTTAACCATCTCACCAAGTTTGCCACCCTTGATCTCCCAGCCAATTTCAGTCCCAAATTGGAAATTGATCCTTTTGTCATCAATCGACCAACTTCGATTGGTTGTTAAGAAAAGCCCGTCTTCCGTATCAGCGATCATCTGCTCCAGTGTCCAATCTCCGGGCTCCAGATTGATGTTCGTCATCCGGATCAGAGGAATTCGATTCCAACCATCCGCCCTCATCGTCCCGTTGCTTTCTTTCCCAAGATGGTGTGCCGTCTCCCTTGAAGTTAAAAGATTGACTAAAACCCCGTGAGAGATAATGGGGACTCTTTGAGCCTCTATTCCTTCATCATCATAACCAAAAGTTCCCAATCCGCCCGGATGGGTAGCATCAGCAAAGATATTTACTAATTCTGAACCATATCTAAAATGACCCACCATCTCCGGTTTTAAAAAACTGGTGCCGGCATAGCTGGCCTCGGTCCCCAAGAATTCGATCCAGCTCAATGGGATGTCCAATGGATTCATGGATCTGAAGTGCCAGTTGTGAATTATCCAATATCAGTGTTGTGATTTTAGACGGACAGGGCTTTGCTGAAAGGAGTTGTGATGCCTCCTCGGCCATTCTCTCCGGCTTCAGTTTGAAGGGCTAATTTTTCAATCCATTCATAACCCTGAGTGGCAAAATTTCCCCGAAAAGAATTGGGATAGGATCTGACCTGAACCTCGCTTCCCTCAATGGCCGTTGCGGCGATGCCTGCTCCGCATTCAACAATTTCCTGTTCGATGTAAGAACCTTCTGTGGAAGCGAATATTTTTTCTGTTTTATAAGACCCCATAAAGGCCTCTGAGATCTTCACCTTTTTATTTCTACGAATGATCTCATCTGCCCTGAGGAGAAGATTGAGTTTCGTTTCAGGAGCGATATCGAATGGGTCGATAGAAACCGGAGTCTTATATTTATCGATCGACTGGAGAAGAAGGTGAAAAAAGGATCTCTATTCCTTTAACCTTTGAACTGGCCTTGGCAATCTTCAGGGCCTTGGCAAAAACTGTCTCCATTTCCCTCTTCGTCACTTTTGAACTACAGGCAAATCCCCAGGCACCCTGGAAAAGGACTCTCACTCCAAAACCAAAATCCTCATCACTGGATCAAGGCCTCCACTTGACCGTTCTTCACCTCAATCTCTTCATTCTGACGACGAACGATTCGAATGTCAGCGTATTCCACTCTTTTTAATTTGGCGACATCAAGAATGTTTTGGATAAGATCTTCATGACAACTCCCTTGCTTTCTCTCCCTAACCTCCTCTACCCATGGGGGAGAGGATTGAGGTGAGGGGGTACTGTCTTCTTCCTTAAAGTCTTTTGAATTACTTCACAGACCCCATCGATATTGGTCAATATCTCATAATCACTAAATCTCAATAATTCTATTCCGAGCTTGGATAACTCTTTTGCCCTTATCTCATCTCTTCCCCTACCGTATCCTCATAATGTTGGCCGCCATCAGCCTCTATACCAAGTTTAAATTCAGGAGCATAGAAATCCAATATGTAACTACCAATAGAGAATTGTCTTCTAAATTTTCCTCCGGCCAATTCGCGATTTCGCAACACTGACCAGAGCTTCCTCTCAGCCTCTGTCTGATCTCTTCGCAGCCTTCTACATTTTTCGATATTTTTTCTCTTAATCTTATGCCCCCTCACCCTAACCCTCTCCCCAAGGGTAGAGGGAATTGGAAGGAATGAGTTTATAGGCTTGAGACCCCTGAAAAGTTAAATCCATCTACTTTGATGGCAGGGACGACCGTACCTGTGACAAAGCGCCTCGAGTAGACCGTTCCTTCAGAACAGATCCTTCGATCTTTTGAGATGGCGCGTCACTCGGGAAAGAGCCTTCAAGATAGATTCTGTAAACCTCAGATTCTTAATCGGTCTTTTGATCTCTCCCTCTTCAATCAAAAAAGTCCCATCCCGCGTCATCCCGGTGATGACGGTTTTCATGGGTTCGACGACATTGGTATAATGAAATCGGGTCACATAAATTCCTTTTCGAACGGATCTGATCATCTCTTCCAGAGAGGATTCTCCTGCTTTCATAAAGAGGTTGATGGGAATGGGACCTGCCGTATTGGGTGCGATCAGGCCATGGCCCGTAGACTCCTTCCCCTCTCGCCCACCTGTAAAGGAATCATAGGTCACCTCTTTCGCCACCCCTCTGTCAAAAAAGGTGACCTTCTTCTTTGGTATGCCTTCGAAGTCGAAAGGGACTTGTAACCCTTCGGGGTCCAGTCCGTCATCGTAAATCGTTACCTTTTCGTCCACCATTTTTTCCCCAAACCGATTAGAGAAAAAACTTCGGCCTTCTTGAACGGCCAGATGCATGAAAACCTAAATAGCCCAGAAAGGACAAGAGTTCACTCACAGCATAGGGTTCTAAAATAACCTCATACTCTCCAGGCTCGATTTGAATCGGTTCTTCCCGTCGATGCCTTTTCGATCGCCTCTTGGGCTAAAGAATCAGACATCTAATTGATCGGGATTCCGTGCAACAAAACTTGCATAACCAGAGTTCTTTTCATTCTCGGCAATCAGATGAAGAAAAAGGTCAGAGAATTTCTGATAAGCTTCTATCCCAAGGGAATTGACCACGGCCAGTTCAACTTCTCCATTCGAAAAGGCACCAGAGGCCTTTAATCCTTTTTTTTTCACAAGGGTTAAGATGTCTTTGATTGCCTTTACCTTCCATTTGGGGTAAGACGTTTAATATTTTTAGAAAAGGTTTCGATCTCGGGAATGGGTTTTGGTTCCGGCAACGAGATGAATTCATCATTGGGATGTTGAACCTTTACGAGGGAAATCGCCTTTTGAAGAATCTTTTTGATTGAGGAAGGCTGAAAAATATTCGTTGTGACCACGGCGATCTTTTTCTCCTGTATCACTCGGAGGATGAGCACCTGGTTTCTCTCGGCCACATGTTGATGAATAGCAGACCCTGCAAAGCGGGTAAGGGAAGAATCCTCTGTTAACAGGATGGCCTCGGTCTGATCAGCAGGAGATTCTTGAACTAGTTTTTTTAATAAACGGAGGGCAGACTCCCTTTTCCGATCATTCTATCAGTCCTCTCACCTCCTAAGTGAACTAAAGTTACAAGTGCCTAAAGTGACTAAAGTTGTACCAAAAACATAAACTATGCTACAACGCATAGACCATGGTTTCAGGCTTGCCTGACTACCGCGTGGCATGCATCATCCAGGCCTAAGCGCCTGCCCTATAAAATGTATATTAATATAAACAGTTTTTGCTCCCCTCAAATAATTTTAGTCACTTTAGTTCACTTTAGCTCACTTTTTTCCTGATAATCTAACACAGCTGCATGAATGGCTTTCTCTGCCAAAACAGAACAATGGATTTTGGCAGGTGGAAGTCCGCCGAGGGCCTCAGCGATCGCTTGATCTGAAATCAGGAGGGCCTCTTCAATTTTCTTTCCTTTGATGATCTCTGTCGTGATGCTCGACGAAGCGATGGCTGCCCCACAACCAAAGGTTAGAAATTTGGCATCGATGATCCGATTCCATCTCCACTTTGATAAAGAGCCGCATCGTATCACCACAAACAGGATTCTGTGCTTCTCCGACGCCATCCGGATTATCCATTTCGCCCGTATTCCTCGGATTGGTCAAATGATCCATCACAATTGAACTATAAGAACCTATTTCTTCTGCCATCCCTGTAACCTAAATCGCAAAGTGCATAGGGCATAGCGCATAGCTGAAAATATCGCTTAGTCGTATAATCAATAAACTACAAGACTAGGGACTTTCGAGTAATGCAGTGCGTCCTGCGCTAAGCACTATTTGCCTAAAACCTTATGGGCAAATTCTTTTCCAAATTGAATCGCACTCTCCAGTTCTTCTGTATCCGGGACGAATTGAACGGGAAGCTCTTTCTCCCAGATCTCAAATTTCTCTTGTTCAAGGACTCTTCTCATTTCTTTGATCGCTCCCCCTCCCCATCCATGCGATCCGAAGAGGCCAAAGACCTTTCCTTTCGGTCTCAATCCTTTCATATAGGTTAGAAAATCTCCCATCGTTGGAAACATCCCATTGTTCAAAGTGGGAGATCCCAAAAGGATACCCTTTGCTTCCAGCATCTCCTCGATGAGGTCGCTCCGATGATTGGATCGGAGATGGAGAAGCCTCGCTTCGGCTCCTTCCTCGATCAGGCCTTTGAGGACAGCCTTGGCCATGCTTTCTGTACTTCCCCACATCGTATCGTAGATGACGAGGATTTTATTCCCCGCTTTTCCCTGACTCCAATCCACATAGGCCTGAATGATTCGGCCGGGGTCTTTTCTCCAGATCAGACCATGGCTCGGTGCAATCATATCGATGGGAATTCCCATCTTCACCACCTCGTCCACCTTTTTCAAAATGAAAGGCGCCAGAGGCCATAGGATATTGGCATAATATTTTGCAGCATGTCTCATCACCTCATCCCCCACCTCATCTTCAAATCTCTGGCAAGAGGCAATGTGCTGACCAAAGGCATCGTTTGGCAAGAGAAGCTGATCTTCTTTAATATAGGTGAACATGCTATCCGGCCAGTGAAGCATGGGTGCCTCCACAAAGGTGAGGGTTCGATGCCCAATCGAAAATGTGTCTCCACTCTTTACGGTCTTGAATTTTAGCGATTTCTTATAATGTTTGATCAGGCCCTTCTGCCCTCTCTCAGAAGTGATCACCGTGGGATTTCCAATCCGTTCGACGATCTGAGTCAGCGAACCGGAGTGGTCCATTTCTACATGGTTTGAAACGACCACATCAATTTTTGAGGGGTCGATGATCTCTGAAATGCGCCCTAGCATCTCAAGATAGAACGGAGCCTTCACCGTATCCACGAGAACATTTTTTTCATCGAGGATTAAATAGGCATTGTAGGTTGTTCCAAGAGGGGTGGAATATCCATGAAAATCTCTGATATTCCAATCAATCGCCCCAACCCAATAAATCCCTTTCTTCAGCTCCACCTTTTCCATATAAATCCTCCATCATTTCTAAGAAATTTCTATCTCTAATAAATAATGAATTTTCTAACAAAAATCAACGAAGATGAGGATGAATCCAAAAATTAAAGGCCCTTCAAACCCAAGGGTATGAGGGGCCTTTAAAGAAGGGACTTTTCTACACTTAAAGAGATGAACCAACTTTTTTTAACTTTTTATCTTTTTAGGATGGCACAATTCCTCTTTACCCACTGCCACCCGACCACAAGTATCACACACAAAGTTTAATTTTGTGACTTTCGGTTTGCAAACATGCCTTGGATCGCTAACCGTGATGCCGCAATAATCACAGGTGTAGGCTTTCTTGACCTCTTTAGGACTACAGAGATGACCTTTCTCGGTCGTCACCAATCCACATGTTTCACATTTATAAACTTTTGTTGCCGATTTGGTTGCCATGGCTTATGTCTCCTTTCTCTTCTAATTTTTACTTTTTAGGGATGACCTCAAAGGAATCAAGAATCTTCTTTAAATCCTGACGGTCGTTTGCCCCTTCTTTTTCCAATATCATATAGAGGATGAAAATCTGATAAGGTTCTGTAAACCCATAGATCCATCCCTGTTCCCGCTTCACCCCCTTAATGGTATAAGTCGCAAATTTCTTTGCAGCAAATTGAACGCCCTTTAAAGAAATGGGTTCTGTGGGACCGATTTCAGCCTGAACATCTTTCCCATATTCTTCTTCTAACTCTTGTTTAAAGCCTCCTGTGGCCAGCATGTGGTTAGCCACTCAATTGATTCTTGGCTGAACTTGGAATATCGACCTGCTGGTGTGAGATCAAACTGAATATTTGATTGTGTAGAAGGATTAAAAATAAATACTTCTGATTCCTCCAACCCAGGTTTCTCATATCCCAATTCCTCCATAAAACTTGGAATCTCTGTGGTTACCTTCCAACCTGAAGGGGCTGAGACATTAAATGGGATACCGAACCCCTGTGAATTGATTCCCCTCGATTCTACCGACCGGAGCGTTTAGATCAACCTTCACGGCCTCACGAACAGGAATTCCAGCACATCCAACCAATAAGAGAAAAATTAAAACAATCGGGAATAAATTCTTTCTGAAATTCATATCTCACCTTCTAAAAATCCAATACAGCAATATCTATACCATCTTATTCCCACCGTTCCTATAGGAGGTAAATTTTTTAACTATTTGATTTGTTTAAATTATTTTGCTCTCAGTAATTGAAGGAAAAATAAAACCATCGAATCAATAAGTTTTTATTAATAATTAATGTCTAATAATTGACATTCAATAAAAGAGGATCTAATGGTCAGATAAAATAGTTTATTAAATTCAATAAATTACGAATTGTACTTTTTTTGACCCTATTGTATTAAATCGATACTAATTAAATTAATAGTCCGGAGTTCGGAGTTCGTAGTAATATCTTAAACCTAACACTCCGAGCTACCTGCCTGCGCGTAGCCGCTTCGGCGAAGGCAGGCAAACTCATCACTCTGAACTTATTTATCTTTATCTCGGACGACCCACGGCTCCAAGATAGACAGAAATTTCATTCTTTCCGTCCACACCAATGACATGATCAACCTCTTCATCGAAGAATGCACCTACTGTGCAGCATCCAAGGTTCAATGCTGTTGCAGCCAAATAGAGGGTCTGGCCGATATGCCCCACATCCATGTAGATGTAACGGTAAGCCCTCTCCCGATATTTCCACTTTGAGCGTTGAACCATCGCTGTCCAGACAAAGACGCAGGCGGCCTCTTCAAGCATCTCCTGACCCAATCCAGCCTGACAAATTTCAGGACCAAAATGGCCTTCTTTTAAAAGAATGAGTTGTGCCTCCTTCACATTGTGATGGTAAAGCCCTGGTGGAATTTCTTCGACCCGGTTCACCACAAGATAAGTCTCAATGGGGTAAAGTGCACCGGCAGAGGGTGATGCCCTGAATTCAAATCCCCAAGCTCTCAATGTGATCCCTTGGGTTGCCCAGATCAACTGGGAAAGTTCAGAGAAGGAAATGGATTGTTCGGAAAATTCCCTGATGGAACGCCTTTGAGCAATTGCCTCCCAGAGGGACGTTCCACCCCTCTGTTCAGGAGGCCGAATGGGAAAATGTTTCAATGCATAAGCAAGTTCTTTATAGGGAGAGGGCTGATGAGCCCAATCGAGCCCCTCTTGTTGCATGGCTTCTCTTCGATATTTTGTTTCTTGATGATACAAATCACCAACCCCTTCTCTTCTTCGTTCCATGAAGCACCTCCTTAAAATCTAATCCCCCTCACCCCTGCCTACCGGCAGGCAGGCTTCCCCTCTCCCCCAGGAGACTGTGTCGTAATTCGGAAAAATCCCCAAGCGTCTTAAAACGGAACAGACAGGCGGACGAGAAAGCTTTGGAGCGGAAACCTTTAAATGGTAAACTCCAAAAGCCCCAATACCATGAAAACATTGAATTTCAAGCATCGTGGACACTTGCCCATTCTATTCAAGAACACCCCGCGTTCTAAAGCTTTGGAACCCGTTTGTCTGTTTCGTCCTCCCCTTCCGCCCATTGTGACACAGTCTCCAGAGGGAGAGGGAGTGGGTAAGGGGATTTCCTTCATAAACATTAAAAGAAAATTCTAAGATTAAAACAGGTAAGAATCTAATTAATAAAAATTGGCTCAAAAATCAATTGCTACCCATGGATTTTTTTTAGGAAACCAAAAAGACTTTACAATTAATGATACAAGCACTACCATAAATATGTTATTTTTATCCAGGAAATAGGCAGGAGGAATAGTTATCAATGGAAGAGAAAAAAGAGAAACCAAATAACCGGAGAAAAAAGATTGCCGCTTTTATCATCTTTCCTGCCTTGATCGTCATCGGAGCGGTGGTTCTCTTCTTTTATAGAGAATATAAGGCCACCCATATCTCAACCGACGATGCCTTTGTCGATGGCAGAGTCCACGTCATCGCCTCAAAGATCCCTGGCACGGTTAAGGTCCTCCATGTCAAAGACAATCAGTTTGTAAAAAAGGATGATCTTCTTCTTGAGATAGATCCAATAGATTATGAAGTCAAGGTTAAGGAGGCGCAGGCAGGTCTTGAGACCGAGAGGGCTAAACTCTCTGAGCTCCGGGACAAAGTGGATACAACTAAAAAACAGTTGACAGGGATGCTCGCCTCCTTGGAAGAAGCGAGAGCTATTCTTGAACTTCAGGAGGCTAATCTCCGACAGGCGGAGGTGGACTTCAAAAGAATAGAACTCCTTTTCAAAAAAGAAGTGATTGCAAGGGATAGTTACGATAAAGCAAAAACGAGTTACGATGTGGCGGTCGCACAGGTCAAAGCCGCCAAGGAGCGCATGAAACAGCTTGAGGCATCTCTTGAAACTCAGAAGGCTGTGATCAAACAAACTGAAACATCCCTCATTCCGCAACTGGCGCAGATTCAACAGAAAGATGCCATCCTTAAAGGGTCAGAATTGAACAAGAGCTATACAAAGGTTTATTCCCCCTCGGATGGTTACATTGCCAAAAGGTCTGTGGAAGTTGGCAATCAAATTCAGTCCGGACAATCTCTCATGGCGGTTGTCCCTCTTAATGGCATCTGGATCACTGCTAATTACAAGGAAACCCAACTGGAGAGGGTCAAACCAGGGCAGAAGGTGAAAATAGAAGTGGATACCTACCCCGGGAAGGTATTTGATGGAAAGGTGGAGAGTGTACAGGCAGGCACAGGAGCGGTCTTCTCCCTCTTCCCACCTGAGAATGCGACAGGAAACTATGTAAAGATTGTGCAGCGAGTACCTGTCAAGATCATTCTTGATCAAAACACAGATCCTTCTCATACCTTAAGGATCGGGATGTCAGTGGTCCCCACTATTTTAGTTAATTCTAAATGAAGCGTAGGTGAGTATGAATAGGTGGATTGTTGCCATTACCGTCATGCTCCCTACCCTCATTGAGATCGTGGACACATCGGTTGTCAATGTCTCCCTCGATCATATCCGCGGGAGTCTCTCTGCAGGGATCGATGAATCCACCTGGACCATCACCTCCTATCTGGTCTCCAATGCCATCATCATTCCCATCTCCGGATGGTTGAGCAGGCTCTTCGGAAGAAAACGCTATCTCATCTTCTCCATCTCCCTTTTTACCTTCAGTTCCCTGATGTGTGGCTCCTCATGGAATCTCCAGAGCCTTGTATTTTTCAGAGTTCTCCAGGGTCTGGGCGGTGGTGCTCTTCAGCCCATTTCTCAAGCAATTCTTCTTGAAACATTCCCTCCCCGTCAGCACGGGATGGCCATGGCCATCTTCGGCATTGGCATCATGTTCGGACCCATCATCGGCCCTCTGATGGGTGGATGGATCACGGATAACTGGTCCTGGCATTGGATATTCTACATCAATATCCCGATAGGAATCATCTCCATCCTGATGACCCTTCTTTTTATTATTGACCCGCCCTACATGCAGCGAATAAAGATGAAGATTGACACCTGGGGACTTTTATTTTTAGCCATCGGCCTGGGATGCCTCCAGATCGTTCTGGATAAAGGAGAGAGGGAGGACTGGTTTTCATCCGGCTTCATCACCTGGATGAGTTATATCTCAATATCTTCTCTGTTCATGTTTATCCTGGTGGAGTTTTTTGCAGAGAACCCCATTGTCAATTTGCGAACCTTTAAAAATCTCTCTTTCAGCACAGGAAATATCATCATGTTCTTCGTCTTTTTCAATCTCTTTGGAAGCATTGTACTGCTGCCCATTTTCCTCCAAACGTTAATGGGATATACGTCTTTCCTGGCAGGGCTGGCACTCGGGCCTGGTGGCATTGCTACAATGATCGCTATGCCCATAGCAGGGAAACTTGTAACGAAAATCAATCCGAAGGCAATCCTTGCTTTTGGCATTGCTGTGGCTGGTTATTCAGTCCATATGATGGCTCAGTTTAATCTTCAAACCGATTTCAATACCATCTTCTGGCCAAGAGTCGTGCTGGGAATCGGAATGGGATTTCTCTTCATCCCCCTGACAACGATGACGATGTCAAGCATCAGAAAGGAAGAGATGGGAAATGCCACCGGCATATTCAACCTTCTGAGAAACCTCGGAGGAAGTTTCGGAGTGGCCTTTATTACGACCATGCTTGCCAGGAGAGCACAGTTTCATCAGGTCCACCTTGTGGAGCATCTCAGCCCCTTTGATAGAAATTTCCAGATCGCTCTCCCCCAGATCTCCCAACTGCTGCAGGGCAGAGGGATTTAACCCTTCCCTTTCCGACCAGGGAAGCTTAGGGCTAATTTATGGCGAGGTGATAAAACAGGCATCCATGCTGTCATTTAATGATGCCTTTTACCTTCTTTCAACCATGATGATGCTAATTCTTCCTCTTGTCCTCCTGATGAAAAAAAGGAAAGCAGAGGGTCCCGGTCCGGGAGTACATTAGCTCGACCTGATTGGCTGTCAAATAGCCCAATGACCTGAAGGAAAGAAAATGAAAGAAGAAAGCTAACAGCAGTTTGTTTGGTTGGCACCTTGGGAGGATTCCGATGGATCAGTACATCCCCCTTCCGAATCTACCGTGCAACAGCAGGAAGAATTTTTACGCCCCAGCATGGAGTTGATGACAGCTGTTGCGCAGCCCACTCCCGGCTGGACGCTCAAGGCATTGACAGGACAATTTTTCGCACAGGCACCACACTCCATGCAGGCATCCCGGTTGACCACATCCACTTTCCCATTGGAAAGGCTCATGACGGCATGGGGGCAGACAAGGAGACACATTCCGCACCCGATGCATCTTTCTTGATCCAGTTTTAAGGTAACAACGTTTTTAAGGTAAATCATCTGTCCCATCATCGGAGTCCCTCATACAATAAAGTGCGATACCACCCAGAGACCAAACCATACGATACAGGCGCTTATTTGGAGAGGAACGGCCCATCGCATTTCTTTTCTCACTCCAGAAAGTGAGGTATAGGTTGAAGCCCCTGTAAAATTCATTGCAAGAAATGCAGTGGCTGCTGGTATGAGAAAGATCCAGGCCACTATTTCAAGGCGGCCCGCCCATGTGACCCAATCACCCCATCCAAAAACCAAAAGAATTAGAACAGACAAAATCCCCAAGCTAAGGCCCTTAACTGAAAAAGCCCGACCCGGCAACCAGGGTAACAGCAAGGGTGTAAAAACTGCACCCGCCAGGATCGCAGTCAGAATCGCTGCCACTGAGAATAAACCATGATGGAAAGCATTTGTCCAACCTTCTCCTATCCTTCCAAGGAAAGCGATAAGAAAAAAAATGGGAAGGACAACCACACCCACTTTCATGGCTGTAACAAGCTCAATGGGAATGACCGCGATTCGTTCCCGTGCGGTAAACGTTTTGAGTCTCATCTCTGGAGTAGCTTTGAACCTATTTTCTAAAAAAGCAGGGAGGTCCTTCGACCTTATTGGACCATAGATGACTTTGAAGCCTGATAATTTCTTGACCTCATGAGCCGCCACTCCAGGTCCTGCCAGTTGGGGGAGAATCAATTCCCGGTGAGAGATGACCCTGGCAAGGCCGGTAGATTGAATTCGATTGACGAGCTCTGTTGTCCCAAAGGTTCCTTTTCCCGCCGAACACCAGACATTGATACCTTTAGTATCCAGAACCAGTATCCACATATCCCGATGGGGTAATGCCTCGCGCAGCTTGTCAAAGCTCATTTTATAATTGGCTGTAACTAAGACCGGGGATTGTTCGTCGGGATTTCTTAAAGCATAAAGGCCGGGTTCGACGGTATAATCCATTCGTCCAATTCCCCAACGAGCTTTATACGTCCCCAAACGATCTGTCGAAACGAGGGAAGAAGAAACTTGAGGAACGGAACCGATTGGAGTCTGGATCGAGCCGGTGACAAAGGCCTGCTTTAAACTCGGGGGGCTCAACTGAGCCCCACTACTGCTGGGTCAACAACTTTTGGGTTCAGATTGTTTACTCTGTAACTCTGAAGCGCCACATTTTGTTTCATCCATACTAAATCTCTTACACCTCCTTCATCATCGGACCAAGAAAATCCTTCACGCGCTCTGCGAGATATTCCGTCTTGATCAAATAGATGCAACAAATCTCCCCGCCTTTATCCCAACTGACAATGGCTAATTTATCACCGGCTCGGATGTTTGCCTTATCTCTTAATTCTTTGGGAAGCACCATCTGTCCCCGTTCATCAACGCTGATAATCGATTCGACTTTGCAACAAGACATTCCCTTCTCCACAGGCCCGCAGAAAGATACTTTTTGATTTTTTTTTGCCATCTCATGCCCCCCGTACCCATTAATTCCAATAATTATGAATAATCAGAATTATCAGATTAAACTGATAATAAACCAACCCAAATAATTTGTCAAGTGTTGTATCATTTTTTTTCAACTGCCTTCCCCCTTCCTCAAAGACCAATGCATCCAATAGTAAATATGGAGAAGAACTGATAGAGACTATAGCCTGTGGCCGCATCAGGATAAAAGATCGTAATGAGAGCAAAGGGACAGATAGTCACTGTAGGGCCAAATTTTGACACAAATTTGTCTCTTATTAACCCCTTCATCTCATAATATTTATAAATTTCAATATATTATGATTCTGATTCTTTGGCACGACAATTGCTTTGTGATAGATAAATTCTTATCATATCAATATGTATGCTTAAATAATGCAATCTATGAAATAAAAAATGGACCTTTATTCAGAAGAAGCCATGTCGGAGTCTCCAGGAAAATTTTTAAAGAAAAAAAGGGAGACACGAAACATACCACTGGAGGATATCTCTAATTTCACTAAGATAAGGGAGCATCACCTTCAGGCCATTGAAGAAGACAGATATGAGCTTCTCCCCCATACTTTTTATGTCAAAGGGTATCTGAAGGATTACGCCAAATATCTTTCACTCGATCCGAAGGATATTATTCTCCAATATGAGAATTATCTGAAAAGCCTTATTCCTCCTGAACCGATCGAGCTGCCGCAGTCGGTTCCGCCTCCCAGGAAGAGTGTGCGACCCTGGTTTATTTTATCCTTGATCTTTGCAGTCATTCTCTTCGTGGTCCTTTACATCTCCTATCCCATCAACCGTCTCATAGAACAGAAGGCCAACTCTATCCGATTGTTTCCTGTCTCATCCGCTTCTGCTATCCATCAACAGGTGGGGGCTCAAACTATTTATCCGAATCAAAAAATAGAGACCTCAGGATCGGAGAAGTTAACACCCAAAGATGGGGTAACACAATAGATCTCTGATTTCGTAGTCCTTGAAGTTAACATGGGGATGACTTACTGACCCGCCTTCCCTTCAAAGTCCTTCAATCCAACAGAGATCATCAGTCTATCTAAAAGATCCTGAGGGGAAAAAAGAGGACAAGTCTCGTAACCCTAAAAATATAGGGGATGAGTTCCAATTTAATTGGAAATTTGAAAAGTGGGTTGTTGGCAGGGGGTAAGCCCTGCCATTTGATGAGTTCGGATATTTAGGTTTCCAACAGAATCAGATCCGGGTCTTCGAGGCGGGCGATCACCGTATTGAGAAATCTGGCTCCCTCTCCACCATCAACTACTCGATGATCAAAGGAGAGGGCTAAGCTTAGAATTTTTCGAACCACTAATTTTCCATTTCTCACCACAGGGGTATCTTTGATTTTTCCGACGCCCAGGATAGCCACTTCGGGATAGTTGATGATCGGAGTGGCATAAATTCCTCCTAATGCGCCGTAGTTTGAGACGGTAAAAGTCCCCCCTTTTAGGTCAGCCAGATCGATGGTGCGGTTTCGTGCCTTCTCAGCCAACTGGGTTAACTCTTGCGCCAGCTGGAGGATGGACTTATCCTTCGCATTTTTCACCACCGGAACCATTAGGCCTTCGGTCGTATCGGTGGCGACGCCAATGTTAAAATACTTTTTCAAAATGATCTCTTCGTTTTCATCATCCAATGAAGCATTGAGATAGGGATGTTCGTTCAAACCTGCGATGACGGCTTTGATGATGAAAGGAAGGATGGTCAGTTTGATACCCTTCTTCTCTGCTGCCTTCTTTTCCTTCTCCCTGATCTTCCACAATGCCGTGACATCGGCCTCATCCATGGCTGTCACATGAGGTGCCGTATATTTTGATTTCACCATTGCCTTAGCAATAGATCGCCGAACCCCTCTCAATGGAATACGTTCGACATATCCGTATAGGTCGTATTTTTTAACCTTCACGGGCTTCTTTACTTCTTCGACCGGCTTTTCCTTCCCTTCTGCAAGCTGTCTCACATCCTTTTCCAAAACCCTTCCTTCTGGCCCGGTCCCCTGCACTTTATTAATATCCACGCCTAATTCTTTTGCTAAAGCACGAACAGCCGGTGTAGCCAGGGCATGTTCACCGACGAAAGCTGGCTTAACCGGTTCGGCCTTCACTGCAACTGCAGGGACTTCTTCAGGGGCTTCTTCCAACTCACCCACGACACCCACTGATTTAGGTTGTGGAGGCGGAGCTGTCAATGCTTCTCCCTTCTCTCCAAAAACCACAATCACCTGGCCAACCTTGACGATTTCCTTTTCCCTAGCCAGTATCTTGAGAATGACTCCCGTTTTTGGAGAAGGGATCTCAGCAAGAGCCTTATCGGTCTCTACCTCAACCAAGGGTTGCCCCTCTTTCACTTCATCCCCTTCCTTGACTAACCAGCGGACGATTTCTCCCTCGGTTAATCCTTCTCCAATATCAGGAAATTTGAATTCGTAAGCCATAAAGTCCTCCAATCAAGTCTAACTGGAATATTGGAATACTGGAAGAATGCCTGCCTGCCGGTAGGCAGGGAATGATGGGTTCTGTGAAACCCACTATTCCAACATTCCATCGTTCCATCATCCATCTGTTTTTTAGAAGGTCATTACCTTTTTTACAGCCATAACGATTCGTTCGGGATTGGGAAGATAATAATGCTCAGATTTCAGCAGGGGAACAGGAATATCAAACCCCGTCACCCTTTCAATGGGTGCTTGAAGAGAAAGGAGTGCTTTCTCATTGATGAGAGCAATGATCTCCGCACCCAAACCGCATGTCTTTGGCGCTTCGTGAACGATGACCCCTCTTCCTGTCTTCCGAATCGAAGTGATGATAGCTTCAACATCCATAGGGGAGATGGTTCTGAGGTCAATCACTTCTACCTCAATTTTATCTCCCTTTAACTGTCCTGCCGCATTCAACACCTCACGAACCATTGCCCCCCAAGCTATAATGGTCACATCCTTTCCCTCTTGGACCATTCTCGCCTTTCCAAGCGGGATGGTGTAGTTCCCTTCGGGAACCTCTTCACGAATCGCCCGATAGATGCGTTTGGGTTCCAAGAAGAGTACCGGGTCAGGAGAACGAATAGAAGAGAGCAAAAGCCCTTTGGCTTCGTAAGGAGTCGAAGGGATGACGACTTTTATTCCAGGGGTATGGGCCAAGATGGCTTCAGGGCTTTCGGAGTGATGTTCGGGTGCGTGGATTCCACCCCCATAAGGAACCCTGATGACCAAAGGACAGGTGAACCTTCCTCTGGATCGGTTTCGCATCCGACCGATGTGGTTGGTGATCTGATCAAGACAGGGATAGAGAAAACCATCAAATTGAATTTCTGCAACTGGACGAATTCCATAAATAGCCATCCCAAGGGCTGTCCCTACAATCCCTGACTCTGCTAAAGGCGTATCAATGACTCGATCCGCACCATATTTTTCTTGGAGTCCATCTGTAACTCGAAAGACACCCCCTTCCCTTCCCACATCTTCACCTAAAACAATCACTCGGCTGTCCCTCTCCATCTCCTCTCGAAGGGCAAGATTAATTGCTTCCACCATATTGAGTTTAGCCATCGCAGAACCTCTTCGATTAATTTCGGATTGCAGATTTTAGATTTTACACCTTACCCCTTACGCCTTACGATTTACGTTTTTATCTAAGAGTTGATTTTAAATACTCCAATTGTTCTTTCAACTGGGGCGTCATCTCCTCAAAGACATATTTAAAAATTTCTTCCACCTCTGGTACTGGAACCGCTTCAGCGTCTTTCACCACCTGATCGATTTCCTTCTGAGCTTCCTCAATTATTTTTTGTTCCACCTCTTCGTTCCAGAGACCTCTTTCTTTAAGATAGAGCTTCAATCTGACCATTGGATCGAGTGGCTTCCAAGGCTCTATTTCCTGATCCTTCCGATATTTGGTAGGATCGTCTGCTGTGGTATGAGGCCCAAACCGATAGGTCACTCCCTCAATCAGGGTGGGACCTTCTCCGGAGCGGGCTTTTTCCACTGCCTCCTTGGTCGCTGTATAAACAGCAAAGAGGTCGTTACCATCCACCTGAATCCCGTCCACTCCATAGGCGACCGCCTTTTGAGCAATCGTCTGGGATGCAGTCTGAATCTTTCTCGGTACTGAAATAGCGAATTGATTATTTTGACAGAAGAAAATGGTTGGGGCTTTAAAGACACCTGCAAAATTCATCGCCTCGTGGAAATCACCCTTGGAGGTTGCACCATCTCCAAAATAAGCAACCGTAACGATCTTATCACCCTTGAGTTTCCCTGCCCAAGCTACCCCTACAGCATGAAGTGGGTGAGTGCCTACCGGAATTGAGACAGGTAGAACATTAATCCCTTCTGGAGATCGACTTCCTTCCTCATTGCCCATCCAGTAAAGGAAAAAAGTTTTCAACGGAACCCCCATCATCAACGTCGCACCCAGTTCTCTAAAAGCAGGAAAGACCCAATCCCCCTTTTGAAGCACCGCAGCACTTCCCACCTGGCAGGCCTCCTGCCCCCAAATGGGAGCATAGGTTCCCATCCGACCCTGCCTCTGAAGCATCAACGCCCTCTGATCAGCCAACCGAATGAAAAGCATTTTTTTATAAAGACCGAATGTTTCCTGATCATGGAGTGGGGCCTTTGCCTCTGGCAAAAGCGTTCCATCAGGTTTCATCATCTGGAACATCTTCCCTTTTAAGGGATGGTAATCTTCGAACAAACTCATTGGAACCTCCTCCATAATGGAATGATGGAATATTGGAATGTTGGAATAATGGATAAAAGAGATAGATCATAATCGTTTCTAACCCATTCTTCCTTGCCTACCGGCAGGCAGGCATTCTTCCATTACTCCATTGTTCCGGTATTACTCGAGGGCCCATTTTTTCAATCGTTCATAGTCTGCCGAGCCGCAAATCCATTTTCCCGTCTTCTTATTGAAGAGAAATGGGACACCACCACAAAACCCTTTGTCATACTCCCTCATCAGCTTGGCATTGGCTTCATTGTGCCAAACTTCAAGGCGTGCAACCTTGACACCTTCTTCGTCTTCGAGCCTCTCCACGAGAGGATCCATTTTGTGGCAGTGGGGTCACTCCGCACCAGTAAACTCTAACAAGTAAGATTCTTCTTGTCCCATCTATTTTCTCCTTTCACGTCTGTAGTGGTAACTCCCCTCACCCTGCTTCTCTCCCCTGAGGAGGGAGAGAAGAGTAAGGGGGTCGTGGGAACAATGTCTTCCCAATTAATCTGGCAATGGGAATGTAAAGAATGATTAAAACGATCAATGGTAGAAAGGATGCAAGCAGCGCTTCCGATTTAAACCCCTCGATGAAATAAGCGAGAATGAGTAAGATGGCAGTGAAATTATGGGTACAGATCATTCCTAAATTGGCAGGAGCCATTTTGACCGGCTCTCGATAATAAGTTCTTAAAATGGAAATAGTCTTGTGGGCAATTGGAAGGGTTACCAAAGAGATTAATCCCAGGACAGGAATTTTTCCCAAGATCACTCCCGTTACGATTGCCCCATAAGCAGAAAAGAGGCTGAGGATAAATAACCAGACTCCTGTCTCTCTGCCGAAGCGAGCCACCAAGTTCAGTTTCCCTCCCTTTCGGTCCTCAAAATAATCAGGGATCTCATTAATCGTAATCATTGAAAAGAGCATGATCCCAAAGGGAAGAGTCCCCCAAAAAGCCTCCCAGGAAACTCTTTGGGCCTGAACATAATAGGCTCCAAGACCAATTCCTGGGCCAAAGCAGAGAAGCTGTGCCATTTCCCCCAGACCTCGGTAACCAAATCGGATGGGTGGGGCGGTATAAAAATAGGCACAAAAAAAACCAACGGCTAGAAGAAAGAGAATAAAGGTCCCTCTCATGACCCCCAGAAAGACACCCATGGCAATGGCCATGATGTAAAACGTAATGAAAACATTCCTCATTTTCTGAGGTGGAATCAGCCCAGAAGAGAGAAGCCCACTTCCACCGGTATAAGGATTTTTCCCATCCGTGGCGAATACATCGACCAGATGGCGGAAGTCATAGTAGTCATCCGTCATGTTCAGAGCCGTATGATTGAGGAGAAGGCCAAGCATCACCATGAGGAAATATCCTGGCAGAAATTTCCCATCCATGTTCCACGCAATCATCCCGCCCAGTATCCCTGGCATGAAACTGGCTGGGGTAAAATGAAATCGGAAGGCATTCCACCAAACTTCCAAACGCCTTACACTCATTTTATTTCTTCTTACCTCTTAAAAAATAGTCCAAACTCAGTCGTCCTGGCCCTGCAGAGAGAAGGAGGAGACATCCTCCAAACATGCTCACATTCTTCATGAACATAATCATCTGGATGCGATCAGCAAAATTGGCATGAAAAATGAGAGTGGTAGGAATTAAAAAGATGAGGATGAGAAGAGCCCCAAGACGGGTAAAGTACCCTAATATGACCGTGGCGCTGCCTACCAACTCAAAGACGATGGCACCGAATAGGAAAAAGGAGGTATTCGGCATGCCAAATTTGGCCATGTACTGAGCTGTCCCTTCGAAGTTTCCAATCTTCCCGATCCCTGAATTGAGAAAGATAAAAACAAGAAGAATTCTTCCGATCAAACTAATAAAAGCCTTTAACCATTCCATAAGGCACCTCCGTTCTCAAAAATGGTTCTAGGGTTCAAGGATTCAAGGGTTCTAGGGTTCAAGAGATAGCTCCTTCTTTAGTGCTTTATAGTAATTTAGACCCAGATATTGATTCTTTCACTCGGCCCCAGGACCCCTGGACCCCTTGAACCCTTCCACTTAAACCAACTTTAAGTCTTTATATTTCTTCACATGTTCGACCAGTCCACCATCGCTGAGAATCCTTTTCATCACAGGTGGAAGGGCAGTGAAGACCACCTTCTCATTTTGTGTGTGGTTGACAATCTTACCTTCTTCCACGAAGAGTTCTATTTCATCTCCTTCGTTGAACTTCTCTGTATCACAGAGGATGGCCGGTAGTCCGTTATTAAAACAGTTTCGATAAAATATCCGGGCAAAGCTTTTTGCCAAAATAGCCTGAATACCATTCATCTTAATGATAATAGCAGCATGTTCCCGACTCGAACCCAGGCCAAAATTATGACCCGCTACGATAAAGTCACCTGTCGAGACCATTTCAGAAAACCCGGGTCTCTCATATTCCAAAATATGCTTTGATAATTCAGGCAAATTGGACCGCAAATAAAAATAGCGACCCGGTATGATATGGTCTGTGCTGATGGCATCGCCAAACTTCCACACCCTACCCTTCATCTCATCTCCTCATGGTAATCCTAATGTTCTAAATAAATCATATCACAAAACCCTCTAGTTATTGATCCGAGAGAAATGCCGAAGAAACTTTATAACGGTAACCTCTCGTTGCCTACTCCCTTGGCTGAATAACCCCTCAGATGATCGCTATCCTTATTGGCGAAGGTTACCTATACGAATATAGATCAATCCGCATTATAAAGTTTTGGAAGCATTTCTGTCGGATCAGCTGCTGGGTGGTTATCCCTCATAGATACTTTCTTGGATCAGCAATCTTGCCTTCGATGGCCGTAGCAGCGGCTACAGCCGGAGATCCAAGATAAATGAATGATTTTGGACTTCCCATCCTTCCTTTAAAATTTCTGGGTTGGGTCGCCAAACAAACTTCTCCATCCCCTAAAACACCTTCGTGGAGACCGACGCAAGCCCCGCAACCCGGGGGCATGGCCAAGGCCCCAAATTCAATGAGAGTTTCCATGGTTCCATCTTTTAAAGCTTCCAAATAAACCCTTCGAGAGCCAGGAGTGACAATCATTCGAGTGTCAGAATGAATCCTCTTACCTTTTAATATCATCGCTGCAATTTGAAAGTCTTCTAACCTTCCATTACAAGAGGTCCCGAGATAGACCTGATCCACTTTTACCTCTCCTATCTCATCAATGGTCTTAATATGATCAACTTGATGGGGGCAGGCAATGGTGGGCTTGAGTTCCTTGGCATTAATTCTTACCGTGCTTTCATAAATTGCATCAGGATCAGGAGATAGTTTTCTAAAATCTTGCGGTCTTCCCATACGATTCAGCCAATCCCGGGTCACCCCATCAGAGGGAAAAAGTCCCACTTTTGCCCCAGCCTCTACAGCCATGTTGGCAATAGTCATTCTTCCAGCCATGTCAAGATGTTGAATCGTATCCCCCGTAAATTCGAGGGCTTTGTAGGTTGCCCCGGCGGCACCGATCTTCCCTATGAGATGAAGGATAATATCCTTCCCATAAACGCCAACGGGAAGCTTTCCCTCCACAACAACCCGGATCGTCTCCGGCACTTTTAGCCAGATCTTCCCAAGGGCTATGGCAACCGCTGCATCTGTAGAACCCACACCCGTAGCAAAAGCCCCTAAGGCTCCTCCTGTGCATGTATGGGAGTCAGCCCCGATCACCACATCCCCTGGCTTTATTTCATTCTCTGCCACGACCTGATGAGAGATACCATATCCCACATCTGAAACTTGGCTTCCAGTTTTTTCAGCAAAATCTCTTAAGAAAACATGGTCGTTGCTCAGTTCAAACCTTGGGCTGGGAGCCGCATGGTCAAGAAAGAAGATCGTTTTCTTCGGATGATAAACATCCTTGAAACCCATTTCATGAATTTTTCTTACCGCTAAAGGGCCTGTCCCATCCTGAGTGTAAGCGAGATCCACTTTTACCACAAGAATCTCTCCTGTGCGGACTTCCTTTCCTGCATGTTCACCCAATATCTTTTCGGCCAATGTCATTCCCATATTGACTCCTCGTCCCCTGAAACCACAGGTTCTATCTCAAACGGGTCCATATCTATTTTTATACCATAAGTTTCCTTCCTATTCACCTTGAATTTATAAAGCCCGATACTTATCTTTTTATTGGAGAGAGGGGGTGTTGTTATGAACAACAGAATAAAAGTGACACCGTGCGCCTGTATTTCTCATGACGATCAAAATGGTCGTCTAAAAATTGAATTGGAACTTCCCGGGGTAGATAAAAAAGATATCGCCCTGGAAATGAGAAAAGACAGTTTTTGCGTCTCAGCCCCGAGAGGTGAAGATACAGAATATTCGGGTTGCTTTATGCTGGCCCATGAGGTCATGCCTGATAAAACAGAGGCCAAGTATGAAAGCGGTCTTCTCCGAATCTTCGCCCCTATGAGGGATTGGGAGCATAAGGTGAATGTAACGGTCCAATAAAGGGATTACCCCTAAATTTTTGAGCTCTTCCAATTTATTGGAAGAGCTTTCTGTTTTAAAACTATGTTGATGCTTTCATTCACTTTGTATCTGTGTAACAGGCCTTAATCGATCTAATCATTTCCAGAATTTCAGAAATCTCAAAAAATTTGTTGACAACTTGGGCTGAAAGTGCAAATTTACATACCATATTTTAGACAACGGGTCAGAAAGGAGAAAAAAATGAAAGTCAGTGTTGATAAGGAAACTTGTGTGGGAGACGAAACATGTGTGGAAGAGTGCCCTGAAGTCTTTGAAATGCAGGGGGATGTGGCGGTAGCCAAGATGGAGAATGTTCCTAAAGATCTTGAGGAAAAAGTTAAAGAGGCAGCAAAATCCTGCCCTGTCGAAGCCATTATTATCGAATAATAGACCCTCTTGTTCTCTTTATGATTCTTGACTCTTTTTATTAACAGGGTGTAAAACAAGTCTCAAATGCCCCCTTTAAAGAAAACGGGAAGGGTCCTCAACCACTAAATCCTCATGGAAAAGAACCGATTCAAAGAGGCCCTTCTGGAAAGAAACGAGTTCGTCTACACCCTTGAGCTCGTTCCTGGAAGGGGATCACAGGGAAAAACCCAGGACGATATTCTGAAAATTGCTGAGAAGGCAGCTAAGTCAAAACTTGTCCATGCTGTCTCCATCACCGATAATCCGGGGGGCCACCCTGCCCTCTCCCCAGATGTGATCGGTCTTGAAATCTCCCACTTAGGCATCGATCCGATTATCCACTTCACTTGCAAGGATAAGAATCGAAACCAGATTGAATCCATTCTTTACTCCCTGGATCGAATCGGAATCTCGAACCTTCTCGTGATGACCGGTGACTTCCCCCTCTATGGATTTGAGGGAAAGGCAAAACCTGTCTTTGACCTCGACTCGATCCAGCTTATCCACCTCATCCACCAGATGAACCAGGGGCTAGATATTGATGGGAAAGCGCCAGGTGGAGGAGTACGGCTCCCCCCCACCCATTTTTTTAAAGCATGCACCATCTCACCTTTCAAGAAATACGAATCGGAGGTGATGTCTCAGTACTACAAGCTTTTCAAAAAGGTCAAAGAGGGAGGAGACTTTCTCATCACACAGGTCGGATTTGATGCTCGCAAATTTGACGAACTCCTCCGCTACATGCGGTACCATACCCTCCGAATCCCCATTTTGGGCAATGTTTACATCCTTAACCAAGCGGTAGCAAAAATCATGAACCAAGGAAGGGTCCCGGGATGTGTAGTCACTGATGAGCTTTACCGAATTTTTCAGGAAGAGGTAAAGGCCATAGACAAAGGCAAGAAGGCACGCCTCACGAGGGCCGCCAAACTGATCGCTATCCTAAAAGGGATGGGTTTTAATGGCGTTCATATTGGAGGACCAAGCTTAAGCTATGAAGATGTGGAGTGGGTGATTGAAAAGGGAAAGGAGCTTTCTCTGAACTGGGAACAATGGGTGCATGAATTCTCCTTTCCTCAAAAGAATGGTTTTTATCTTTTTGAGAAAGATCAAAAGACAGGCCTGAACACAGATGTTTTTGTTCACAAAGGAAGTAAACCCCTCAAGGCTCTTGGCCACGGAATCATGCGTTTCTTTCACCACTTGGCATTCACGCCCGAGGCTCCTCTATACAAGCCAGCCCGATGGTTCTTTAAGAAGATCGATGGAACCAGACTCGAAAGCCCTGCCACAGAGCTTGAATATTGGATCAAATTCATCAGTTCCCGTTGTCGTCGCTGTGGAGACTGCACGCTTCTGGAAGTTGCCTTTCTTTGTCCACAATCTCAGTGTCCAAAATATCTTTTCAACGGTCAATGTGGAGGTTCTTTTGAAGGATGGTGCGAAGTTTTCCCAGGCAAAAAGAGGTGTATCTATTTCCGTGCCTACAACAGACTCAAACCTTATGGAGAAGAAAAATCCCTCAAAGAAGGTTATACCCCACCCCGCAATTGGGAATTAGATCAAACTTCTTCCTGGGTGAACTATTTCTTAAGTCGCGATCATCACAGCCAAAAATGAATACAGGTTAGAGCTCAGCGTCAGGAGTTTGGAGATTTAAACCTGAATTTAAAAACTCCAATCCATTACCCCAAAACCGGTTTCCAAAAATCCGTGTCCTCGATATGACACCCCTCATTCTTGAAACATTAGTCCGAACTCAAAAAAGAGTTTTCTCCGTCTCCCGAAGCAATTGCCGGGCAATGACGAGCCTCATGATCTGGGCCGTCCCCTCATAGATCTGAATCACCTTCGCATCTCTCATCAACTTCTCTACGGGATGCCATTTCGTGTAACCCATCCCTCCGTAAATCTGGACAGCGTCCGTGGTCGCTCGCATGGCCGTATCTGCTGCAAAAGCCTTAGCCATGGCCGCCTCTTTAGAATTTCGAATTCCCTGATCTGCCAACCAGGCCGCTTTCCACACCAAGAGCCTTGCCGCCTCAATATCCTTTGCCATATCTGCTAACATAAATTGCACCGCCTGATGCTGAGCGATGGGAACTCCAAATTGAATTCTCTTTTTGGCATATTGAGTGGCCAATTCCAAAGCCGTTCGTGCAATCCCCACGGATCCCACAGCAATCATCGGTCGGGTGATATCGAGGGCAGCCATGGCCTTCTTAAAACCCTCCCCTTCTCCCCCAAGGAGATTTTCTTTGAGGACTCTGACATTCTTGAAGATCACGGCAGTGGTATTGGAAGCCCTCTGACCCATTTTATCAATTGGCTCTCCATGACGAATTCCTTCTAAATTGGAAGGAACAATCAGACTGATGATCCCTTTATGTTTTTTCTCAGGATCGGTCGTGGCAAATACAAGATAAAAGTCAGCATATCCTCCATTTGTGATCCACATCTTGGTCCCATTGAGGAGATAGTGATCTCCATCGAGAATAGCAGTGGTCCGCATAGAAGCAGGGTCTGATCCCACGGTCACTTCACTCAAACAATAAGAGGCGATGCTAAACTTTGAACAGAAAGGTCTAAGGAAGCGTTCTCTCTGTTCTTCTGTCCCAAATTTGATGATGGGATAAAGGGCCAGGGTACTGACAAATATAGAAACATACATTCCCATGCAGCCTGCTGCCAGCTCTTCTGATAGGATGCAGTTGTCCAGTACCCCCAAGCCCTGCCCCCCATATTTTCTCGGGACCAGCGGTGTGAAAAAACCCTCCTGATGAGCCTTCTCCATCACATCAAGAGGAAAGGTTCCCTCCCGATCGTGTTTGGCTGCAACAGGTAAAATTTCCTTTTTAGAAAATTGTCTTGCTCTTTCTTGAAGGACCCTCTGCTCTTGTAGTTAAATCAAACCCAATCATTTCTTTCCTCCATACTGGTAGAATCCTCTACCTGTCTTGACTCCTAAATAACCCGCTTCCACATATTTCGTGAGGAGGGGGCAGGGACGATATTTATCTCCAAAAGCCTCCTGAAGAACACTCATGACGGACAGGCAGGTATCCAATCCCACCAAATCAGCGAGCTCCAAGGGTCCCATCGGATGATTGGCACCCATCTTCATGATGGCATCGATATCTTCTGCCTTCCCCAAGCCTTCATAAAGGGTGTAGATCCCTTCGTTCATGAAACTGAAGATCAACCGACTCGATATAAAACCAGGAAAATCATTTGCCTCCAGAGGTGTTTTACCCATTTTCAGACTGAGTTCACGGGTGATCCGAAAGGTTTCGTCTGAAGTGACCAGTCCCCGGATGATTTCAATCAGTTTCATCACGGGCGCTGGGTTGAAGAAGTGCATCCCGATGACCCGATCCGGTCTCCGGGTGACGGAGGCGATCCGTGTGATAGAGATCGAAGAAGTATTACTTGCAAGGATCGTTTCTTTCGGTGTCACCTCATCGAGCTTTGTAAAAATCTCCCATTTTAAAGGAATATTTTCCACTGCGGCTTCAATGACGAAATCACATTTTCCAAAATCTTCCAATTTAATCGTTGTCGAAAGCCTCTGAAGGATCGCTTCTTTTTCCGTATCCGTCATTTTTCCTTTTTGGATACGCTTGTCAAAATCTGTCACAATTCTTAATCTTCCTTTCTGGACCGCCTCCATGGTCACATCCCTCATCAGGACATCGAATCCAGAAGTGAGGGCGACCTCTGCGATCCCACTTCCCATCTGCCCTGCTCCAACCACCCCAATCTTCTTAATCTCCATTTCCATACCTCCTTTGACAAATTTACATCTATTTATAAGTCTATAGCCTGTCCAGGGGATTTTCAATAGTTTATCCTGCTGATACGCCACCCTCGAGATAGATCTTTCCCCTTTAAAGGTTGATTAAAAATTATTCACCTCCCTTTAGTAAGGGAGGTTAGGAGAGATTTGAAATCTCTTTTCTAAGAAATTTCCAAACGGACTGTTTTTATTGACATGCAACAGTGGTGTATGTATAAGCTATAGTCATCCCATTCTTATAAAGGGCAAGCGCATCACGATGAAAAAGACAGTAAGAAAAAACATAAGACCTGAAATCGTTCTGGCAGGGGATGTCGGAGGCACAAAGACTCGTCTTGGTCTTTTTGAAGTAACGAAGGGTCGCCTTCGCCTCCTATCTGAGAAAATCTATCTAAGCAAAAATTATAGGGGCTTGGAGAATATCCTCACCGATTTCCTGAAGGGTCGAAAGGGAATCGCTTCCGCCTGTTTCGGTGTGGCCGGACCCGTCACCCAGGAAGTGGTCATCGCCACGAACCTTCCATGGTGGATAGACATTCAATCGCTTCAAAAAATGCTGCCTCTCAAAAAGGTGGAAGTGATCAATGACCTCGTCGCCAATGCTTATGGCATCTCTGTTTTAAAGAAGAGCGACTTTGAAATTTTAAATGTGGGGAAGATGAGGAAGGGAAATCAGGCCCTCATCTCTGCTGGAACGGGCCTTGGAGAAGCGATTCTTTTTTGGGATGGCAAGCACCATGTACCTTCTCCTTCTGAAGGAGGCCATGCCGAATTTGGACCCAGAAACCATTTAGAGTTGGAGTTGTTCCATTACCTCTCTGACCGTTTTGATCATGTCAGTTATGAAAGAGTCCTTTCAGGAGAAGGCCTCTTCCATATTTACCAATTCCTAAAAGATTCAAAAAGGTTTGGCAGTGAGCCATCATGGCTCTTTGAAAAGATAAGACAAGAAGATCCGGCTGCAGTTATTTCTGAAACAGCTCAACTCAAGAAGAATAAGTTATGCATAAAGGCATTGGATCTCTTCACATCCATCTACGGTGCGGCGGCCGGAAATCTCGCCCTCCAGGTTATGGCAGTAGGAGGAGTTTTTGTAGGAGGAGGTATTGCACCCAAGATCATCTGGAAACTGAAAGACGGAACGTTCATGAAGGCTTTCAAAGACAAGGGGAGACTATCCCATATTGTGACCCATATTCCTGTAAAAGTGATGATGAATGAAAGAACAGCTCTTCTGGGTGCAGCCTCCCGCGCGATGGCTCTTCTAAAGGATTAGTGTCCTATCTCTAAGTAAGGAAATCAGAGGAGTGAGGAATGAAAAGGATTAAGGAGTGGGAACGATATAATGAGTATCTCAGTTTCTATCCCGAAATCGGACTGATGGTGGATATCAGCCGAATGAGGTTCCCAGAAAACTATTTTGACCAGATGGAACCTCTAATGGAAAAAGCCTACCAGGCCATGAATGCACTTGAATCCGGGGCGATTGCCAACCCCGATGAAAAAAGGATGGTTGGCCATTACTGGCTTCGTGCACCCGACTTGGCTCCGACTCGGGAGATCACCCGTGAGATTCAGAAGACCCTCCAGGCCATCAAAGATTTTTCCAAAAAGGTCCATGCCGGGAAGATTAAATCTCAAAAGGGCAAGCCCTTTTCTCGCATGCTGATCATTGGCATTGGCGGATCGGCCCTGGGGCCTCAATTTGTATCCGATGCCCTGAAAACCTCCAGAGATCCAATCAAACCCTATTTTTTTGATAACACCGATCCGGATGGATTCGACCGAGTTCTAAAAGATATAGGAGGTGCCTTATCAGAAACCATGTCGATCGTCATCTCAAAAAGTGGTGGCACGATAGAAACTCGAAATGGAATGCTGGAGGCGAAGGCTACCTATCAGGCAAAAGGACTTCGCTTCGAAAAACACGCTGTGGCGATCACCAGAGTAAATAGCGATTTGGATCGTATGGCAAAAAAAGAGGGATGGTTAGCAAGGTTCCCGATGTGGGATTGGGTGGGTGGACGTACCTCAGAGACTTCTGCCGTGGGTCTTCTCCCAGCCGCGCTCCAGGGGATTGATATTGGTGAACTCTTAGAAGGTGCCCGCCTCTGCGATGAGGTGACCCGGAAAAAAGACTCCCGAGTCAATCCTTCGGCCCTCTTGGCTCTCATGTGGTATCACGCCACGGGAGGCCACGGGAACAAGGATATGGTCATCCTTCCTTACAAAGACCGACTCCAGCTCTTTCCGAAATACCTCCAGCAGCTCATCATGGAATCCCTGGGCAAAGAAAGAGATCTCAACGGCCAGATCGTCCATCAGGGGATTTCGGTCTACGGCAATAAGGGCTCTACGGACCAGCATGCCTATGCCCAGCAACTTCGAGAAGGGGTGAACAACTGCTTTATTACCTTTATCGAGGTGCTCAGAGATCGTCGAGGTCGTTCTTTAATGTTGGATGGAAAGGTCACCAGCGGCGATTATCTCAATGCTTTTCTCCAGGGGACCCGAAGGGCGCTCAGTGAAAAGGATCGCGAATCCATCACTCTTACGATTAAACAGATAGACGCCCGTTCCGTTGGCACTTTGATCGCCCTTTATGAGCGAGCCGTAGGTTTCTATGCATCGTTGATCAATGTCAATGCCTATCATCAACCAGGTGTGGAGGCGGGGAAAAAAGCAGCAGGGCTGGTGATTGAGCTACAAACCAAGGCCCTTGCCTTTCTCAAAAAAGAGAAAGGAAAGTCTTTTACAACAGAAGAGATTGCCTCGGCCATTGGCACACCGGAGGAGGCGGAGATGGCTTTCAAATTGCTGGAGCATGCAGCAGCAAATGTGGATCATCCGATCAAAAAGATTCCAGGCTGACCTCCATTTCGTTCTGAAGTTTCAGTATGTCTCTAAAGATAGAGAGGAGACGGCGACAGGTTCCAGTATTATGGATCAACATGACTTTATTCTAACTCAAAAAGATACGAGGAAGGAGGGGCAGATCTTGTAATTAAGCAATTGCGTTAATGCAAGACCTGATCCTCGTTCTATCGTTCTATGCATAAGAGAGGGGGAACCATGAACGTTATTGCTTTGAATGGAAGCGCGAGGGGGAAGAAAGGGGTAACGTGGAAATTGCTGGATTCGCTATTGAAGGGGCTCTCGGAAGGAGGGGCTACCGTAAGAGATATCCAGCTTAAGGAAATGAATATCTCATACTGCCGGGCGTGCCTTACGTGTATGCATAAAACACCCGGTCAATGTGCTCAACGGGACGATATGGACCAGCTCTATCCGTTGCTCAGGGAGTCGGATCTCTTTGTTATGGGTACGCCCGTGTATACAGATAATATGAGCGCCCAGATGAAAACCGTAATGGACCGCTGCATCTGCAGTATGGATCCATTTTTGAGGCTCGACCCTGCGAACCGGGTGAGGCACCCCTACAGTTGGGCCATGCCTTCAAAATTCTTCCTCGTCTCAACGTCGGGATTCCCGGAGACGGATAGTTTCCTGCCCCTGATCATGACGTTCAGGGCCCAGGCAGCGAACTTTGGCTGCGAATCCATCGGGGAAATCTGCATACCCGGCTCAATTGCCTTGCAAATGGCGCCGCAACTTCTCGAACCTTGCCTTGAAATGATTCAACGGGCCGGGAAAATGCTTGCCCTCCATGAGAGAGTAGAGCCAACCCTTTTGGAACAGATTAGCAGACCGATTGTGACGGGGGAACAATACCTGGAAATCTCGGCGAAATACGAAGCCTGGGCCAGGAAGAGCCGAGGACAGACCACATAGTCTCCAGTCCCACAGGTGAGCTATACACGTCATTCCGAGCCCGCGTTGCCGTAAGAAGCAATCTGCCTCGGAGATTGCCTCAGACATCGGTGCGCCGGAAGAAGTGGAAATGATATTCAAATCGCTGGAGCATGCAGCCGCCAATATGGATCATCCGGTTACCGTTTTGGTCAAGGTGTCAGTACGTTCCGTGAATGATGTAGCGTCGGCATTAACTGCCGACGTATTTTTCCCTTAATACAACTGGCTGACCCTATATTTGTATTTGTGACCCCATGCTTAGCAAATTTTATTTAACAGAATGGTTTTTCTTTAGGAGAAAACTCCTTCCTATTTTTGTAATATTATTGCTTTTCTTTATATCAATGGCATTCTTGGGTTATGATTATTTTATTCGGCACCCTGACAAAGCAAAAAGCAAAATATATGAGTATGGAGATATTTTAAGCAAAGGTGGCTTTTTCAGCGAAAATAGCTTCAAAGTTTTCATGAAGTTATTCTTGAACAATCTAATCGCCTCACTTGGAACTGTTGCACTAGGTTTCATACCCATCCTATTCTTGCCAGTTGTGACTATACTAATCTTTGGCATTTCTATTGGCCTTGCTTTTTCTGCAAACAGTCTATCAATAAACATAGATCAATTAAGCCTCTTGTTGTCAATTTTGCCTCATTCCATCTTTGAAATACCAGCAATTATTTATGCATCGAGTATTGGAATCAATTTGACCATACAAATATCAAGAAAGGTTATTCCATGGACGAGGCATAATTCACCCTCTTTTTCAAATCTCTGCAAGGATGCCGGTCGGTCTTTTTGCCTTATCATAGTCCCATTGTTATTGGTAGCTGCCTTTATCGAGGCTTTTATAACACCCAAAACCGCATGGCCTTAAACCAAGTCATGGCAATAAGGGAGACCCCTCTATTTGTTTTTCAACTCACAAGCTTATGGATGCCCCTCTAATCCCAAAAATTCTGGTTGTATTTTTATCCCATTTTGATAAGATTTGGTTTACCCCGTTAGAAATTCCAGTCGTTGCGACTCGAAACCGAGTGGGGCATTATTTCTAACGGGGTAAATAAACCAGCTTATATTCATGACTTTCAAAATACTGAGGAAGTTATTTATCAGGTTGAAGGAGAAGATGCTGCCGAGATGAAATAACTTGAAATCATCGACGAGTTGATTCACATTTCAAGGCGTGACACCATAGCTCCACAAAGGTGGTTGATGGATTTTCCTAAATTCCTGGACTGACCCCTTTATTTTTACTTGTCAATAAGATTATTTGAAGTCCATCTAACGCCGAACGGAATCGTGGCTGTGAGCCGGAGGTTTCTGTCCGAGCGGCTTTGTCCTCCTCGCACGATTCAGTCCGGACTTAGTGGGCGTATTAAAGAACAGAGGTACGTAGTTGAAAAATAACACTTTACAGATTTGGCAATTAGCTATTTCATTTTCTCGCCGATCCGGACAGTAATTGGGATCTGCACCTAGCCTTTGACAGGCGGAGGTGCCTGATTTTGAAAAGGGCCCTTTTTCAAATTCCAAAGAAAACAGGAAAGGGCATGGCAACCGTTTTAGGGCCTGGGGGGATACTTTCAACCTCTGAATAAAGAATAACACGGAGTCTGGAGCGACGTGCAGGGAGTCCCTGGTATGATTAGAGGGAGGTTAGGTTCGGCTTCCTGACCCTGTTACAATGTTACCACCAGTTCAGCGATATTATTACCGATGCCTGACACCGAATTGAATTACACTGTTAACTGGGCAATATCAGCCAGGGTAACCACCTTGACCATTTCGGTAATGCCACCGACCCGAACAATATCAGGTTACAGAATATCGACTATATTGGGTCCGACATAAGCATGCTCAATAATTCGGTCTTTACTTTGGTAATACGCATGCCAATCTTTTCCTCTTTTATGGTCGTATGCTAATAATTTCTACTTTTTAGTTCGCCCCAGTTCCTTCAAAATACTCTGATATTCAACCATCTTCTTCTTCACCAGGGCCAGGGATTCCTCAGGACCCATGTACTCCGTCTTGAAACCGTTCTGATCCATCTTTTTCTTGACCTCCGGGTCCTTCATGGTCTTATCAAAGGCATTGGCAAGATACTTGATGATTTCATCCGGCGTTCCTGGAGGAGCGGCAACCCCCCGATAGGCCCCCTCCACGACATCATATCCCAGCTCCCTGAAGGTCGGCACGTCGGGGATGACATCCATCCGTTTATCCGCTGCCATGGCCAGGAATCGGAACTTTTCTCTATATTGGACCACCATGGGGGAATAGGACATGAGCGCAGTTACATGGTTTCCTAGGAGGGCAGGCACGGCAGAGCCAGTTCCGGCGAAGGGGACGTATGTCAATTTGATGCCCGCAGCCTTATTGAGCATGGCGGTTCCCAGATCATTTGCAGATGAGGTGGCGCTTCCCCCTACAGTCATAACGCCGGGGGGATTCTTCTTGGCGTAATCGATGAAGTCTTTCAGAGTCTTAAAGGGACTATCATTCCGGACCATCAGGACATTCGGGGTGCTCTCAAACATATAGATTTGCTTGAGGTCCAGGGTCTTATACCCGGCATCGCCCATTTCCAGAGGCTGGACGACGGTGTGGGGAAGGTTGTGACCAGCGATCGTATAGCCGTCTGGCTTGGCCTGGACCAATTCCGACCAACCGATGGCGCCCCCGCCTCCGATCTTGTACGTGATGACCACATCCTGTCCGAAGTGCTTTTTCAGGGCTGCCTCCTGGATCCGGGCGGTGATGTCCGATTCTCCGCCGGGGTTAAAACAGATGACGTAGGTGAGACGTTTGTTGGGATACTCGGCCGCGTTGGCCGCGCCGGCCCATACCATTGCAAAGGTGGCAAAGAGAACGATAAAACCGATGGTAATTTTTTTCATAGCTTTCCTCCTGTCTTGAAAAGGGTTGACGGTTTAATATCTCCGATGCGCTCCGTGTTGCAGGCGCCCGCATATAACCATGCCCGCTGGTGGGGGATCATTTACCCCGTTAGAAATAATGTCCCGCTGCTATGCAGCGCGGTTACATTTTAATAAAATTCCGATGCCGTGTAATACCACGCTAGAATTTCTAACGGGGCTTACTTCCTGAAAAACTCAATCCGCCTCCTCTAAAGCCACTTCGGGTGCTTTGGAGCGCACCTGAATCCAGATCCCCCGCCCAATTGAGAGGAAGGCAAGCACCATGAACACGGCCGAGATGGGACGGGTGAAGAAGATGAGGGGAGACCCCTGCGAGATGAGCAGTGACTGTCCTAGAGACGTCTCCATCATCTGCGCAATGACGGTCGCCAACACCATGGGGGCGACGGGGAATCCAAGCTTCCGCATGAAGTACCCGATCACCCCGAAGATGAGCATGACCCATACGTCGAACGCAAGGAACCGGATGCTGTACGTCCCAAGCACGGAGAAGAAGACGATCAGTGGCCCCAGGATATAGAAAGGGATAACGCAAATTTTGGCCCACATCCCTACAAGCGGGAGATTAAGGACTATCAGCATGACGTTGCCGATGTACATGCTGGCAATGACCGCCCAGACAAATTCAGGATTCTGCTTGAAAAGCATCGGCCCGGGCTGAAGGCCGTACATCATCAGCCCTCCGAGCAGGACAGCCATTGAGGGCGCCGTGGGAAGCCCGAACGAGAAGAGTGGAACGAATCCGGCGGTGGAGGTTGCGTTGTTCGCTCCCTCAGGGGCGGCAACACCCTCGATCGCCCCGTGGCCGAACCGCTCGGGATGCTTCGATACCCGCTTCTCGAGATCGTAAGCCACAAATGTCGTGACCGAAGGGGTGACCCCAGGAAGGAGCCCTAGGAAGAAACCGACACCTGTGCAACGGAGCATTGTCCCCAGGCACTGCTTTATATCGGCCCAGGTCGGCATCCAGTTGCCGATCTTCTGACTGATGGCGGTGATTCTCTGCTCCACATTGATCATCACCTCGCTGATCGCGAAGAGCCCCACGATCACGCTGATGAAATCGATCCCGGCCAAAAGTTTCACTGATCCGAAAGTTAGCCGGGTGGCCCCGGTGAGAGGATCCTGACCAATCAAAGAGGTCATGAGCCCGAGGGCCATGGAGATTACCCCCTTCAGAAGAGCGCGGCCGGAAAGGCTGATGATGAGGGTCAACGCCATGAACATCAGGGCAAAATACTCCGGCGGGCCGAAAACCACGGCAAAGTTAGCCAGGAGCGGGGCAAAGAAGGTCAGGCCGACAAGACCGAGCGTTCCCGCGAAAAAAGAGGAGATGGCGGAGATGGCTAGGGCTGGACCAGCTTTCCCTTGCTTGGCCATTTCATAGCCGTCTATGGCAGTCGGCACGGAGGAAGCCTCCCCGGGGATGTTAACGACGATCGCGGTCGTCGATCCCCCGTACATGGCGCCGTAGTAGATGGCCGCCATCATGATGATCGCCGAAGTCGGGGGAAGCACCGTTGTCAGAGGAAGGAGGATCGCGATCCCGGAGGCAGGACCGATGCCGGGGAGCACCCCGACCAGAGTCCCGATAAAACAGCCTACCAGCGCCCAAAAGAGATTCTGCAAAGAAAAGGCGGTCGCAAACCCTTGGAAAAGAAAGTCCCAGGAAAAACCCATACAGTCCTCCTAACCTTCAAACAAGAAACCCAATGGGAAAGAAAGCTTCAGCAGATGGATGAACACGTAGTACGAGACTATCCCAAAGACCAGGCCGGTCACGATCGCCGTGACCCATTTCGACCGTTTCAGATACCAGATAGAAAAGGTGACATACAGAAACGTGCTGAGGGGCAGCCCGAGCGGATTCATCAGGACAATGTAAAATGTCAGGATGATGAGACTGACCAGGATGATCCTTATTCCCTCGCGGTCCGGCCAGTTGATCTTGGGATCCTCTCCCCGGAAACGCCAGGATTTAACGGCAAGTCCGATACCGCAAAACAATATGAGAAAACCGACGGCAGAGGGAATAGTGCGGGGGGACAGGGCCCTTTCCACCCCCTCCCTGATCATCGACGATGCATACAGAATGAAAAGCCCAAGCAGGGCGAGGAAACAACCCACTGCTATATCGACCGGTCTGAGTGTCTTCACAACCACCTCCGAATATTCGGTTACAAGTGGATATAGCGCAGAAGGGTCAGTATGTCAAAAAAATTTTAGGAGGAGAGCAAACGTAGTTGAAAAATAAAACTTTAAAGATTTGGTCATCAGGTATTTTATTTTCTCACCCATTTGGACAGTAATCGGGGACTGCCCTCACAGCCGGGCACCCATCAAGAGGACCACAGGAAAGTGTTTGAGGGATTCAGGTATCAGGTCCTGTAAATATCGCCGTATGATGGTTAATATTTAGCCACCAAATGGCGAATTTATCAAGCTCTATTTCCAGATTTCTGCCGAGGAACAATAACTGGGCAGGCTTTAGATTTATCCATTGGTTCGGTTTATTATGTTTGCTATTGCTGAATTACTTGGACCGGCTATTTTCAAAAATCTTTCCACATTAAACCCCAACTTCTCTGCCAGTGTGAATAAATTGGAAGGGAAGGGTCGGGTTGCCCCATTCTCCCACCAACCCTTCTCAAGACCTCCAACACATTCATCCAGTATCTCCTTCATCAAATTCTGCGCCTCTTCCAAAGGGAGTACAAAGTCCCACTTCTTCGCTGAGTCGAGGAGTGTCATCAATTCTTCAATTTGCTCCGCCTGACGGGAAAGATCAGACCCCTTGCTTTTTTGAAGGGCATTCATCTTCTCCTTCAATATCTCATTCAAGACAAGAAGAGACTTCTCCTTTCTCAGGAGATAACCATGCTCCTTTGCCTCTTCTATAATCCGATCAATCTCCTCTCTCTCTTTCGTCTTTTTAAAATCTCTCTTCAACTCGTTGATCTCTTGAAATAAACGATTGCTGAGCGTGATTTCAGCGGCCACACGAATCTCATGAGGAATCTCCAAACCCTCTCTGGCTAAGGCTTCAACGACCTGTCTCGTCCTGTCAAAAAGGTCAGCATAAATCTGACAGTGTTCATCAAATTCCTTCTGGATGAGTTTTTGAAAGATGGTCTGTCTTTCTTCCTTAAATGTATCTTGAATCGTGAAGATTTGATTTCCGAGGAGCGAAGTGAGAACCTTGGTCATCTCTTCCTCACCTCTTCCCAAAGTGTTCAAGTCCCTTTTCTTTTAATGTATCGAAATGGAAGGTATCCTTATATTCCGAAACCCAATTTCGAAAAACCTCTTTCTTGGAGGAGACTAATCCAAAGAGAAATTCCTTTGATTCGGGGATGATCTCAGAGGTAACTCTCACCTGCCCTATGACCAGAAGATCTCCATTCTTCTCCACCCTTTCATAATCAATCTTCTTCACCCGATAGGAGAAGATTTTCTTCTCCCCATCCCCCCCATCGAATAGAGAAGAGATGGCAAAGTGGTTCACCACTTTTTCCGGTGTGACCTGTTTCGGCTTCACCAAATGCTGGTAAACTTGATCACCGCTCCCCATCTCAGGAAGATTACTTTTGGCTTCAGATAAATGTTGAAGGAATTTTTCACCAATCTCCTGTCCTGTTAATTCTTCGGCTAACTGGATAGCCCTTGCCGCATGTTGAAGGATGAGAATCGTCTCGATCCCTGCTAAATCAGTAAAGAACCATCCGCAGCTTGTATACATCTGTAAGGCGTGCCTCTGCATCTCCAAGAGTTTAAGTCCTTTGATCTTTTCCTTTTCATCAAGGTCTTTGAATCCGTATCGCTCAAAAAAGCTTTTGATTCTTTCTGGAGAACGATCAAGAATGACTTCGATATACCCATTTCTTGCTTCCCAAACATCCTGAAATATCCTTTCTCCCTCTTTCTCAAAGACCAGGCTGAGTTCGTCCCTCAAGAGATCAAGCGCCTCCCGTAAGGGTTTTCTCCATTTTTGATTCCATCCGGGTTTCCCTCCGGTGCTGCACCCGCAATCCTCTTTCCATCTCCCCACCCCATGGGCACAGCTCCACGAAGTTCCTTCTCCCTTGGGCCCTTCGTCAATCTCCACTTCGTAAACAGGAGGAAAACGTTTCAGAAAAGCCCCGTAATTGATGACCTCCAATCCCCTTGAGGGAAACCCTTTTTCCAATGCATAGGCCAGGGCCATATCACCGAATTTCATGTGGTGCCCGTAGGTCTCACCATCTGTGGCGATGTGAATCAACTGAGGTCTTCCCTTCGACTCCTGATAGAACTGTGTAAATCGGTTAGAGAAGGCATTGCCATCCTTCAAAAGATCCCCAAAGGCAATCTCTTTTGAGATGATCCCATTGTAAAAAAAGATGTCGATGAACTGGTCTAAAAGTTTTTTCCCGGACGCGTCTTTAATAAAACATCGGTAGGGTTGGGTCGTATCAATCCGGCCTTGAGAGACATCTGTCCACTTTTTCCCTCCGAAGGGTCTTATCCTCAATGCCTGAAAGGGGCTCAGGATGAGATAGCGCATTCCATGTTTAACCAATACTCGAAGGGTGGAGGAGTTGACAGCGGTTTCGGGAAGCCACATCGCCTCTGGTTTACGATGAAACCGCTTTTCAAAGTCAGCCATTCCCCAGAGAACCTCTGTCTCTTTATCCCTCTCGTTAGCCAAAGGCATGATGATGTGGTCGTAAACCTGTGCGATGGCATTTCCGTGACCAAATCTTCTCAGACCCTCTCGATCCGCCTCGAGGATCTTCTGATAGACAGAAGGAAAATTCTTCTCCAGCCAGGGAAGGAGCGTGGGACCAAAATTGAAACTGATGGAGGAGTAATTATTGATGATCTCTAAGATCTTCCCTTTTTCATCGAGGATACGGGCATAAGCATTGGGCCGATAGCATTCCAGAGCGATCCGTTCATTCCAGTCATGGAAGGGGAATGCGCTTTCTTCGGTCTCAATGATTTCAAACCAGGGGTTCTCACGGGGAGGTTGATAGAAATGACCATGAATGCAGATATAGCCATCTTTGACTTTTGGGAGGGTCAATTTCTTATTTACTCTTTTGGTTGTTTCGCATCATAGATGCGTTTCTTGATTTGGCCAATTTGTTTGGTCACGGGAATCTCCTTGGGACAGACCTCCGTGCACTTCCACAAGGTCTGACACCCCCATGCACCGTCTTTCTGATCCAATAGAGCCACCCTCTCCTCTGCTGCCTCATCCCTTGAATCGAAGAGATATCGAAAGGCCCGGATCAAGGCAGCCGGTCCGACGTAACTCTCTGTCTCTTTGTTCTGATTGACAGGGCAGGAGGCTGTACAGCAGGCGCAGAGAATGCAACGAATTGCCTCTTCAAATATTTTGTGTTCCTCTGGAGATTGTTTTCTCTCCTGATCGGGTGGAGAAGTTTTTGTGATGAGATAAGGTTTGATGGAATTATATTTTTCAAAAAAAGGATCAAGATCGACGACCAAGTCCTTAACCACTTTGAACACGGGAAGAGGTTCGATGAGAACTTCTTCCTTAAAACTTTTAACCAGTTTTTGACAAGCCAGACCACAGATCCCATTGATCCTCATTCCGTCAGAGCCACAGACGCCGTGGCCGCAGGACATTCGAAAGGACAACGTCGGGTCTTGTTCCCAACGGATACGGTTGAGGCAATCGAGGAGTCGGTCCATCGGATCAGCCTCGACCTCAAATGTCTGATAGTAAGGCTTTTCGTCCTTTTCAGGATCAAAGCGAAAAATTTTTAACCTAACCAGCATCATCAACCTTTCGTTCTGCTGCGCTGCGGTTAAAGAATTTCTAACGGCAACACCGCAACACGGTATTCACTGCAGCACATTTAGTAAACCCTTGCTTCAGGCTGAAATCGTGTGATCTTCACGGGCTTATATCTGACTTCCGGACCCTTCGGGGTTTGAAAAACAAGGGTATGTTTTAGAAAGTATCGATCGGCCCGTCGCAGGAAAATCCTCCCGATAGTGGGCTCCCCGACTTTCTCTCCGATGAAGGGCGCTGAAAAGGATCACCTCTGCGAGGCCGAGTTGATGGCCCAACTCCATCGCCTCCATCAATTCAAAATTGAAAGCCCTTTTTTTGTCTCCGATCCCAATATTTTTATAACGCTCTTTCAGGGATCGAATTTCTTCAATCCCTCTCTTCAGTCCTTCTTCATTTCGAAATACGGAACCCTCCTCGGTCATCAGAGATTGCATCCTTTTTCGTATTTCACCGATCTTTTCTTTCCCTTTTACATTGAATAATTTTTTAACCCTCTCCTCCATGGCTTTCAATGAATCGTTTGGGAGAGTTTTGTGATCCACATTTCGAAATGGCTTGCTTCATCGCCAATCCGCTTCTCCGTCCAAACACAAGCAGGTCGAGGAGAGAATTGCAGCCCAGTCGGTTTGCACCATGGACCGATACACAGGCACATTCCCCTGCCGCAAATAACCCACGGGCGATCGAACCCTTTTCATCCATCAGTACCCTTCCATCCACATCCGTGGGAATGCCCCCCATGACATAATGACAGGTGGGTTGAACAGGAATGGGATCGTAGACCGGATCAATGCCCAAATAGATCCTCACAAAAGAGGTGATCTCCCAGAGCCTTTCCAGGATCTTCTCTTCTCCAAGATGGGTGAGATCGAGATGGACATAATCTTTCCCAGAAATCCCCTTCCCTTCCCGGATCTCAGTGAGAATGGCTCGGGAGACCACATCTCTTGCAGCCAGGTCTTTTACAGTGGGGGCATATCGTTCCATAAATCGCTCGCCCAAACGGTTTCGCAAAAACCCACCTTCCCCTCTGGCTGCCTCGCTCACCAAAATTCCCAAAGGATAAAGCCCTGTGGGATGAAACTGGATGAATTCCATGTCCTCCAACGGAATGCCTGATTGATAAGCCAAATGGAGTCCATCTCCCGTGGAGGCAAAACCATTAGAAGTGGTTTTATAGATTCTCCCGCATCCGCCTGTGGCTAAAAGGACGGCCTTCGCTTGAAGGAAATGGAGTTCGCCTGTGGCAAGATCATAGGTCACCACCCCACCATATCTCTTCCCATCAAAGACGAGGGAAAGGACATAGTTCTCTGAATAGAATTTTACCTGATGGCGCAGGCATTGGTCGTAGAGGGTATCGAGAACGACCCTTCCTGTTCGATCCGCTGCATAGCAAGCCCTCTTGACAGGCTTTTTCCCATAATCTCGGGTATGGCCTCCGAAGTTCCGTTGGGCAATCTTTCCCTCGGCCGTACGGCTAAAGGGAACGCCCATATGCTCCAATTCATAAATGACCCGAGGGGCATCCTTGACCATGATCTCGACGGCATCCTGATCGCTGAGGTAATCACTTCCCTTGACCGTATCGAACAGATGCCATTCCCAGTGATCCTCCTCCTCATTCCCCAGAGAGGCGGTAATCCCTCCCTGGGCTGCACCGGAATGAGAACGGGTGGGAAAGACCTTGCTCACCACCGCCACGTCGGCCTGACCCACACACTCCACAGCTGCTCGAAGCCCTGCCAGACCCGCTCCCACAATGACGATATCGTGTTGAGAGATCATGGTGAACCTATCAAATCAGGGAAATTTTATATCCGTCAGTAATCGCCCCTCGCCCCCCTTTACAAAAGGGGGGATGCCTGACCTTCCGGTAGGCAGGGGGGGATTTACAAGACTTACTTGTCGGCAAAAATTGCTTTCGTCCATGCGAAATTAAGATGATCGTTCTCCCATGGGAATATATTCGCATGCCTCAGGGCCACAATAGGTTCCCACATAATCTGCATCGGGCCGATAGAGTTCGGGTTTGGGTTGGGCCTCAGCAAACTTCTCTTCGATGACATGGGCGGCCCAACCGGAGATCCGTGAAATGGCAAAAACAGGGGTGAAGAGGTCAATCGGGATTTTCATCATATGATAGACCGAGGCGCTGTAGAAATCGACATTCGCGTAGATTTCTTTCCCTTTTATCTTCCTGAATTCTTCTTTCGTCGCCGCCTCAATCGCCTTCGTCATCTCAACCCATTTCCGATCTCCGGTACGCTCTGCCAACTTTTCACAGATCTTACGAAGGATGGTAGCCCTGGGGTCTTCGGTGTGGTAGACCGCATGTCCCATGCCCATCACCTTTCCTCCCTTTTGGAGCCTTTCGGAAACCCAGGAAGTCACACGACTCACCTCTCCAATCTCTAAAAGCATTCTCATCACTTCACTATTCGCTCCCCCATGGAGTTCTCCGGAAAGGGCTCCCATAGCGGCCACGATGGAGGAATAGAGATGGGCATGGGTCGAAGCAACCTCCCGGCCGGCAAAAGTAGAGGCATTGAAAGAATGTTCCGCATGGAGAATCAGGCAGATATCAAAATCCCTCGCCGTTTCCGGATCAGGAAGAGATCCGGATAACATAAACAGGAAGTTTCCTGCATGGGTGAGGTCAGGATTAGGACGGACGGGTTCACCCCCCTTTCGAATACGATCCCAAGCAGCAACGATGTTGGGCAACTTGGCGATAAGCCGAATCGCCTTCTTAAAATTGGCATCCCTCGACTCGTCATGAAACTGGGGATCATAGCCCGCCAGAATAGAAACAGATGCCTGCAATATGTCCATGGGATGAGTGGCATTCGGCATCATCTTCATCATTCCATAAACCGTCTCAGGAACCTCCCTTTCTGAGACGATTTCTGACTGAAACCTTTTCAACTCTTCTGCGTTAGGCAGATGGTCATTGAGCAGGAGGAAAGAAACCTCTTCAAAGGTGGAATAGACAACCAGGTCACAGATATTGAACCCTCGATAAATCAGAATCCCCCTCTCTCCATCCACGTCTGAGATTCGGGTATCTGCTACCTTAATCCCGCGAAGGCCAATGTTTTTGGTTTCCGGTATCTCGCTCATACTCCAAACTCCTTTGTCATGGCTTTCCCTTACAATGATATACAGAACTCTTCTTGTAATTCAATTAATTTTTTAATACAAACAGAGAACCAATCTTAATATTCGCGTTAGTTCTCCCCTCACCTTTCCCATTTCCCTCGACGGGGAGAGGGTGAGGGTGAGAGAGCAATCTCAAAAGACCCGATGACCTTGTATTGGCTTTAGAACGGGGGTGCGATTTCTGAGGATTTAACAGGCTGCTGAAAAAATCATCTTTTTTAGGTTGCTCAAAAAGGGCCAGATGCAAGGCCCCCGAAATCCTGAGGAGTGAGGCGTACTTGGCCGTACGCCGCAACAGCGAAGGGTGAGGGAAACGCAGTAGATGGCCATTTTTCAGCAACCTGTTAATGTTTGACTGGATTCGTGTATAGTTCAGTAGGCCCCCAGCAAGCAGGATTTCTTTTTCCCTGGAGTTTAGCCCATGGGAGACTTCAAATATTCTCTTTTGTGTGACATTTTCAATCTTAAGAAGTCCCTTTTTTAGAAGTGCGCTTCGGAGTTGGGCGATTCGGAGACGGTCTCCCTGCTGTATCTTCGAAAACTCATCAGGATCTTCGAAGGTCAAAGGAAGAATACCAAAATTGATCAGGTTAGAACGATGAATGCGAGCATAGGATTTTGCGAGGATGGCTTTGATCCCGAGGTACATTGGAGCCAGGGCTGCATGCTCCCGGCTTGACCCCTGTCCATAATTATCACCTCCCAAAACAAATCCACCGCCCAGCTCCTTTGCCTTCTTAAAAAAATCAGGATCGACTCTCTCAAAGAGGTGTTTTGAAATGGCAGGAATATTGGATCGAAGAGGAAGAACCCTTACTCCAGCAGGAAGAATATCATCGGTTGTAATATTGTCTCCCACTTTCAAAATCACTGAACCTTCTATGGAATCCTCTAAAGGACCCCGGAGAGGCAAAGGTTTAATATTCGGTCCCCTTTCAATCACCACTTTTTCTGGTTTTAGTGAGGGGGGAAGAATAAGACTGTCATCGATTAAAAACTTTTGGGGCGTTGGGATGTGTGGCGGTCTGGGACCAAATGTTCTGGGATCTGTGATCGAGCCCTTCAAAGCACAGGCAGCGGCGACATAGGGACTAGCCAGATAAACCTGATCCTCAGGTGTCCCACTTCGACCTGGAAAGTTTCGGTTCATCGTCCGAATGGAAATGGCATGAGAAGGGGGAGCTTGGCCCATTCCGATGCAGGGACCGCAGGCAGACTCCAGAATGCGAGCGCCCGCACTGATGAGGATGGCGAGGGCTCCATTCCGTGCAATCATCTCAAAGACCTGTTTCGATCCAGGGGTAATGGTGAGGTTGACGTCCGGATGGATCTTATTCCCCTTCAGGATTTTGGCGACACTCATCAAATCGAAATAGGAAGAATTGTTGCAACTCCCAATGCAGACCTGTTTTACTGCCTTTCCGGTCACTTCTCTTACTGGACAGATCTTGTCCGGACTGGAGGGTTGAGCGATAAGAGGTTCTAACTTCCGAAGATCCATCTCAATGACTTGATCGTATTCTGCATCTTTATCGGATTCGAGAGGAATCCAATCCTTTTTTCTCCCTTGCGCCTTCAGAAACTCAAGGGTCTTTCCATCGCTTGGAAAAATCGTGGTGGTGGCCCCCAGCTCTGCTCCTAAGTTGGCAATGGTAGCTCTCTCTGGAATGGAAAGTGTCTCTACCCCTGGCCCCCCGAATTCAAAAATCTTTCCTATGCCTCCTCTGACAGTGAATCGTCTCAGTAGTTCCAAAATGATATCCTTGGAGGCCACCCATGGAGGAAGTTTCCCCTTCAATTTCACTAAAACAATCTCTGGCATCTTGAGGTAATAAGGTTCACCCGCCATGGCGAGGGCAACGTCAAGTCCCCCTACCCCAATCGCGATCATTCCCATGGCACCGGCATTGGGAGTATGACTGTCAGAACCGAGGAGGATCTCTCCAGGCTTCGCAAATCGTTCCAAATGGACCTGATGGCAGATGCCATTTCCGGGTTTAGAAAAGAAGATTCCGTATTTTGCAGCAAAGGTTTGTAAAAATCGGTGGTCATCCGCATTCTCAAATCCAGTCTGAAGCATATTGTGATCGATATAACTGATTGAGAATTTAGTCCTCACCCTCGGGATCCCTAATGCCTCAAATTGGAGATAAACCATTGTCCCTGTGGCATCTTGGGTGAGGGTTTGGTCAATCGCAATCGCGATATTTTCATGAGGAACTAATTTTCCGCTGACCAGATGCGTTTCAAGGATTTTTCGTACAAGAGGTTCTTCCCATAGATCGCCTTTTCAACAATCGCGTTAAAGAAGAGAACTCTGAAAAAATACTTCACGCTCTCTTAATCTGTGTAATCGGTTACTAATCGGTGTAATCAGAGATTTCGGACTTTTTCAGAAATCTCAAGAATGATAATCGATGCTTTTCTAATTTGTCAATCTAATTGAAGGAGAAATTAGATTATTGATCATTCGACACTTTTCCAATAGAATAATATAGAGGAGGTGCAAAATGGTCTCTTCAAAAAATCTATATAGAATAGAAAAAGATTCGATGGGTTTGGTCAAGGTCCCCGAAGAAGCTTACTATGGTGCCCAGACGCAGAGGGCGGTTGAAAATTTTCCCATCAGCGGCTGGCGATTCGGAAGGGAATTCATCTTCGCTCTAGGTCTCATCAAGTATGCCTCCGTGAAGGCGAACTCAGAGCTGGGTCTCCTCGGAGGGAAGAATTGCCGGGGCTATCGAGAAGGCCTCTGCAGAAGTAATGGAGGGAAGATGGGACGAACAATTTGTGGTCGATATCTTTCAAACCGGCTCTGGGACATCGACTAACATGAACGCCAATGAAGTAATCGCCAATCGTGCCAACGAAATCCTGGGAGGAAAAAAAGGAACTTACCGGCCTGTCCATCCCAATGACCATGTCAATCTGGGTCAATCGAGCAACGATGTCTTTCCTTCCGCCATTCACATCGCCTCTGTCTTTCTTCTCCAACAAAAACTTCTGCCAGCCCTAAGAGATCTCCATAAGTCCTTAAAGGACAAAGTCGAGGAGTTCCATCCCATTATTAAAATTGGAAGAACACATCTCCAGGATGCCACACCGATTCGATTGGGTCAGGAATTTGGAGGCTATGCCCGCCAGGTGGAATTGGGGATTCAAAGAATCCAAAATGCCATGAAATCCCTCTCTGAACTTCCTTTAGGGGGGACCGCCGTGGGGACAGGGATCAACACCCATCCCCTTTTTGCCAAGAAAGCCATTTCCATCATGAATAAAGAGATAGGTTATCGATTCTATGAGGCGGTTGATCATTTCGAGGCCCAGGGTGCCAAAGATGCCCTGGTTGAAATGAGTGGGACTTTAAAAACAGTGGCTGGAAGTTTGATTAAAATCGCTAATGACATCCGATGGCTGGGGTCAGGTCCTCGTTGCGGTATTGGGGAAATTCGTCTCCCGGAAACTCAACCCGGCTCTTCGATCATGCCTGGAAAAGTCAATCCGGTCATCCCTGAATCTCTCATCCAGGTATGTGCTCAGGTGATCGGAAATGACTCAGCCATTACCCTGGCGGGGCTGAGCGGCAATTTTGAACTCAATGTGATGATGCCGTTGATCGCTTACAATCTACTCCAATCCATTCATCTCCTCGCTAACGCAGTCAATAACTTTTCTAAAAGATGTGTCAAAGGGTTGAAGGCAGATCGGAAGCGTTGCGAAGAGATGATTGAGAAAAGCTTAGCTCTGGCTACCGCTTTGACACCAAAAATCGGATACGAAGAAGCCGCCCGAATCGCAAAAAAGGCATTTGATCAGAATAAGACGATCCGTGAGGTGGTGGAGGAGGAAGGACTTTTTTCAACGAAGGAGTTAAATCGCCTTCTCGATCCCCGATCTATGATCTCCCCAATAAAAAAGACCAAGAAGTAGATCGTAAATTGACCTTTGGAACAACCAGGCAGATGGAGGCTCCCGATATAGAGGGGCTTGACGCACTGTTGAAGGATGGTTATTTTTTAATAGTAGGAAGGATAAATGAGATTTGTTCGATGAAGTTAGAAGCGAAGTGGAAAGGGTATCGGTTTATGAACGAGAGGAGGTGGAATTTTTATGTATTTTATTACTGTTTCTGAGTTGTTTGGAACCAATGGGGAACAGATTGCTCGAGAAGTAGCAAAATTACTGAATTATACCTACTATGGCGAGGAGGAACTTCTGAAAGCTGCAGGACGAAATGGGTTTTCTCCAGGATGTGCAAAAATTAGACGAAAAAAGCCCTGCTTTCCTTGAAAGATTTTTCAGCGAAAAGCCAAAAGTCTATCTCGATCGGTTACAGTCTGTCATCTTTGAGGTAGCGAAAAAGGGGAATGCGGTTTTATTTGGCAAGGGAAGCCAGCTTCTATCTGAACTCTTTTGGTTGTGCCCTTCATGTGTTGGTGACAGGTTCTATGGAGAAAAGGATAGACCGAATCATGCGAGAAAAAGGGGTGGGAAGAGAGATTGCCGAAAAAATGATTGAGCGATCCGATCACGATAAGAAAGGATTTTTCAGGTTTGCTTTTAATGAGGACTGGCTGAATCCCCATCTTTACGATCTGATTTTGAATACCGACAAGCTGAGCATCGAATCAGCGGCGAAGATGGTTGTCGATGCAGCAAGATCTGAAGAGATCAAAGCCTGCGGGATGGACTCTGTGAGATTGCTTGGAAAACTTTCCCTCCATCGCAAAGTGGAATCTGCCCTTCTCGAGGCAGGGGTGACGAACCAACATCTCTTTTTCACCATTGAAGATGCCGATTCCGTACGGATTTACGGTCTTGCCAACTCTTTAGAAGAGAAAGAAAGTATCGAAAAGGTTTTGAAGGGGATAAAAGACATCAAAGAAAGTCACAAATGAATTAACGATATTAAGAGGATCCATGGGTGGGGTATAGTCTCGATATTCTCCAAAGGTATTTCTACCACGGGAAGGCGATTAACTTTTGAGGCGGTCCTCTAAAGATCGCTCTTTTATTTTGACCGATGGTACCTCGATTCAGTCCCGACCTTCCTTTTCAAATAGAGGAACAGAAAGATCCCTCCGAAAATCATAAAGGCTGAAAGTGCCTGTCCCATGGTGAAGGGACCCAGGATAAATCCGAGCTGTGGGTCCGGTTCCCTGAATAACTCCACAAAAAAGCGAAATACCCCGTACACAGAAAGAAATACGGCTAACAGCCCGCCATGAGGAAGTTTTTTATCTTTGAGAAACCAAAGGATCAAAAAGAGAACGCCTCCTTCTAAACCACTCTCATAAAGTTGAGAGGGATGCCGAGGAAGAGGACCTCCTTTTGGGAAGATCATTCCCCAGGGGACTTGAGTGACTCGACCATAGAGTTCGCCGTTGATGAAATTACCGATTCTCCCTAAACCCAATCCAATGGGGGCAGTGACAATGAAGAGGTCAGCAATTTTCCAGAACGACTTCTTATTTTTCCAGGAAAAAAGAATCCCGACGATGAGGACACCCATCAACCCTCCATGAAATGACATACCACCATGCCAGATGGCAAAAATCTCAAGGGGATCTGCGAGGTACATCTTAAGATCATAAAAGAGGACATATCCTAACCGGGCCCCGATGATTAATCCGAGGATGAGATAAAAATAGAGATTTTCCACCTCCAGTTTTGAAACACCAAAATCTTTTTTCTTCATTTGATACCGGACGAGAAGATAGGAGGCCAAGAACCCGAACACATACATCAATCCATACCAACCCACTCGAATCGGGCCCAACTCTATCAGGATAGGATTAATATCGACTTTCATTTTTATCTCCTGATTTCCAATTTTATTGAAGAACGAGTAAAGATTCAAGCATTTTGAATATTTCTCCCGGCCTCTCTTAACAAGAGAGGTGATCCTTCAGTTAACGAGAATAGAAAAGGGTCAAATACCACACCCTGACCGATGGGTTAACAAGGGAGATTGGTTTAAATTGACGTAGCAAAATAATTCTTGTATAATCTTGCCAAACTTATGGAAGAAACCTCTAAGAAACAACAGATCCTTCAAGACCTGAAGAAATTCATTCTTTCCAAGGCCTCCATTGTTTATATCTTATCGGATGAAGAAGATCGTGTAGAGGGCTTGCTTAAAGAACTTAGTGCCACCTTTCAACCCAAGCCAAAACTCTTCATCTGGAATCCCTTCCAAGGATTGACCGGGGAGAACGAAAAGATTGAAGACTCGAAGAACCCAATTGAGGCCCTTGACAAAGTGATCCAGAGTCCAGAACAAGCCTTTTATCTCTTCGAAGGACTCCATACTTTTTTAAAGACAGACCCTTTCCTTCCAAGGAAGTTAAAGGATCTCCATCGCTCTCTCCGGAATCGATATGCTACCCTTTTTATTGTTGCTCCTACGCTGGTCGTCCCGGAAGAACTAAAGCGAGATATGGTGGTCTACGAACTCCCCATGCCAGACGCGCTGGAAGTGGAGCGAGCCCTGATGGGGATCATTTCCGCCAGTCCTCAATCTTCAAAATTAACAGAATTCCTGACACCGGAGTTGAAGGACCGATTGGTCAAGGCAGCCCTTGGCCTTTCTCTCGACCAAGTGGCCCGGGCTTTCCGAAGTGCCCTGATTGGAAGGACGACAGTCGATGCCTCTCTCATTGATGCGGTGATTGAGGAAAAAGGGCAGTTGATCAGAAAATCTGGAATACTCAATTTAGTCATCCATCGGCCTTCCCTGGAGGATATCGGTGGGTTGGAAAACCTCAAAGAATGGCTGAGAAAAAGGTCGAAAGTCTTGAGCAGTGAAGGAATATCCTTCGGTCTCTCACTTCCAAAGGGGGTGTTAATCACCGGTCTTTCAGGATGTGGAAAAAGCCTCTGTGCGAAAGTATTCGCCTCTTTCTGGCAGGTCCCCTTACTCCATCTTGACATGGCCAGACTCTATGATGGAACGATTGGAGAACCTGAAGAGGCTTTACAGATCTCCCTTCGAACTGCGGAGTCTGTGGCACCGTGTGTCCTCTGGATTGACGAGATTGAAGCAGGAATCAGCATCCAGAGCCAAAAAGCCGGAGGAGGGAGTCAATCTCGGGTCTTCGCTTCCTTCCTCACCTGGATGCAGGAGAAAAGTGCCTTCGTCTTTATTGCCGCGACAGCCAATGTGATCGAACTCCTCCCTCCAGAGGTATTGAGAAAGGGTCGTTTTGACCAAATCTTTTTTGTAACCTTACCCAATGCTCAAGAAAGAAAGTCCATCTTCTCCATCCATTTGAAAAAAAACGGTGCGGATTTATCCCAGATCAATTTAGATATGTTGGTGAAGGTGACCGAGGGGTTTAACGGTGCAGAAATTGAGCAGGCGGTCAACGGAGCAATGATTGAAGCCTTTAATTCAGGGCGACCGATCAACGAACAGGATCTGGTGATCTCAGCGGGAAATATCGTCCCTCTTTCCACCACCATGAGGGAAGAGATTGGAAGGATGGAACGCTGGGCCTACAATCGTGCCGTTCCAGCCTCTAAATAAGAATTTCCAAATTCCAAGCCCTGTACCAAACAATAATCAAATTTCAATAACCAAAATTCTGGATACGGTTAGGGTATATGAACGTTTGGTTATTTGGACATTGGTAATTTGGATTTATTTGGAACTTGGGATTTGGTGATTGGAAGTCAATTCAAGGCGTTAGGATCAATAATCGTCCTTGTCGTCGTCGTCGTAATCCTCCTCGTCGTACTCGTCCTCTTCTAAATCTTCATCGTTCCTCTTCCTCTTCCTCTTCTTTTCCTCTTTTTTCTTTCGCTTTATTCTTAAATTGATCTTTTCTAAACTATCGTCCCCCAGATCGTCGATCACCTCATTAAAAAACATCGCCAGGGAAATGATATACTCTTCGGGTAATTCCCGGAACCACTCAATTACCTTTTCAGCGATTTCCATCTTCTCGCTGGTGGAAGAGCTCTCGATAAGATCGATGGCCTTACGATAATGTTTATTGAACGCCCGGATCATAAAGTGATTTTCACCTCCTATTGAATTTGAAATTTAACTTGAACATTATACTTTCCTTCTTCTCTATGGACAATAAAAAATTTTAGAGAAATAAAGGTTATTAAAAAGGAGAAGGAGACTTTTACTCAAATCGGGTGATTTTGACGCCGATGAAGGGCATGATGGAGAGATACTCCTTTAACAAAACCTTTTTCACCGCCCCGCCTTTTCCTTTGATCCCGCTGGCATGAATAAGATAGATCTTTCTCCCTTCTCTGGTCTTTGGATTCTTTTCCACTTTAACAATTCCCAAGTGGCCAACAATTTCTTCCCTCTTCCTCTCTTCAACTTTTTTTATGAAAAAGACGATGTCGCCGCTCCTCAAATTCTTCGTTCCCTTCAGGAGCATGGCGGCAGGAAGGATCTCTACAAAATCTCTTCCCCTCGAGCCTTTTATCTTGGTCATTTTCCCAACGATTGAGGTGATATCCTTACCCCACTTTCCGCTCTCGATCATATCTTCCCCATATTCAAAACGGTCATCATAGTTGATGACCTGACCATCCTTGAGAACACCTTTCGAATGGAATCTTTTCTCAAGGGCGATTTGGATGGCTTCATCAGGAGTCTTACCCAAGGCAAGTTCCACTGCCCTGAAGGTCAAATACATACAATCCATTCTCTCATCTGCCACAATGGTTGCTTTTGAAACATATTCTCCTAAAGGATCCTTGTCATAGGGAACGCCCATAAATTTCTCTGCCCAGAAAACAATTCTTTCTCCCACAGGGTTACCTCTTAAGAGGGTTTGGAATTTTTGAATTTCTTCGTCAGGGAGCGCAAAACAGGGTTGGAGGAATAGGAAAAAGATCAGAGGAATGATGAGAGATTTTGTTAGATTCAATTTTCAAACTCCTTGATTCTTAATTTTGTTTCATAGGGTGCAAATCCGTCCAAAACTCCTGGATCCTTCATTCCCCCCACAAGCCCCACATTGGAGGAGAGGAGCTTAACTAATCCATGTACCCAAGCCCCTGAAGCTTCTTTCTCATCTCTTTTTCTTCTGCCTCTGTTATGACAAATTCAGCAGCTTCTATCTCCAGGGGAATATCTTCAGTTCTAATGGGATATGCCTTCAGCACCTCAGGCTCCAGAGCTTCCGTTAAAACCTTCCCATCAAAATCCTTTGGCACCGTAAGGCCCAAAAGGTAGAGGAGTGTCGGAGCAATGTCCATGATATGTGCTCCCATGATTTTTTTCCCCTTCTTTATACCCGGACCCTGGAGGATGAGAATCCCCTCAGGCCGATGAAAACTTCCACCAGGCTTATTCTTCTTAAAGATTTTATCTCCAATTCGGTCGCTAACTTTGTATTCACAATTGGGAACAAAAATGACATCAGGCGCGTTCCTCATGTAGGGCCCTCGATAAATATCCTCTCTTCGAAAGACTTGCTCAATCACTCTTCTTCCCTCTTGCTCGTCCATCGCTAATTTGAGCGCTTCCATCACTCGATTTCTTACCTGATCGTATTCCTCTGGTTTAACGATCCCTTCTGGCTCTCTTCCCCTTAAATTGATTCTGACTCCATGGCTGTATAATCCGTTGATCGAGTAAGCCTGGGCCTTTCCCCAATGAACTCCAACCCTCTTCTTACCTATTAACTGCTTAATCTTCCGAACGAGGGAGGGGCCTTTTTGAAGGTGAAAGATTCCCATATCCTGTTTTTCTTTGGAGGAACCCCACTCTCGCTTGCTCACCAAGAAACCCTTTTCTCTGAGCCAGGGGTTAAGATAGAAAGTCTTCTGGATCGGACCAAAGCCATGATCCGACATCATCAGGAGGACATCCTCCTCCTTCAATAATTCCATAAAATGTCCAATCATCTCATCGATTTTCATATAGAGAGGTAAAAGACATCGATCTTTCTCCCCCCACATGAAATGCTGCATCCAATCGGTCTCCATGATCACGAAGACGAAGATATCCCATTCTTTGGTCATCAGATAGTTTGCTACTCTAAACCGAGTTTCCAAGGTTTGGTAAAACTCACTCAGGAAGGTCTCTTCGCGGAGATCCTTAAGTTTATCCCCATCGGGCTCGGCCCACCATCTTTCTAACTTTTCTTCAAGCTCCCCTCCCATCTCCTTGGGATAGATAAACTCACCATGAGTCGGAGCAGGGATCCCACTGATCATTACTCCTTCGACCTTTTGGGGAGGATAAGTGAGAGGGACATATAGGACGATACTCTTTTTCCCCTTCTCTTGTGCCAGATCCCAGAACCTTTTTGACCGGATATGGCTTGAATTCACTAAAACTTTTTCAAAGGAATTTTCCTTCAAAGTGAAGAAATCTAATATCCCATGTTTCCCAGGGTTCACCCCGGTCATGAAAGAGGTCCAGGCCGGGGGAGTAATGGGGGGTATCGTGCTCTCCAGACGACCATAAGTTGACTTCTCCATCATCCTTTTGAAATGGGGAAGCCTTCCCTCCCCTATCCAGGGATCGAGAAGATCAAACGTGGCTCCATCCAGACCGATTACAAAAACCCTTGTTGAACTCATCCGTTTCTAACCCTTTTGAAGGTCGAAATATATCATATTCATTCCAAGAGGAATCATTCTTATTTTATTAACTGACAATGATTCAAAACATCATAAAAATTTTTTGCAATGAGTTCAGATCCTCCATTGGTATAATGAAAGTTGTCGCCAAAATATTCTAAAGTTTTTGGAATCAAATGGTCGTTATCAACAAAAGCCAAATTTTCTTCTTTGGCTATTCTTCTAATCGCCTCATTCGTTTTTTTTGAGGCGTCAAGGATACCCTCCTCGGATAATTCAATACAAAAGGTTAAGCGAGTAGCCAATAAAATATTCTTGTGGATATCTTTATTGAATGGGGTAATGAGGGCGGGATAGGTTGAAAGGACTGGAACAATATTATTCTCTTTTAGATAATGGACAAATAATCTTAAATCCTTCTCAAATTCCAAAATAGTATTTTCTGGTACTTCATCCATCGGTTCTTTATGAATAAGATGTTTTTTCTCTTTTTTCCTAATCCTTCTACGTAGCCTCCATAGATTGATGTGGGTTGATAACCATTCCCCTAAACATCTCTCCATCGTTTCTTCAAGTTTTGGGAGAACGTTACCGACCGCTCGGAATTTAATTAGGTTATACCCAACCCATTTCTCATCTACTTCATCTTTAGGTTTTTTCACCTTCTTCCCTTTAACTTCGTTCCCTAAATGCTTTCTTCCCACTCCCCTCATCAACTCCTTTATGTAGATCAAGTACGTTTGAACGATAATCATGATATCAGGCTTCAATGGTAAAAGATATTTTTCTGCATAATCTTTATTATTTTTTAAATTGAGCCCTACCACCGATGCATTAATGACTTCTACCCTTGGGAATTTATTACTCAATATCTCCTCTAATTGGGAAGGCCATTCCTTATCTTTACTCTCATAAAATCCGAATGTTTCTGATACCCCGAAACATAAAATCCTAATTTGGCCTTCCTTTTTCTCCAAGTCAATTTCTTTCCCCCTGAAGCCGAGTGAATTGATTTCCCATTTTCCATATCTCGCACTGGGGATGTTGTGAGGAATACCATTTCGGTCTACTTCAACGAGGATTGAATAAAGATCGTTTAGCTTCATGGTCAAATTCTCATTTTTAAAAATGAGGGCCCGTCTTTTTTTGATGTGTAACGTTAACAAAAACTTATTTGGATGTCAATCAAAGGAGCTAGAATAGGGTTAGAATAAATGAGGGAGAAAAAGGGAAAGGGAAAGTTTACCTTAACATTGCAAAAAACCTCCCCAAAAGCAGGTAGGCTTGAAGTCTGTCAGTAGGTCACCTTGGTCCATTCGACGAGTTTACCGTCCTTGTCAAATCTCAGGCGCAGATATTCCCCACTGGGCGGCGGTGACACTGAAGTTCCTACCCCGACTCCTGTGGACGTGTGATGGCCGTAACTTCCTGTGCCGAGACCAATGCCGAAGGAGACGCCCGGGCTTCGCCGAAGCACCCACTCTGCAATCTTGCCCTCGCTGGACTCGCCTATGACGTCAGGCTGGCCCAACTCGGCTAGAGCTTGTTCGTAGGTGTACATCCCTATGCGACTTCCCCAGTCGATGCTCTTGACGTTGGCTTTCGGGCCGGAGGCACAACTCCCGGCCAAAAAGGCCAACACGATTAATGACAGCCATGCCAATTTCATAACGGATGATAAGAATAAGAACTCGCTTTTGACTGAGTTAAACGTACAAAAAAAGGAGTTGAGTGTCAAGAAGCAAAACCGTGCAGGAAAACAAATAATTCATCTTGCTTAAAAACTGGTGCCGGAGGTCGGAATCGAACCGACACGGGGTGGAAGCCCCGCGGGATTTTGAGTCCCGTGCGTCTACCAGTTTCACCACTCCGGCAAGCCAATAATATAAGAAAAATGGCTCCCTATGTCAATTCCTAAATAGACATAAATAGACGG
>CAWFSX010000067.1:0-19875 GCA_963818595.1 uncultured delta proteobacterium
ACCACAACTTTGAGGGCGATCGGATCAAGAGATTGGACCAATCCTCCGATAGCCATTTCCAAAGTAAACCCCTCTTTAAAGATGGCAGGGGGATTGCCCTTCTGATTCCATCCTTCCCATTCTTTCTGCCGACGTTGAACGATCGGCTTGAGATTGAGTTTATCAGGATTAATTCCAGCCTTTCTCACCTCATCAGGCATGAGGAAGAAAATATCTCCAGGTTGATTAATCGCCCCGCATTTAGCAAATCGTTTTCCCAATGCCATACAGGATCTTCTCATCAACGCATGGGTGTAGAGATCGAGATAATGATTGTGCTCTTCACTGAAACGGCTGCAATTCTGAGCCACCCCCATCAGCATGGAGAACCAACCCTTCTGCTCGGGAGCAATCTTAGCCAAGACCTCCTTTTCTGTATCTTTCCTTTCCTTTTCAATCTTCTTCCGGTCTTGATCTAAGTCGAATTCCCCACCTTTCTTAAGGTACATTTTTACCGTTTCAAAACCTGGGGTAGGGTCCTCTTGCCAAGTGGGGACATTGATCTCAGCCATTCGCTCCATCCGCCAACCGGCTTCTTTATCAAGGAATTCATTAAATTCCTTTAGATAGGTTTTTCCTTTGTCGCTGCCCCCCAGTTTGGCTGTCATCTGTTTTGATGGCGTCTCCTTAAAGAGACCCTCGAGCCCCATATCCTTTGCTTTCTTTGAGAACTCCCAGAGCCTACGGTCGACTCGAAAACTTTCGTTGTCAAAGCCAGCCACTAACTTGTGGAAAGTGGGATGGGTGTCGTCGATGTTGAGCAACTGCATGCAGAGTTGCTCAAAGAGGACATAGGGAGTATAAGTCCCATACATCATATGCATGTGGATTTCCCACATCCTTCGGCAGGTATCAATCGTCTCCTCGAAATTCTCAAGAAGTTTGATATTCGAAGCAGTGTTGACATCGAGGGCTTTTAGATTCTCATATCTTTTTAGTATTTCCTTAACATACCCCCCCCAAAGACCATCATAATTTTCCACAAAAGGACGAATCGCTTCTCTAAATTTCTTCTCTCTTTCTGCCTTCTCTTTATCGGAATCGACCATGAGAAGGGTTAAATAGCCGCCTCCATCTTTAAAGCGCCAGTCCCATCCTTTCACCGTGGGAAGGGAGAGGGTTTCAGCGCCATACTGCATTCCGTGCCGGCAGAAATTGATCCAGAACCATCCGAACATGGGTGTCCATGGGGGCACCGAGTGAGTGGCATCGAGAAACCAGGCTGGTGATTGCTCTAAATCATACTCCTCCATAAAATCAAGTCCGGGTACCACATCGTAAAATTTCATATCCCCACCTCCTTTTAAAGTCTCGCAGATCTAAAGAAATATTCTCATTTCCCCACAATCAGACTACCTCCATACCTCATCCAAATTTTATCCCCACCCCCTTTCTATCATTTTATCTATAATGCCTTGAAAGTAGGATTATACTACTTATAGGAAGAATGGAAATCAAGTTATTTTTCGAGCTTTATAAAAATCTTCTTTTTTGAAAGGTTACAGAGCTTTTTGATCTTTTCTGGAGTAATGGGTAAATCCCGAACGCGTACACCACATGCATGGTAGATGGCATTTGCAATGGCTGGCGCCGTAGGTACATCCGCGTACTCCGCAGTACCTGAAGCTCCAAAAGGCCCTTTCTTTCTTGGGATATTGAGAGTAATGACTTCCATATCAGGCATGTCTTTGGCTCTTGGGACCTTAAATTTAGCAAAGCTATCAGTCTTCGTGTACACAAACTCTTCCATGAGGGCATATCCAAGCCCCATATAGATTCCACCATGGAGCTGGCCCTCCACATTTTGGATATTGATCACCGTCCCAAGGTCATGGACGGAGGTGATCTTGAGAACACTGACCTTGCCTGTCTTTATCTCGACGACCACTTCAGCCATTTGGATTCCAAAGGAATAGGTTTCCCATGGGACACCCTGACCGGTCTTGGGATCAGGTCTTGAAGTCACAGGCTTATTGACTGCTTTATAAAGAGTAGGTAAACCCTTTGCCTTCATCTCGCTGTATGTCTTCACCCCATTTTCATCCATGGCCTTTCTCAGTTCTTCCACAGCCATTTGTACAGCTCTTCCAGAGACATAGGTCTGACGGCTTCCAGCGGAAAAATTCCCATCCGGTGTGATCTCGGTATCGGTTGTAAAGACTTTAACCTTTTCAAGAGGATATCCAATGGTGTCGGCAGCAATCTGCCAAAACATCGTGTCTGTCCCCTGTCCCATATCCGATGCTGCGATCCAAACTTGTAAGGTGTCATCAGGAAGAAGTTCTGCCCATGCCTCTGATTGATCTGGAGCACTTCGGCCCGGACCGAACCAAACCCCTCCTAAGCCTACGCCCCTTTTCATTTCATTGGTTGTGTTTGCTTTTGCTTCATTGAGCGCTTTCTCATAAAGAGGGTTTAGGGTCTCCATACACTCCTGAAAACCAATAGGGTGGTCCAACACCTGGCCACAGATCGTCGTATCCCCTCTCACAAAGCCATTTTTCATCCTGAGGGCTAAGGGGTCCATTTTTAATTCCACGGCCAGCTCATCGAGGGTTGACTCGATCGCAAAGGCGACCTGTGGTACACCAAAACCCCGCATGGCCCCCTTGAAAGCAGTATTCGTATAGACCGCTTTTCCATATACCTTTGCGTTCGGAAAGCGATAAGGTCCCTGTGAATGGATAAGGCCTCGTTGAGTCACACTATTACTGAATGATTTATAGGCTCCGCCATCTGCCGTGAGATCGAAATCCAATGCCATGAAGGTTCCATCCTTTTTGGCCCCCACTTTCACCTTCATCAGGAAGGGGTGACGTTTTGGGGTAGCGGCAAAGGTTTCACTCCTCGTATAGACAAGTTTCACCGGCCTTTTCAGTTTTAAAGCAGCCAAGCCGAGAATTCCGCCCACGGAGACATCTAACTTTCCTCCAAAGGCTCCTCCTGTAGGGGTTTGAATGATCCGGACCTTATCCAGACTGAGTCCCAAAGCCTCTGCAATGGTCTTTCGGTGGGCATGGATATTCTGGCTTGCGGACAGTATGATCAATTGCCCATTCTCATGGATGTAAGCCACGCCGGCATCATTCTCGAGATAGGCATGTTCAACGGATTGCGTTGCGTAGGTTTTTTCAAGCACCACCTCCGACTCTGAAAAACCTTTCTCGGCGTTACCATGGATGATGGGTTGTTCGAAAAAGAGATTGGATCGATCATCATGGACCTTTATGGCCCCTTCCTTCAATGCCTCCTCTGGAGTAAGAACAGGTTCCATAGGTTCATAGGTCACCTCGATCTTCTCGATGGCGTAAGAGGCTATTTCTTCAGAGGTCGCCACCACAGCAACTACTGGGTCGCCGATGAAACGGACCTTATTCCCACATAAGATAGGTTGGTCATCTCCAGCCATCTTCAGGATATTTGTCCCTTTCACATCCTCAGCAGTGAGCACAGTAAGAACTCCAGGAATCGCTTCCGCTTCTGCCTTCTCAATATGGACGATTTTAGCATGGTGATGGGGGCTTCTTAAAACCTTGATCTGGGCACATCCTTCCACAGCGAGGTCAGCGGCATAGAGAGTCGTTCCTGTTGCCTTTTCGAGTGCATCAGGTCGGGTGACAGGTTGGCCAATCGTCCCTTTCCCGGTCAGTTTTAATTCGATGGATTTTGTTTTCCCCCGCAGATAAGAGCCTGCCAGTTCGATCGCCTCAAAGATCTTTTGATAACCGGTGCAACGGCAGATATGGGGTTGAAGGGCCTTCTTTATTTCGTCTCTTGAGGGATCAAGATTTTTGTCCAAAATGGATTTGGCTCGAACGATCATCCCCGGTGTGCAGAAGCCGCACTGAATCGCTCCTGTTTTGGCAAAGGCTAATTGAAGAGGATGTGGATTTTTGAAAGTGCCAATACCCTCTATGGTCGTGATCTCTTTGCCCTGGGCTTTAACCATGGGAACCTTGCAGGAAAGAACCACTTCACCATCCATCAGGACAGCACAGGACCCACAGTGGCCTGCGGAGCAACCCTCTTTGGTACCGGTTAGCTTTAAGTCTTCCCTAATAACCTTCAATAAAATTTTTTGCGGATCCACGATCACCCTTCGAGGGGCTCCGTTTAAGATGAAATTTATCTCGTGCATGCGTCATGACCTCCCGTTGACAAAAATCCTATATCAATTTAGCTGTTTGAAATCGCACTCTAAAATCCCTCCCCACCTCCCTTTGCCTCCTTTCGGCAGGGAAAAGATACTAAAGGGAGGTGAAATGCTTCCCCCTTTTGACAAAGGGGGATGGAGGGGGATTAGACGGTCTTTTTCAAAGCGCTAAAGTGTTATAAAACCCTGTATTCCTGTCTGCGGTAGGCAGGTGCTTAGGACTTAGAATCCGCCGTTGAGAAATAATTTAATCACCACTTTGCTCACCATTCCGTTTTAAGCGAGTGAAGGTGATGAATAGGTTTAATGCATGGCCCTTCCGCCATCCACTAATAGGGTCTGGCCGGTGATGAAATTGCTTTCATCGGATGTGAGGAAAATGACAGCGCCCAGAAGATCATTGGGTTGTTCCAGTCGTCTCAAAGGAGTTTTACTCACATCGTATTTAGTCACATCGGTGAGATGGCGGCTTGCTTCTGTATCCGTAAATCCGGGTGCAACGGCATTGATATTAATGTTATGAGGCCCTAATTCAATGGCAAGGGCCCGGGTTAAACCGATCACCCCTCCCTTGGAAGATACATAGTGGATAAAACCATGGGACCCTGTGAAGAAGACTTCAGAAGAGAGGTTGACAATCTTCCCTTTCCCTTGTTGTTTCATATAAGGGAATACAGCCCTCGTGCATAGCCAGGGGCCTTTGACGTTCACAGCCATCACCTGATCCCATTCGTTGGGGTCTATCTCCGTGAAGGATTTTCGAACCAATCCATCATAGATAGCGGCACAATTGACTAAGATATCAATCCTGCCGAAGACCCTAAATGTTTCCTCAGCGATCTTGATAGCATCCTTTTCAATGGAGACATCAGCCTGAAGAGCTTTCGCCACACCGCCCAAGGATTCGATCTCCTTTACGGTTTTTTCCAGGTTGGCAAGATCCTTACGGGTGACAGCCATGATCTTGGCCCCCTCTTTTGCCATACCTATGGAGAATTCCTTTCCCAATCCCTTGGCGGCCCCCGTCACGATGGCCACTTTATCTTTGAGTCTCATCTTTCTCCCTTTCTATAAGTTCCCATTGATGATTTTGCATTGGTCAGTTAATGGGTGTTTCCTCTTCTGTGGGTCTCCATTGATCATTGCTAATTGTTAATTGATCATTTTGCATTGATCGGTTAATAAGCTCTTCCTTTTTTCTCCCAGAGCTTCTCCAACTTGAAGTCTTCTGCAATGACCTTGAAACAGTTATAACTCGAGCCCCGAGCAATGCCCCCTCCGGAATGCATGTTGGAAGAACAGATATACATATTTTTGAGAAAGGGGAGACGATAATTGGAGAGGTCGGGAATGGGTCTGAATCGGTCGGCCTGGGAAGCAAACATGGCCCCCTCTGCCCATCCTCCTTCCAACATGTCGATGTTTCGCATGACCGTATCATAGGGGGTGGTGATGAAGGCTTCAATGACATTGTCACGGGTCATATTGGGGGCGTAGATTTGCCACTGCTTCAACATCAAATCCTCTACCTCTTTCTTCATTTTAAGCCATTGTCTCTCGGAAAAGAGATGTAAGGGAGGAGCAAATTCCTCAACTAAAATGGTGTGTTTTCCCGCAGGGGCCCGGGTCTTATCCCAGATCGAGTCTGGGGCGGCAAGCATATACCACTTTTCAGGAAACCCTTTGGTAAAGATGTCCGCCTGGTATTTCCAGGAGATGTATTCAGGGTCTTTATCTCCCATGTAGAGTCGGGGTTGGCTACCGATATCAGGATTGAAGGAGACGGCTTTATATTTGGGGAGTTCATGCATGGCCATATTGCCCCAGTAAATCTGAGAGCGGTCATACCGAATGTTTCGAATTCGCCGGGCTACTTTGGGCGTCACAAAATTTTCTCCCAAAAGTCTGAAGATCGTCTGGGGAACTCCTAAATCACTGACGACAATTGTTTTGCTTCGACTCTCTGTCCCATTTGAAAGTCTGACTCCTTTGGCCTTTCCATTCTCAACCAGTACTTTGTCCACCTCTGTTTCCACGCAGAACTCGCCTCCCATAGCACTGAAGGCTCTCTGAAGCGCATGGGTGATGGTGTGGGTTCCACCAATGACAATGGAGACAGATTCTAAAGAAAGAGTGAGGGCGATTACATGAACAAAGACATAGAGGCCAATCACATCGCCGGGGAAGCAGCCTGTGGATGTTTCAATGGCCCTCATAAAGAGGCACTGAAGCTCAGGGCTTTCGAAAATGTCTTTGGCGATCTGGGAGCCTGTCATGAATTGATAGACGGGATCAATTCCATCCACGGGATCATCGCAGAGCCTTTCCAGTGCATTCTTGACTCCCCAGGGGGTAGGAGGGCTATAACGATATTCCCGAAATGCGGCCCTCCACTTTCTCTGATATTTTCCAAGAATATCGAGATAAGTCTCCGCATCCGTTTTGGAGAAACGAGCAATCTCATTATAGGTCTTTTTCACATTATCATTTGAGAGCTCCTCTTTACCCGTTAAAGGATCGATGACCTTCCAGGCTGAGTAGCCGACAAAGCAGGTTCCATCCGGATAGACCATCCCTTCATTCTGTTCTGGGAAAATATATTTGAGGCCATATTCCCTCAGGTTGAAGTCGGTGTAGACAGGGTGGGTCCAGACGCGGGTGAAGTGGGCGCATGTATTCTGGATAAATCCGGGTAGGGGAAGCTCTTCACCGCAGGCACCTCCCCCTAATTCATGTTGACGTTCGCAGACCAATGTTTTGAGACCTGCGTGTTGTAAGTAACAGGCAATGATCGTCCCGTGGTGTCCTCCGCCAATGACAATCGCATCATAACTTGTATCCGGCATGGGATTTCCTCCTTTTCTATTTCTTGAGATTTCGAGAAAGTTCAAATCTCTGATTACACAGATTATGAAACGATCACACTGAAACGAAAGGGATTGGACATAAAGAGGATCTATGTAATCTGTTTTTCGAATCATGTGCAATCAAGAAAGTGTCAGAATCATTTTGTCCAACTCCTTCTTTTTTTCGTCATCAACGAAATGGCATAATAGAGGATAGAGGGTTTTAAGAGGAGCTTGATGAAGTTCCTCAGGTCCGCTCCTTCCAGGGTAGCTGTAATCACCCAATGGATGGGTTCTGAAGACTCGATCTTCAATTTCAAAGCTTCCCCTCCATCTGGATCTTTTAAAAGCTGAGTAAAGGCCGCGACCATCGTTGTCTGGCCCAAACCTGTCGAATTGACTTTCATCTTTTACCTCCTATAACAAACCGTTTGCCTTTGCCTTCGTCACGATCTCAGGTTCTTTCCACCATTTTTTAATTGCGAGATCCTGGGCGATTCGATTGGCCGCATTGTAACCTGCACCATAGGTGACCAGGCCTCCAGGGAAGGTGGAAGCACCACACATATAAAGGTTTTTGACTGGCGTAGCATATTGTGAGCATAATTCGTTAGGTCTCAAAAATCCCATCTGAAGAGGATAGTAACCTCCCTGCTTAATCGATCCCTCCACCATATCAGCGAACTTGTTTTCGATATCGAGGGGAGAGGCGATGTAGGTCCAGAGGATGTTATCCTCACTCATGTTGGGTGCGTATTTTTTGAGCTTGTCGATGAGTCCTTTGGCATGTTCTTGACGGATCTTATACCATCTCTCAGGACCTCCCTCCTTTAGACGGTAAGGTGCATGTTCTGATATTAAACCGGTGTGTCTCCCTGGAGGTGCTTCTGAAGGATCGAAAACGGTTGGAAAGCAACAGTTGAATCCGGATGGCTTGAGCTCTCCATTTTTTAAAGCTTTAAAATGGTCGATAAGATTCTCTTCCGTCTCAAATCCGAGAACATAAATAAAGGCTTTAGTGAGATCGGGATTTGAAGCAGCCGCGGTAAATTGGGGTACGTTAAAAAGTGCAAGGTGGACATCAAAGAGAGACCATTTCTCCCATTTCCAGTCTTTCGTCCGTGTAACAAGATCTTTTGGGAGGTCCTTCTCCCCGATATATTTGAGGAAGGTTTGATAAGGATCGATGCTGGAGGCGACAAATTTCGTGGCTTCATAAACCGTTCCGTCGTCTAATTCAACACCTTTTGCAGTCCCGCTTTCGACAATAATTCTCTTGATGATCTGACTCCCTAAGATCATTCCTCCGTGTCGGTAGAGAAATTTTGACATCAAATTGGCCATGTGGTGGGAGCCACCCATACAGAGCCTGTAATTTGCGGCTCGATTGACCATGAGGGGAACGAGATAACCGAGTCCTTCGAGATCGTAATCCAATCCCCACATACATGTGACATATAGCATCAATGTTCTGACTTGATTGTTTTCAAAAATCCCATGGATGATATCGATCGGTTTCTTTTCAGAAAGTGCACTGATCTCTTGACCTAATGGTTTGGAGTGGAGTTTAATCACCTGCTCAATAGCGGGTTTCGCCATGTCATAGGTGGCTGGGCCGAGAAAGGCGTCTACATATTCTTTAAACCGTTTATAGGTATCCCGATAAGCGTCTGCATCTTTCTTTGAGAATTGGGCAAATGAAGCACAGGTTTTTTCAAGATCCGAGTAGATACAGAGACTTCTACCATCCGCGAAAGGCATGGCCATGACAAGATCAGGATGAATATATTGGAGATCATAGGTCTTATCCAGTTCGAGATCAGGAAATACCGGAGCATAATCCACCATGGGGTGGTAGATCGCATGGGTATTGTGGATGAAGCCCGGGATCGTGATCATCTCTGAGCAGAGGCCTCCTCCCATTTCGTATCTCTTCTCTAAGATTAGAATCTTGAGCCCTGCTTTGGCCAGGTAGCAACCTAAAGTGAGTCCGTTCGGCCCACCACCAATGATAATGCCATCATATTGGGGCATAGTTCTCTCTCCTTTCCTAAGGATGATTTTAAAAAAGGTATAATGTGTTAAAACTATATTTTTTTTAATTGACAAGTCAATATAATTATTCTTATAATCTCATAAAAAAATTTTATAGTAATTCGTAAAACCGTTATATTTCGAATGGTTTTAATAAATTAATTTTGTGATTTTTTATCACAAGGACATTAATTATTGATTTAGGAGGATTTCTTGAACCTCAGGCAATTGGAAGCTTTTTATTTGGTTGTAAAGAGAAAGAGTTTCACTCGGGCGGCGGAAGAATTAAATGTCACCCAACCTGCTGTGACGATCCAGGTTAAATCCCTCGAAAAGTCATTGAATTTGAAACTCATTCAACAAGTAGGGAAAAGAATGCAGTTGACTGAGGCAGGAGAGATGCTCTACCAGTATGCGGAAAAGATTTTCGATCTTGTTAGCTGATGCCAATGAGAAGATGAAGGATTTCAAGAAATTGATGAGAGGGACGCTTCAAATTGGAACAACGAAAAATTATGCTCGTTACATCATGCCTTCCTTGCTCTCCGAGTTTCAAAGGAGATTCCCGCGTATCAAAGTGATTTTAGATGAAGGGAACTCTGAGGATATGGCGAAGAGTGTCCTTGAGAAGAAAAATGAACTCGCCCTTATCTCCCAGCTGAACCTCGACCGAAAAATTAAATCCATCTTTTTCTCGACGGTAGAATTTGTTCTGGTTGCCTCACCCGAACACAGGTTTTCACAACGGAAGAGCATCTCCCTGAGAGAATTGAATGGTGAACCGGTGATTTTAAGGGAGAAGGGGTCTGGTTCAAGGACGGCCATTCTGAGAAAATTTCAGGAATATGGGATTTGGCCATCGGTGATTATTGAAGCAAGCAGTCTGGACTTTATTGTGGGCTATGTGAAACAGAACAAAGGGGTGTCTTTCATGTTTGAACCTGATATCAAGGAGGAACTGGAGAAGGGGACCTTAAAAGTCATTACCATTGAAGAAGGTAACATTATTTTCTTTACCGATATCATTTACCATAGTGAAAAATCTCTTTCGCCTCCTAGCCAGGCCTTTCTAAAGATGGTGAATGAGTTAAAAGGAGAATTGGCCCTGCCAAGTGCCATGGCCACTTCATAGAGATTTCTTTGTCTTGTAGATTTCCGAATAAATCCAGAAATCTCTCAAGATGAGCCTATTGTAGTTTTTCAGGGCTCTCTTTTGTAAAGCTTCATAAATTGATTTACAGCCTCCTCTGCAAATTCTCGGGTATTGAGGTGAAGGTCGAGCTCAATGATGGGGATGGTTCAGGATTAAGATGGATCTTCAATTCATGAAGAAACGCCTGATCTGCCCCTGGATCATAGAGAGGCATTCCTTCCTTGTCGAGAGAGGACCATCCCTTTAAAGGAATGAGGATGGCCACAGGTCCTTTTGATCGATTTAACTTTCTTGCCACTTCTCTTGCAATCTCTCTCAATTCTTGAGAAGTCGTACGGGCTTGAACTCGGAAGGCGTCGGGAATGAAAAGTTTTCGATTTTTGATATCCTTTCGAAACCCATAGACGGATCTCCTCGATCGCCTCTCTCCAATGGGTCCACAGCTGAGCATATCGAATCCGCAAGGGGTGATGATTTGAGGAATGCCCATTTCTCCAGCATTTTCCAAACGATTTGGACCTGCAGCCCGGTTTCCTCCTAAGAGTTCTTCCCCAACACCGGCGGGAACAATGTCCATCACCCCTTGAAAGAGTCCTCTCCGATCAATTCCTCCATCGCCCTGTCGCCCGTACCCTGGGCATGGAAAGGGATCACTTCAAACCCCGTTGTCTCCAACAGATGTCTCATATGAGAACAGCATTCTTCTGAGAACTTAAATTCGGTTAAAGCAATCAAATCTTTTTTTGGGTCTGTTCTGGAAAGAGAAGTAAAGCCCACCTCCCATCTCCACCATTCCACAGATCGCTCCAGCAGCCCTCTTCAATACATCTTTGACCAGTGGATTCAATCCTGCAATATCCACCACCGAATGGATCATGGCGATATCTTTGGTACCAAAATATCCTCCGGCATAGGCAGGCATGGCGGCCGTGCTGGAGAGCATCACCTTGGGAATCCCAAAAGGGAGGGACTTCATGATGGTGGTGGCGATGGCTGTGTTGCTGGCTCCTCCGAAAGAGATGATTCCATCAAGTTCTCCTTTTTCCAAAAGACGTTCTTACTTTTTTGATGGCACCTTCAATCATGATGGAGGAGACCTTTGCTGTATCTTTCATTCTCCTCAATTCTTCAATATTCCTTCCCCCAGCCTCCGCTATCTCTTTTGCATGAGATATCAGGAGGGATGGAAGGTTCACCACCTGTGTTGGTGTCCATGAGGATAACCCGGTGACCTCTCTCTTGGATGAGATCTTTCAAAAAAGCGGCTTCAGAGCCTTTCGTATCCAAGGTCGAAACAATCACGATCGTTTTTTTCATCAATTTCATCCCTCCATTGGGTTCTATTTTGAGTTATGGTATGATAATTTATAAATCAGATCAAGATAAAATTACCTCTTCATTGTAACCCTCTCCCCTCAAGAGGAGAGAGAGGGGTAAGGGGAGGAGGGGAATGAAAAAAATTTTTCTTGATAAGCGGGTCTGGAGAGACTCCAGGGATAACTGGGTCAGTTTTGAGAGCGATCCGAAACTGAGGGTCACAAAGCAAAATATCTATGGCCGATGCGTTCCCTGTATTACCAACCTCTATCAACAGTTGCAAGGCAGGAAAAGAAGAGATTGAATTGAAGGAGGCTTATCACTGCTGGAAAGTGGTGGCAGTCCTTAAGGACAAAGAAGAGTGTCTTGGAGGTTTTGAGAGAATATGAAGAAAATTTTCTTGGAGATCACTATGTGAAAGGAAAATTTGGTTCAAGCCAACCCTCAAAAACGACCAAGGTTCTCATGTTTCACATCGAAGACGAGGAAGAGAGGGATCGCATCTTTAAAGAACTTCGGAGCCTGTGTTCGAAAAAGTAAATCCCGATGCTAACGTTTTTTATCAAAGGGCCTGTGCCAATCTCTATTATGATCTCTTGGGAGATTGGAAAGAGTGGAAAGAAGTGACCAAGATCAAGAACCCGGCTATCCGATCGGTCCTGATTGAGAGGATTAAAAAGTTATTGTATTGGGAAAAAGGAGGCTAAAAGGTAAGAAGTATTTATCATGAAGGAAAACGATCAGTCAAAGGTTGATGAAGGAAAGCCTGAGGGACTGACGATTTATAAACCTGGAGACCAGGTGTTCCAGAAGCTACATCTCTGTGAGTACCTAAGAGAATTATTCGAAGCTGCCGAAAACGGGAATGAAGATGCGGCAGAGAAAAAGAAAGACTTCCACCACCACGCCCGCAAGAAGTGTGAATAACACCTCACAAGTGTTCGGGTCACTTCGTTAAGACAGATTGCAGATTAGCGGGATGAAATCAGGTAACCTACATTACGGAGACCCGTTGCTACGTCATCATCTAATCTAACGACACATGGCAGTCCATGAGGGCCAACCACTCCAAAACCTCAAAGACCTTCTCCTTTTTGTCGCTTGAGACAAAAAGGAGAGAAAGGACTTGATCCTGCTCTTTAACGGATGTCCCCTTTATACCCTTGACAGAACGTCAATATTTAGACATGGTGTTTCTATCTCCCCCAGGGGACCGTTCCTTAGTCACCCCATTCAATGACAGCGGACCCCCAGGTGAGCCCGGCGCCGAAACTCGCCAGCAGTACCAGATCTCCGTCCTTGATTAATCCCGCACGGTTGGCTTCGTCGAGGGCGATGGGAATGGAGGCCGACGATGTGTTCCCGTAGCGGTCCAGGTTTGTGTAGACCTTCTCCATAGGAATGCCCAGGTTTTTCGCCATGGCCAGAATGATCCGGATGTTCGCCTGATGAGGAACCACCAGTGCAATGTCGCTGCTGGAAAGCCCGTTTTCTTCCATGGCCTTTGAAGCGATAGTGGACAGACATCCCACGGCGCGCTTGAAAAGTCGGTTCCCCTCCATCTTCAGCTGGAAGGGCTTGAGATCGATGCACTCAAGGGATTGAGGCAGGCAGGAACGTTCATAGGAGGAGTAAAGCAGATCCCAGAATTTTCCATCGGATTGGAGGTGTGTCGACAGGATGCCCCTGCCGTTCTGGGATGACGCCACCACCACGGCACCGGCGCCGTCCCCGAGGAGCACACAGGTGCTTCGATCCTGCCAATTAATGATGGTCGAAAGCCGCTCAACACCCAGAACCAGAACCAATCTGGATGTCTGGGCTCTGATGGCGTTGCGGGCCATGGTCAGAGCATAGAGGAAACCCGAGCAACCGGCAGATACGTCAAAGGCGGCAGCATGCGATGCTCCGATGGCCGTCTGTACCATGCAACCGGTGGAGGGAAACTGCCGATCCGGTGTTACGGTCCCTACGACGATCATATCCAGATCGGCGGCTGAAATGCCTGCCATTTCCACCGCCTTGAGGGCGGCCTGGGCCGCCAGATCCGTGGTGGTCTCTCTTCTGCCTTTTGAGGAGATGCGCCGCTCCTTGATTCCAGTTCGGCGAGTGATCCATTTGTCGCTGGTATCGACGATGATTTCCAGTTCATCGTTGGATAGGATGCGCTGCGGCATAAAGGAGCCTGTCCCGATGATTTTAGCACGTGACATCGTGGCCATTAGTGAAACAACTCGTTTTGGAATGAGTTAACTGAGAGATCATGGGGTGAACTAATTATAAGAAAAAGGGGGCTATAGGTCAAGGGAGAAAGACACCGATGATTATTAATTGAAAACAAACATGTCTTGCTAAAATGCCCAGTTGTTGACTCCAGGAAGGACTGTTCAAGAGGTTTGACGGTGTAGGTTGGACGAAATGCCATCTTTTCTATTCTATAAAGTCTCCACTTCTAACAGATCTCCTGTATTCAAAGAGAGGGCTTCTTTAATTTTTTCGGAGGCAATTAGTTCCATTTTATTTTCAGGATACCCTTCGACCAAGGGAAAGACGATCGCTCCCTTTAATCGCCCACCAATAAGGACAGGGTAACATTTGGCGCTGCAAAAGGAAGGGTCTTCAGGGGTAATTTCGATTCCCTTCTTCGTCTTCAGGGCATTGAAAGATTGGAGAGACTCGGGATCAATAATTTCTAAATTTAATGTTCCAGGGTAGGGATCAATGGAGAGCTTTTCGATAAACTGTCTTCTCACCCATGGAATCTGAGTGAAGTTGCCCGCCTCTCTGAGCCCCTCAACGATCCTTCCTCGGATTTTAGGGGTCGGCGGGTTAATCCTTGAATCCTTTCTTTTTTAACGTTCTCTTCACGCTGTTGCTTCCCCAACGGTTGAAGAGATGATGATTGATCCCGAAAAGGTCGAGAACCTTTCCAATGGTGTGGTTGATGAGATCGTCAATGGTTTTTGGATGAAAGTAGAAGGCAGGGACAGGAGGAAGTAAGGTGGCACCTATTCGACTCGCCTGATGCATCAACTCGAGGTGGCCTAGATGGAGCGGGGTCTCGCGGACGACAAGAACGAGTTTTCTCCGCTCTTTGAGCGTAACATCTGCGGCCCGGATCAGAAGATTTTCATTGAAGGAGTTGGCAATTCCAGAAAGGCTTTTAACGGAACAGGGAATAATGACCATTCCTTCAGAGAGAAAGGACCCGCTGGAAATGTCGGCTCCTAAATCTTTAATATCATAGGCCACTTTTGCGAGAGACTTTACTTTCTTGATCTCCCAATCGGTCTCCATCAGGATAGTATTCTCAGCAGGCTCTGTGATGATCAGATGGGTTTCGACATCCGACTTGGAAAGGACTTCAAGAAGTCTGATTCCGTAAATGGCCCCGGTTGCACCTGAAATCCCTACAATTAATTTCTTCACTTCTTCTCCTTTCGCTTCAGCTTGCCAAGAATGGGGGTAAGTCTTTGTTTGACTTCGATAGGAACATCGACTTTTTCAAATCCTTCTTTTTTAGGTCGAGTGGCATCCATACCCATCTTTGTCGTCAAAAATCCTTCCTTAGAAGAAGGGTCGATGGGCTGTCCTCTGAGGTCTGAGAGCACAATTAAATCCCTGTCTCCCTGAAATCGGGTGGCCAAAGCCCATTCGACCTCCTGATCATCTTCTGGATTGACATCGTCATCCACAATGATGGCCTTCTTAATATTCTTGAAGGAGAGGGCCAAGTTCAACGCCCTTCTGGCTTCTCCCTTGCGATCCGTCTCAATACTCATGATGACATGGGACCCGAAAGTCCCTGGGATTAAGTGGATTCGCTTCAGGGAAGGAATCTCTCTCTTCATCTTTGGAACAAAGTCAATTCCATGGATGAGGCAGAGTAGATTGTCCACCTCCAACCCCCAGGGGACAATCGCATGGAAATAGGCCCCTTTTCGATAGCTGATGGCCGTTACATGGATAGTTGGGACTCTTTGAGAAAGTCATATAGTATCCGCTCGATTCTCCAAGGGTGCCATCTTTCTCTTTCCCTTTTGGATCGATAAAACCTTCAATGACAATTTCTGCATGAGCAGGGATATCGATATCGAACGTCTCGGCTTTCACCATTGGAACAGGTTTGCCTTTCAAACCTCCTGCCACAGAAAGTTTATCCATTCCACGAGGTATTTTAGAGATCGAAGCTATCAAGATGGCAGGATCCACACCGATCACTGTGGCTACCTCCATCCTTCTGCCTTCTTTCTTATATTGTGCATAGATTTCAGAAAGGGGTGGGTTAAGAAGGGAGATGCCCAACTCATTTTCCCCTCTTACCTCCATCCTGTGAAGGCCCCTCCCGACGGTTCCATCTTTTGGATCTCTGGCTGATGTAATTCCTGAGGTGATATAAGGACCCGAATCCCCAGCATAGTGGGTTAAGATGGGGAGCCGTTTCAGAAGATCGGCCCGTCCTTTTTTGGTGATAACGATTTTTGGAGATCGATCTTTGACCCGCACAGGCGGAATTCTCTTTTCTAACTTTGAAAGAGCATTTTCAAAAAAATTTTCCTGATCAATGCCTAAAGCCATAGAGAGGCGTTTCTTCGTTCCTAAAAGATTTCCGATAACAGGGAATTCATAACCTCTGACTTTTTTGAAGAGGAGTGCAGGGGCTTCTTTCTTTCTTAGCCCAGAGATGACTGTTGAGATTTCAAATTTTGGGGCAAGAGGGGTTGAGAGAGTGAGGAGTTCTCCATTTTGCTTTAAAGATTCAATAAAATCTTTTAATCCAGAAGAATCTCTCAAAGCTATCCTGACTCCTTTGGTAATTTGTTCAGCTCTTTTAAGATTTTGATGGACCAGGGTTTTTCCTGTAGCTGGCCCCTCCCCAGCCTGATCCAGAGTCGATCGGGATATTTTGATTCGGACTTGGAAATCATTGCACTGACGTAAGCACTGCGATATTTGTATCTGATGTCCAGCGGTGATAGTTCACGAACGATTAGTTCCATTTCTCGATCTTCTTGAAGCAATGCAGGATCTGACAATATAAACGTATCATACTCTCTCTTTGACATTTTTCTTCCTCTCTTCAATCCTTAAATCCATAGTTTTTCCAGTTTTTAAGAACTTTCTCCTGAATCTCTTTTGGATAGACTTTGTTAAAAGAGACCTTGATAGGCAGATCCGATTTAGGCCAATCAAGAGGAAAGGTGCAGTCGAAAAGGACCTGCGCCCCTCGGCTCCATTTTCGATCATCGGGATCAGCAAAGGGATAAAGAGGTGTTCCTACAGAATGTTCATATTTTCGAATCCCTCGAATGGGATGGCATTTCGTCGCCAGGGCATGGATGACATCATCTTTGTTATAGATGTCTGTCTCCTCATCGACCACAATGACCATATGGAACCAAGGACTCAATTTACTTCCAAAGACGAGATTAGCAATCTGGGTAGCAATATTGCTATAAGCAGGCCTTACCCCTACCACGACCATGTGATGGGTCGATTCAGGAAGCATATAGACGCCTGTGATAGGAATGCCCTGACTCTCCAAAAGTTTTCGCATCTCCAACCCCAATGAAAAGGATCGAAGAAGTTGCCCTTCATCCGTTGGGACTCCCATATTGGAGATCGTTAAGATGGGATTATTTCGATAGGTGATTGCTTTTATCCGATAGACTGTTCTGGGTTCACGTGGAGAGGTTCGATAACCTGTATATTCTCCAAAAGGAGCTTCTTCAATCCAGAGATTGGGAATCACTTCTCCTTCGATGATGATTTCTGCATGGGCTGGGACTTCTAAATCACAGGTTTCACATTTTACCAACTCCACAGGTTTTCCCATCAGCATCCCAGTAAACTGATCTTCCGGAATCGGAGAGGGTGCACAGGCGGCTATCCCTGAGAGGGGATCACAGCCGATGACCGTAGCAAAAGGCATCGGTTTATTCTTAGGGACATACTTTCCATAAAACATTTTTCCCATATCAGAGAAAGGAAGTACAGGACCGACCATCGTCTTTTCGTCAAAGACCATCTGTCGGTACATTCCCCAGTTGACTGCGCCAGTATCAGGATCTTTGGCTACCACAAAATGCCAAGTCGCTAGATATCTTCCTCCATCTCCCTCGTGTACCATGGGACCTGGAAGTTTGAATAAATCAGCGTCATCACCTGTAAGAATATTTTCCTTACAAGGAGCATTTTTTCTATCCACGAGGACTGAGTGAATAGGATTTCCAGTCGTTCTTCGCACATATTCATCAGAAATCTCTGGAATAGATGCCTTTGGATTCATTCCCATGGCAATGGCAAGCCTCGTATAAGTGGCCAGAGGGGCACCCAGGGCCTCAAAGCCTGGATAGTCCTTAATTTTTTTAAAATAGGGCGCTGGCAATTTCTTTTCACAGACTCTTCTCACAATCGCGCCCATCTCAAGGTCCCAGTCCACTTCTTGTTGGATGGTTACCAGTTCACCATGGTCGTTCCAATGCCTTGATGAATTCCCTATTGTCTTTATAAAATGGATAATTTTCCAAATCTTCCTCCTTAGGAGCGCTCTCGGTGGCCGCCCCATGAGGAGTCAGAGGGCTCTCCTACAAGTTTTATAATCCTTTTTTCATCAATTTATCAATGACTGTTTCCCATTTACCTTGGGCCCTCAAGATCAACTCAGCGATTTCCCTAACGACACCTTTGCCACCACCTGCCTTGGTAATGTAATGCGGCTACCTCTTTGGCTTCTATTGCGCCATCCGAAGGAGCGACTGAGAATCCAACCCTCTTCATGATGCCCAGATCGATCATCTCATCACCCGCATAGCAGATATCCTCGTCCTTAAGTCCGGATTCTTTTTCAAACTCATCCAGCTTTCCCATTTTGGCTGAAGTCCCCCAGAGTCTGTCGAGTGGCACATTGTAAACTTTAGCTACCTGTTCATCTGTCCTGGTAATTTTACTTGTCAGAAAAGATACGTTGATACCACCCTCCATCAGGGCCATGCAGCCCAAGCGATCATGGAGAGAAAAACATTCAGATTTTTTCCCATCATCCAGATAATAAAGGATACTATCGGTCAGGACCCCATGGATATCAAGGATGACAAACTTAACCTTCTTGGCTTTTTCAATGGCTGTTTCTTTATTCATCGTTTACCCCCTGTCCCTTATTACTTAAATCCTTCAACCTCAACCTTAAACCTTAACCTCGAATTCTATTTGTATCCCATCTTGGTTACTTTCTCTACCCACTCTTCCCATTTCCCCATCGCCCTTAAGATGAATTCACAGACCTCTCGGATGGGGCCTCTTCCACCCGGTGCGGTGGTGATATAATCAGCTATCTCTTTTACCTCATCGATGGCATCGGCCGTGGCTACTGCAAAACCCGCTCGTTTCATCATTCCGATATCCGTGACTTCGCACCCGATATAGCCCACATTCTCATCGCTGATTCCTAATTCCTTCTTTAACTCTTCGATCTTCGCCACTTTGTCTTTGATCTTATAGTAGAATTTATCCAGCTTCAGTTCACGAGCACGAAAGAGACCCTCCTCGTCGATGGAGGTGGTATCCAAAAAGGCAATTTGAATACCATTTGCCGTGAGCGAAAGATCACCAAAACCATCGATATGCCAAAAGGTATATTTCCGTCTTCCTTCAATATCGCACAAAAAAGTGTTAGGGGTCAGAACCCCATGCACATCATGGGCAAAAAGCTTGACCTTTTTCGCCTTTTCTTTTGCCTTTTGTAAATCTTTTTCGAATGCCATCGCTTCCTCCATTAAAATATGGGATATTGGAAAGCTGGAATACTGGGATGATGGTTAAACCCACTATTGATTAGTTTTCTTTCAATATTTCATTATTCCAACATTCCATTATTCCAGAATCATTCTTCAAATCCATATTCTTTCCATCGGGCCTTCACCTTGGCCAGTACGCTCTCCGAAAGCTTGATCTCCGTGGGTTTGACTTTCCATTCGAAAGGTATCGTCGCATCCAGGATGATCCGCGAGGTGATGAACTTGTTGTCATCCGGTCCGAGGGATGGATCGAGGGGCGTCGACCTGCCTCGGTTGATAATCTGCGTCCCCCGTGCCGGATTGTAGCGGGTGCCGAGGGCCCACCACACCCTCGGAAGATCGTCTGCATCGATATCGTCATCAACGATGATGACACCCTTGATCCCGTACGTTCCTGTATTGCTTGCGATGACCGCTGCCCCCACCTGGTCCGCATGACCCGGATACATCTGCTCTACGGAGACGACCACAATGAAGCGTCCGGACGCTTCCGGCAGCGTGTAGACCGACTTGATGCCCGGGATCTCCATCTTGACC
>CAWFSX010000068.1:0-42330 GCA_963818595.1 uncultured delta proteobacterium
AGGCTTTTGAGAAAGGGCTGATCACCAGAAAAGATACCGATGGAATTGATCTGACGTGGGGGAATATATCAGGGGTCATCGAGTTACTCCACAAGATAGCTAAACGAGAAGGGATCGGGGCTGTTCTATCCGAAGGAAGCAAGGAGGCAGCGAAGAGGATAGGGAAAGAGGCCGAGGAGTTTTGCGTTGAGGTGAAAGGGTTGGAGGCTCCAATGCACGATCCACGAGGTTTCCACGGAATGGGTCTTGCTTATATGACATCTATCAGGGGTGCCTGTCATCTCATGCACCTCAGTCTTGGCGTGGAACAGGGAATCACTACATACCCAGAAGCCGGATTTAAGGAAAATTATATAGGTCAAACAAGCGAAGGGAAAGCCGAGATGATAAAACTTTGTGAAGACCTTGGCCTTCCTTGTAACTCCCTCGTGATCTGTGAATTCGTAGCATGGACCCTTTCAGCAAATGAGCTGGCAGAAATGGTAAGGTTAACCACGGGATTTGATTTTACATTGAAAGATCTCCTTGCATGCGGGGAAAGGACATGGCTTTTAAAGAGAGGACTTGGAAATATGATGGGAATAAGCGCAAAGGATGATAGATTGCCAAAAAGAATCCTTACTCCATTGAAAGAAGGTGCTGCAGCTGGTTCTATTCCAGATGTTGGAAGATTACTTAGAGAGTATTATGAAATCAGGGGATTGGACGAAGAGGGTAAGCCCAAGAGAGAGGTGTTAATCAAGGCAGGACTTGAGAATCTGGCAGAAAAGTTACATGGGTAAAAGATAAATAATAGAAAAGGAGGTATGTCATGGCCTTATCATTTCCGAGCATAGAGTGGGTTGAGGAGTTTAAGAAACAGATTAACTCCAGTGAGGGATACAAGAAAGCAGGTGCAACCTGGACCGCCGGAGCTGTGGCCTTGGTCACCTCAGCGAAACCGGAGATTGGCATTAAGGAAGATGTCGGTATATGGCTCGATCTTCATCAGGGGGTTTGCAGGGATGCGAAGATAGTTACCGCTGAAGAATCCCAAAAAGCCCCTTTCTGTATCACCGGTGATTATGCTCGATGGAAACAGGTCATCAAGAAAGAATTGGAACCGGTGAAAGGGATGATGCAGGGAAAACTAAAATTGAAAGGGGACCTCCCAACCATCGTTCGTTATGTCAAGGCCTCCCAGGAACTCGTTGAATGTACCACTAGAATTGAGACAAAATTCCTGGATGAGTAAACCCCGTTAGAAGGGGTGGGACTTTAAACCCCACCCTCAATAAGGAATGAACATTTTTTTCTTTATCCCCACCATAAATGGTGGGGCTTTCTACGGGGTAAATAAGCACTGAACAAAGTTTCATCTTATTGGAGGAGAGGAGGACGAAGCAATGCCCTATGATGCCAATCTCAATTTTGTTTTCTGGAGCCCTACCAAGATAGTCTTTGGTGAAAATACTGCCTTCGATGTGGCGATTGAAGTGGAGAACCTCAAATGCAAGAAGGCCCTCATCGTTACCGATAGAGAGCTTGTCAAAAGTACGGGATATCCCAGAAAGGATAAAAAAGGTTCTTGGCAATTTGTGTGTAGGAATTTTCACAGATGTAGAACCTGACTCTGGCATCCACATTGTCAATCAGGGGGCGAAGCTCGGCAAAGAACTGGGAGCCGATTGCATTGTTAGCGTAGGGGGTGGAAGTGCCATCGATACAGCAAAGGGGATGGCCATCCTTTTGAAAGAAGGGGGAAAACTTCAAGATTATGTGGGGTTTCAGATCCTCACAAGACCGCAGACACCGCATATCGTCATTCCGACGACTGCCGGGACAGGAAGCGAGGTAACTTATGTAGCGGTGATCAAGGATCATGAGGGGGGAAGGAAGTTGCTCTTCGGGGATTACAATATCCTCCCCAATGTGGCTATCCTCGATCCTAAAATGACAGAAGGGTTGCCTCCAAGACTGACAGCGGCTACCGGAATGGATGCCATGTGTCATGCCATCGAAGCATTACATTCCTTGCAGAGGGAACCTATCGCTGATGGGATGGCCCTCCATGCCATAAGGCTTATCAAGGCGTTTCTTCCCAAGGCTGTAGAAAATGGGAAAGATATGATGGCGAGGGGAGAAATGCTCATCGCAGCCAACATGGCAGGGATCGCATTCTCTAATGCTCAAGTGGGGGTGGTCCATGCCCTCGCCCACTCTGTAGGGGCAAGATTCAAAGTGCACCATGGGCTGGCGAATAGCATCCTCCTACCTGCCTGCCTCAGGTATAATGCCGATGCGTGCGGTGAGGTCTATCTGGACGTCCTATCAGCCTTGGGAGTGAATATTGAAGGGATTCAGTCTGATAAAGCAGGAGATGTGGTTGCGGATAAGATCATCGAATTTACTAAGAAGTTAGGTCTTCCTCAGAGGCTAAGGGACGTTGGAGTTCCTGAGGAAGGTCTTAAGGAATGTTCCGAACTCGCCCTCTCCGATGGGGCGATCGTTTACAACCCAAAGTTTATCTCCGAATCGACGGAGGTTCTCAAAATATATCAGCAGGCCTGGTGAGAGGTAAGAATGGAAAAACCTGTGATCCTCCTTGATGAAGGGGCGAGGGATGTGGGTCTTGCGGAAATGATGTTTAACCTCATCCGTCAAAACCTGGAGCAAAAACCTCAAAGGCTATCGAGCTTCAAGGCTCTCAATTCCAATGTGGTGATTGTAGCGAGGGATATCGATATCACAATTGCCCTTGCTTTTAAAAAGGGAGAGCTCACTATATATAATGGTATCGTTGGAAAGGCTGATCTAAAGATCATTGCAAATCATGATGCGATCTTAGGTCTAAGTCTCATCAATATCTTTAAAGGTCTTCCCAACTATTTTAACAGGACTGGAAGGACCATCTTGAAAAAACTCCTCCTCGGGGACCTCAAGATCGAAGGGATGCTAAACCATCCCCTCCAATTGATCCACTTGACGAAAATATTTTCAGTGAATTAAGAAACCCAACCATCCTCAAATCGGAGGTGTGTCATGAAAATCCTTGGTTTGAATGGAAGCGAAAGGAAACTCGGGAATACAGAGATCCTTGTTAAAGAAGCTTTGATGGGAGCAGAGGAAGAGGGGGCACAAGTTGAAATGCTAAGATTGACCGATTACAAAATATTGCCATGTGATGGGTTGGCTCCCTGTGTTTTCGGAAATACGGGTTGTAATCTGAAGGACGATTTCAACTTCATTATGGATAAAATATTTGAGGCTGATGGGCTTGTTCTGGGAACTCCCTGTTACATTTTGGAGAGCACCGCTATTGTAAAACAACTCATTGATAGGGCATTTTCGGTTAATTTCCGGTCTAAAGCAAAAGGTAAACCTGCTGCGATGATTGTCCCTTATGCCACAAGAGGCTGGACACCTTATGCCTTTCTACAGCCCAACATATTAATCCTTTTCTTAGGAATGGAGGTTATTGATCGGGCCCTGATACACACCCAAGCAATCAATGAGGTGGTCCTTTATGATAAGGCCTTGGCCAAGGCACGGAAAATGGGCAGGGAGGTGGCGAAAGCCGTCAAAACGGGAGACACTTCTTACCGTGGAGAGCCAGGAATCTGCCCCATATGCCATGACAGGGTCATCAGAATTCTCCGGGACGAAAAGACAGTAGAGTGTGGCGTTTGTGGAATAAGAGGCAAAATAGTTGTTGAGGAGGGAAAGATTAGAGTTCATTTTGACGAAGAGGCCATATTGAACCAACGTTTTACTACGGAAAACATATACCGGCACTTCACTTATCATATTAAACCTTCGCGAGACTACTTTACCAGAACGAGGGACATAACAAAGGAGAGAAGGGAACGGTACCGTGAATATCTCAAGACGGATTAGTCCTGACCGAGAGGTGATGACATGGGAAGTCTTATGGGAAAGTTAAGATGGTATCCTGGCGATGCTTTAGCTGAGATAAGGCAAGAAGACTTGAAAAAAATCGCCAATCAATGTGGTGTAGGCATCACTTTAAACGAGGTGAAGGGAAAAGATTTGTTTATTGAGGGGAAAATGGTTTTGGAGGAAACTGGAAATAAACCTTTGGAGGAGGTGACCCAAACAGTCGTCACGATATCGGCACCAACGGAACAAGCGCTTAGGGAATGCCTTCTGAGAATTATAGATAGGTATAGAGCGCCCCGGACTGTCTATTCCCTGTGGGGTAGCGATGAACGAGCTAAGGAGATTTTTGTAGAGTTGGTCGACGCATGGGATGGTTGGTTCTAATAGTGGCAAATGTAAGAAACCGAATTACAGTCTAGGGTGCGGTACGGGATGGTTTCGGACGAAATCAGTACCTAAACAATACGGCTCCCCAGGTAAGGCCTGCACCAAAGGAATTCGCTAAAATCAGGTCTCCCTTTTCGATTTTTCCTTCCCGAACGGCTTCATCCAAGGCGGTAGGAATGGAGGCGGCAGAGGTATTGCCATATTTGTGGACGGTCACGATCACCTTTTCCAATGGGATTCCCAATCGCTGGGCCACCTCCGTCAGAATCCGCATATTTGCTTGGTGAGGGATAAACCAGGCAATATCTTCACTGGTGACTCTTTGCGATTCCATGACTTTGCGCGCCGAATCCACCATCGTACGCACAGCGTATTTGAAAATTTCGTTCCCTTGCATTTTGACATATTGGAGGCCTTGGTCCAACATCTGGTAGGAGGCAGGAATCCGGGACCCGCCCCCGGGGACATAGAGCAGTTCCCAGAGGTCTCCATCGGAATAAATATGAGCGGCCAGGATCTCTCCGTCTCCGTCTTCATTGGCATGGCCGAGAACCACGGCTCCTGCTCCATCTCCGAAGAGGACACAGGTAGACCGATCTTTATAATCAATTCGATTCGAAACGATTTCTCCACCCACTACCAGGACATGGTGGTGAGAACCATCCTGCATGAACTTCTGTGCGATGGCGAGGCCATAGATGAATCCCGGACAGGCTGCGTTCACGTCAAAGGCCACTGCATTCTTTGCCCCCAAACGATGCTGAACAATACAGGCCGCGGAAGGACTTAGCATGTCGGCCGTGGAGGTTCCTATTACGATGAGGTCTAATTTTTTGGGAGGAAGTCCGGCCATCTCCAAGGCGCGCTCTGAAGCTGAAGTGGCAAGATCTGACATGGCCTGACCCGGCTGAATCATTCTCCGCGATCGGATTCCGGTACGGGTCACAATCCACTCATCAGACGTATCGACGATTTTCTCGAAATAAGAGTTTGGGACTTCTCGTGTGGGCACAAAGGAACCTGTTCCCTTAATACTTATCTTCTTCTTCATGAAATGTTTTTTCCTTCCAAGACGATTATTGGCCGATACCCGCTGGAGGGAATGCTAAGGAGGCCAGAATTCATTTATTGATATTACTTAAAATTCAAAAAAAATCAAGTCACTCACATTATTTAAATATGATTCCAAATCCTAACTTATGAGGTTCCTATCCAGGCTACGATACTGGATCGCTTCGGAGAGATGAGCAGGTTGCGTGTTTTCTTGTCCTTCGAGGTCGGCAATGGTTCGAGCCACCTTTAATATCCTTGTATAAGCGCGGGCGCTCAATCCGAATTTATCAATCGCCATCTCCAGCAATTTTTGACTGGCCTCATCGATCTGGCAAAACTTCTTGATGTGCCGGTTCGTCATCTGAGCATTGCAATAGATCTTCAGCCCTTTGAACCGATTCAGCTGAATCCTTCTGGCCGCATCGATCCGTCTCTTCATTTCCCTGGAAGACTCCCCGGCTTCACGACTCGCCAGGTCTCGATACTTCACGGCAGGGACTTCAATATGAATATCGATTCGATCCATTAAAGGCCCTGAGATTTTGGAACGATAGCGTTGAATCTGAGGGATGGTGCACGTACATTCATTGTTCGGGTCACTATAATAACCACAGGGGCAAGGGTTCATGGCAGCGACCAGCATAAAGCGAGCAGGGTAAGTGAGGGAAGTGGCGGCTCGAGAAATCGTCACTCTCTCTTCTTCTAAAGGCTGGCGCATCACCTCCAGAACATTCTTCTTGAATTCAGGCAATTCATCTAAGAAAAGAACCCCGTTATGGGACAGACTGACCTCCCCGGGTTTGGGGATCTTTCCTCCTCCGATGAGGCCTGCATCAGAGATGGTGTGATGAGGATTACGAAAAGGTCGGGTGACGATGAGAGAGCTATTTAGAGGAATGAGTCCCATCACGCTATGAATTTTTGTGGTCTCGAGACTTTCCTCAAAATTCATATCCGGTAGAATGGTGGGGAGTCGTTTGGCCAGCATGGTTTTACCAGAGCCAGGGGGGCCGATCATAATGACATTGTGGCCCCCTGCCGCAGCTACTTCCAGACAGCGCTTCACATGTTCTTGGCCTTTCACATCATTGAAATCAACAGGATAATTCATTTCTGTCTTGAAGATCCCGTCGAGATCTACCGTGACCGGGTCGATATGAAGATTTCCATCTAAAAATTGAACACAGTCAGAAAGAGTATCCAGTGGAAGAATCTCAACCCCTTTTACTACGGCTGCTTCTTTTGAATTTTCCCTGGGGAGCAGGAGGCCTCGATATCCTGCATCTCTTGCGGCCACAGCGATGGGAAGTGTTCCTCTGATGGGTTTGACCTGTCCATCAAGAGAGAGTTCTCCCAAAATGAAATATTGAGATAGTTTTCCCTTTTGAACAACCTCAGTTGCCGCCAGGATGCCAATGGCCATGGGAAGATCGAAAGCCGTCCCTTCCTTCTTGATATCAGCAGGAGCAAGATTGACCGTGATTCGCCTGGAGGGGAAATCATAGCCGCAATTCTTGACGGCTGCCTTGACCCTGTCCTTGGATTCTTTGACGGCGCCTTCAGGAAGGCCAACGGTAGCGAAGGCAGGAAGTCCCTGGGCAATGTCGACCTCGACCTCCACCACGTAGGCATCAATTCCAAAAACCGCACTGCTCAGAACTCTTGCCAGCATAATTGGCCTCATATATATCAGAAATGCAACAGGCAGACAAGGAGAAATATTGGCTTATGGTAATCCCTCAATTACGGGGTATGAAATCAGCAGATCCGCCAGGAATGTCATCCAAAATCTTATCAAGTCGATAAGACCCGACCACGGGCGGATTTTCTAATGTTTTTATAGGTAAGGGTCACGATCGCTATTATTGATTATTCCTTATACTCTCCAAGGGATTTTTATGGTTTGGAGGGACCGTTAAGGTTACCGCTATAAGATTTTTTCCGACATCCCTATCGGATCATTGTACGTTCGAACAAAGACTGAGGGGTTACGGCTTACGGTTGATCAATGGTTGATGATTGTCGGTGGTGCCCTTTTTAAAAATCTTGACAAAGAATCGTATCCTCTTCATACTGGTTCAAAAATGGAAAGGAGAGGAAAATGAATATCTTATGGATCGTCAATACGAACACGTTTTTATTGGTGATTCTGATCATTATGGTTTCCTACCTTACCACACAGGTGAATGCATTGATACGGTGGCTGAAAAGAGAATAACATCTTTGCAACGGGAATAATGGAATAGTGCCTGCCTGCCGGTAGGCAGGGAATGATGGAATATGGGTTTTAAGAGAAAAGACTCAACAAGATCTTATCTTCATGAATTGGCATTCTTCCAATATTCCACCATTCCACTATTCCATGTTTGATGGATATTATTTCAACTTCCAGATTGTACCAGTCGGTGTATCCTCTAAGACGATTCCTTTTGAAAGAAGCTCGTTTCTTATCTCGTCAGCTCTTTTCCAGTTTTTTTCTTTCCTGGCCAGGTTCCTTTCCTCAATGGATCGAAGAATTTCTTCTTCTGTGAGATTGAGCTTCTTCAACCCTTCTTTTTTCCGTCGGGCAATATAATCCCCTGGATCCTCCTGGAAGATTCCAAGAACCCATCCTATTTTCGAAAAATGGTCGAGGCCTTGCTTCATCATTGAAACGATCTCTTGGGTAGGACGGCCCTTTGAAATATCCAGGATGCTGTTCAGATTTCTTTGGAGGTCGTAGAAATATCCCAGGGCTTCAGCGGCATTAAAATCGTCATCCATGGCTTCTTCAAAGCGGACTTGGAAGGACTCAATGGCTTGCCGGCAATTCTCTATCAAAGGGGAATCGAGTTTTTTCTGTGAGGGGGGGTTTGTCAGTTCCTCTTGAATCGCATTTAATGTACTATAAAATCGATCCAATCCTGATTTTGCATCATTGAAACTTTCCTCTGAATAATCCACAGGGCTTCGGTAATGGTGGGATAGGAAAAAGAGCCGGAGAACTTCTGGATGCCAATCTTTAAGAATTTCTTTGATGGTCAAGATATTCCCGAGGGATTTGGACATCTTTTCCTTGTTGATATTAACAAAACCATTATGAATCCAATACTGAACAAAAGGTTTTCCAGTGGCCGCTTCGGATTGAGCCACTTCATTTTCGTGGTGGGGGAAAGTGAGGTCTCTTCCACCACCATGGATGTCAAAGGTTTCTCCCAAATATTTCTGGCTCATGACGGAACATTCGATGTGCCAGCCTGGTCTTCCTTTACCCCAGGGACTTTCCCAGAAGGGTTCCCCGGGCTTGCTGGCCTTCCAGAGGGCGAAGTCAAGGGGATTTTGTTTCTTTTCATTAATATCAACCCGAGCACCGGCTTGCATATCCTCCAAATTCCTTTTGGAGAGTTTTCCATAATCTTTAAATTTCTCCACGGAGAAGAAGATATCTCCACCGCCCGGGTAAGCAAATCCTTTTTGAATGAGGGTTGAGATCAGCCGGATCATTTCTGGGATATGCTCTGTGGCCCTGGGTTCAACGGAAGGTTTTTCAAGGCCCAGCCTTCCCATATCCAAGTTATATTCACCGATATATCTCTCAGCAATGGTTTTACAATCCACTCCCTCCTCGTTGGCCCGTTTGATGATCTTGTCGTCAATATCAGTGAAGTTCCGAACAAAGGTGACCTTGTATCCACGATATTGAAAATAGCGATAGATCGTATCAAAGACGATCGCGGAGCGAGCGTGACCAATATGACAAAGGTCATAGACCGTCACCCCACAGACATACATTCCCACCTTTTTTTCATGAAGGGGAACGAAATCCTCTTTTTTGCCAGTTAGCGTATTATGAATGCGGATTGCCATAGATTTATCCCTAAAATCCCTCCCAGCCTCCCTTTGTTAAAGGGAGGGGTAATTCCTCCTTTAGTAAAGCCTGCCTGCCGGTAGGCAGGGGGGAATTAAGGGGGACTTAATTATAGTCTATCATGAAATCTCCAGGGCCATTTTTAATCGACGAATGACCCTTTCCCTCCCAAGGAGAGGGAGGGTTTTGACCAACTCAGGTCCTTTTGTTTTTCCAGTCACCCCAGCCCGAAGGGGGGCATAGAGGTCTTTTCCCTTATGCCCTGTCTTTTTTTCCAATTGAGTCAGCAGGGAGGTCTGCTCATCCGATGTAATTTCTGGCGAGTCCTCCAATATTCTGAGGACAGAACGAAGGGTTTCTCGGTTTCTGGACTCGTGGAGCACGGTTTTGGCTCCCTCTTCAAAGAAGAATTTTTCGTCGAAAAAGATACCCAGATATTCGTCCACCTGTGAGAGGACGACTAAATTTTCTTTTAAAACTCCGAAAATTTGGTTGAGCCACTGGCGATCGATTTGATCGATCTGTATGCCAGCTTTCCGGAGGTGAGAAATTAAGATTACGGAAAGTTCCCCTTCCTCTTTCTTCCGGATGTAGAAACTGTTCAGCCACTCCAATTTTTTACGGTTGTAAATAGGAGCACTTCTTGAAATGTCTTGTATTGAGAATTCTTCTACCATCCTTTTTAGTGGAAGCGTTTCTTCCCCAGAAGGGGGCGTCCAGCCTAAAAGAACGAGATAGTTCAGAAGGGCCTCTGGTAAAAAACCTTCTTCTCGATACTGGGACACGGCCGTAGCGCCGTGGCGCTTGCTCAACGGAGATCGGTCTGAACCAAGGATCAGCGGGTGATGGGCAAAGGCAGGAGGTTGCCAGGACAATGCCTGGTAGAGTAAGATCTGCCGGGGTGTATTGGAGAGATGATCTTCTCCTCGGATGACATGAGTGATATGCATCAGATGGTCATCCATGACACAGGCAAAATTATAAGCGGCCATCCCATCTGAACGGACGATGATAAAGTCACCTATTCCAGCGGAATCGAAGTTCATCTTTCCATGGATAAGGTCTTCAAAGAGAATCGGTCCTGCCCCCACATGAAATCGGAGGACGGGGTGAAGGCCGGACGACTCCATTTTGGCCATTTCTCCTTCGGAGAGGGAACGGCACCGCCCATCATATCGGGGCATCCTTCCTTTGGAAAGTTGTTCTTTTCTAAGTTTTTCGAGTCTTTCTTCGGAACAAAAACATTTATAAGTTTTTCCTTCTTGAAATAACTTATCGGCAAATTCACGATAGATGGATAAGCGTTGCGATTGACGGTAGGGCCCCTCGGGTCCATCTTGGTCAGGACCTTCGTCCCAAATAATTCCAAGCCACCGGAGATCTTCCATAATTCGATCCATAGAGGTATCGGTTGATCTCTCTAAATCTGTATCTTCGATCCGGAGGACAAAGGTCCCTTGGTGGCGTTTGGCAAAGAGAAAATTGAAAAGAGCCGTCCGAGCATTTCCAATATGGAGAAGCCCGGTGGGGGCAGGGGCAAAGCGAACCCGAATCGTTGCGCTCATAACAAACCTTTAAATGAATCGCATGAGGCATTAAAAATTAAGGGATTGAGGGATTGGGAATTTCTAAATTCCTAAATCCCTGAATTCTGAATTCATTATGCTCCATGCTCTGGTTAATTCTGTCAGTTTTCTTGCACCAGGGCTACGGCATAGGCAGCGATCCCTTCTTCTCTGCCAGTAAATCCCAGTCCCTCTGTCGTGGTGGCTTTTACATTCACTCTTTCTGTTTCAATCTCCAGGACATTTGCAATCTCTTTCACCATCCTGGGGATATTATCAGAAAGTTTCGGTTTTTGGGCCACAATGGTAGCATCAATATTAATTAGATGGAATCCCTTCTCTCTCACCTTAGCCAGCACCTTTTTTAAAAGAAGGGTGCTCTTGATATCTCGGTATTGGGGATCGGTGTCTGGGAAATGTCTTCCGATATCTCCCTCTGCGATGGCTCCCAGTAAGGCATCGCAGATAGCATGGATGAGAGCATCTGCATCCGAATGTCCCTTGAGCCCAAATAAATAGGGGATTTGTATTCCCCCCAAGATCAACGGCCGACCCGAAACAAATGGATGGACATCATATCCAAAACCGACTCTCATTTTTGAGGGGACCCTCCTGTTGAACCTTCCTTGGTTAGGCTTTTCATCTTGAGAAAGAGATTGGCCAGTTGCAGATCTTCCTGAGTGGTTATTTTGATGTTGGCATAAGATCCTGGCAGGATATGAACCTTCACCCCTAATCGTTCAACAAGAGAAGCATCGTCCGTCCCAACAAACCCATCTTCTGTTGCCCGGTGGTAAGCCTCTTTGATCACTTTGGCTTGAAAAGTTTGTGGGGTTTGAATCTGCCAAAGGGATTCCCGATCCAATGTTTTGAGAACGGTTCCATCTGGGTTTGACATCTTTATGGTGTCTTTCACTGGCATGGCCAATATGACTGCCCCATATCGTACAGCAGAGTGAATGGAGTCTTCAATCATGGTTTTGGTAACGAAAGGTCGGACCCCATCATGAATCACCACAATGTCTTCATCTTTTGGAAGAGCATCCATTCCATTTTTCACAGACTCCTGTCTTCGTTTCCCACCCGGAACGATTTGGGAGACCTTTTTTAATTTATATTTTTCAATGACCTCTTTCAAGCAATAGTCCATATCCTCCTGCCCAACCACCAGGAGGATAGAGCGGATGAGAGGACAGGTCTCGAATTTATCAAGGGTATGGGCGAGGATGGGTTTGTCTCCAAGGAAGTAGAATTGTTTCTTCTGCCCTTCCATGAAGCGATGGCCCTTTCCAGCGGAAACGATCACTGCGTCGGTATTCATCAGTCAACAGATAAAATATGGAACGATGGAATAATTCAATAATGAATTATGAGTTTAGAATTTAGAGTTTAGAATTTGAATTCTAATTCATAGCTCATAACTCTTAGATTCATAATTCTAAATTATATTATTCAAAAAAGAACTAGAATTCACTGTCCAGAGGGTAATAATAATCCTTTCCCTTGGTTTCCCGATTAGCCTCCTCTTTGGGACGAGCAAAGATCATTCTCCCTGCAGGAGTTTGGAGAACGCTGGTGACGATCACATCAATCGTCTTGCCCATCTGTCTCCTTCCATTGTCAACCACAATCATCGTTCCATCATCCAGATAGGCCACTCCCTGTCCCATTTCTTTTCCCTCTTTGAGGATTTTGACATTAATCTCCTCTCCGGGGAGAACCACAGGTTTTATTGAATTGGCAAGTTCGTTAATGTTCAACACCTCTATTCCTTGGAGTTGTGCCACTTTATTGAGGTTGGAGTCATTGGTGATGATCTTTCCTCGGACCTCTTTCGCCAATTCAATCAATTTTGAATCGACCTCTTTGACCGCAGGATAATCCGTGTCCACAATTCGAACATCCACATTAGCCTGTTTTTGGATGTGGTGGAGAACTTCTAACCCCCTTTTGCCCCTCGTCCGTTTGATGGAATCCGAAGAGTCGGCAATGTGTTGGAGTTCATTCAGAACGAATTGCGGGATGATTAACGCCCCTTCGATAAACCCGGTTTCAGTGATGTCGGCGATGCGGCCATCAATGATGACACTGGTATCCAAAATCTTTGAATTTTCACTTTGAGAAGCGGTTTTCGAAAAGGGTTTCCAGCCGGGCAGGTGAAGATCTTCTCCCTTCTTAAAGCCGATCCGCAAGCCAATATATCCACAAACCCCATAAAGTAAACTTAAAACGGAAAGAATGGTTTGTTGATGGTTGTATAGATTAGAGAAAAAGACATTAGAGAGAAGATTGGCTACCATAATGCCGAGGATCAGTCCAATAAAACTTCCTAAAAGATTTTTCAAGGGGATCTTTTTCAATCCCTTCTCGAGCAGAAGGGTCAATGCCGCTAGGAGAAGTCCACCGGTAAGCCCTAAGAGGGGAATGGGGGGAGTGGAAGAAATTCCTTGGGTTAAGGTATACCCGCTGATTCCGCAGATGAGAAATAATAAAATACGTAGAATCCATGAACCCAATGTGTTCACCTCCTTTCCATGAATGATTGGTTTGAAAAGACATTTCAATTAAAAAGACGGGGATTCGGGAAAGGTTATGATCCAAAGATTGAATGGATCTCCCTCAAAATATCCGACTCTCTCACATCCCGGGCGATCGCTAGCTCCTTGACCAGAAGATTTTTAGCCATATCCAGAATTTTCCTCTCCCCGAAGGAAAGTTCTTTCTCCGTTTTCAGAAGATGGAGGTCTCGAAGCACTTCAGCAATGCCGTAGATCGATCCGGTGTTAATTTTTTCCATATACTCACGGTATCTTCGATTCCAGGTCTGATTATCGATGGTGACGTCCCGGTCCTTCAAGATCCCGATGACCTTTCGGACATCAATTTTTCGAATGACTCCCCTCAACCTGGCTGCCTCTACATTGTCCCGGGGAATCATAATGGTCATCCCGTTTTCTAAGATTCGGAGGATGAAAAAGGTTTGTTCGCTTCCAGAGATCTGCTTGATCTCAATGGCCTCAATGACTCCTACCCCATGACCCGGGTAAACTGCTTTGTCGCCAATCTGGAACATAAAATTAAAACCTCCTTTCTGGCAAAAAGAAAAATGGCAATTTCAATTCTATAATGAAGAATGCCATAGCAACTGGGAATGGTTTCCCAAAGGGACAATGGGAATGATGGCTCACCCAACTTTTTATCCGCCTGTGCAGAAGACCACAGTTTTAGCCGTGGATGAATGCGAGGTGGATAACCCTCCGAAGCCTTGTACCTAGGAGGGTGTTTCGGCCGATTTCGCCGAAGAGATGGAGGGCCCACAAACTTACCCGTGGGGGTCTATTGAGAGAGGAGGAAAGCCATGCGGGAGAATTAGGTCCCTTCGCTTTTGGCCAGTTTCAAAATGTCGTTTACATTGGGGTTCTTCCCTTGGATCAGTCTCCCCAGTGAGGCGTCAATCCCAAAGAAGGCCGAAATTTTAATTTTACCTTTAACCTCTCCTCTTTCTCCAGATCCGCCAGATCGAATGACATCCATCACATCTCCCACCTTAAGGCCGGTTAATCTCCCAGCATTGATGTAAACCTCTTCACCCTCAACTTTGGCGATTCGGCAAAACCAATCCAAGCGATCCAATTCTGTAGTGAGTGATCGTCCCAGTTCGGCAATGGCGAAATCGATCGCCCTGACTTTGGCCTTCTCTTCCGAAAAAGTTCCTTTTTCCTTCGCGGCGACGATGGGATTGCTGGCAGATAGGTTTTTAAGGGTTTTACCAGAGATGGTGTCCACTAACCTCATGTCTATTTTTATAATGGCTGAAGCCGTTCCCTCCGTATTCTTATCTGTTTTGGTGGCGAAGACATAGGGTCCTGAGAGTTGACCAATCACGAGGGCATGGATTCCAAAAACTTCGTTAAGTAAATGGAGAACGTTTGGTGTCTCCAGATCTTTCAAGTCGGTTCCCTTTTTTACAAGAAATTCTTTGACCATTTGATAATCGACAAAGAAAACTTGGTAAGACCTCCGGCCTACCTCTTTCATGAGCTTTTCTGCAACCCAGTCTCCGAGTACCTCTTCCGTTATAGTCGTTCGGTCATCGAAATGAGCGATCACCACTTTTTTCTTTAAACCTGAAGGCGCAGGTTTCGAAGGAGATACAAGTAAGACCTCTTCTTCTAAAGAAGACGATGGTTTTGTTGCAGCCACAGAGGGTTCCCTTTTAGATTTTTCCTTCTGGATGGCTGGGATGGTATAAGCTCCCTTATTTGAGAGGTATTCATTAATAGGAATATAGAGGTATTTGGGTTGATCCCTTCCCTCGGAGGCCCTTGTGTTTAAGACTTTGACATACTCTTGTTTATCAATAATAATTACTTCTTTATCTAACAATTCTTTCATTTTTGCCTGGTGAGGAGGTCCCTTCTTGATTGGAAACCAAGACGGCATGGAGCAGGCAAAAACGAGAAGGAGCATGAGAAGAAGAAGGGAAATGAAAAGGCGAGGAATGATTTTTCTTAGGCTCATTTTTTCACTTTAAACAAGTATTATAAATATACACTAAAATTATGGAAAAATCAATCCCAGAATATACAATTTTTGAGTTTGTTTTTGAGGAGAAAAAGAGAGGCTGAGAAAATAAATTATTTATAAATTCAATTAGTTATGGCATAAATATATTGCTTAACTTTTATTAGGTAAGGAATCCGATCTTTTAGAAATAGGGCGGCTCTCAGTGGGGCCTTGAGAAATAATTTACTATTTTTTCCAGATCTTCAGGGGTGTCCACGCAGATGGGTTCATAATTAACAGGGGTGACTTTAATACGATAACCGTTTTCCAGAGCCCTAAGCTGCTCAAGCTTCTCAAGTTTTTCCAGAGGGGTAGGTTTCATTTTAGAAAAGTTTAATAGGAATTTTTTTCGAAATACATAGACGCCGATGTGCTTGAATACTCTCTTTGGAAGTGGTCTGCTGGTTCCAAAGGGGTTTGATTCCAGACGTCCGATGTTTAGATCCCGTGGAAAGGGAATGGGGGACCGGGAGAAATAAAGAGCAAAATTCTTTTGGTCCACCACTACTTTTACAATATGGGGATTGAGCCAATCCCTCACCTCCTCAATCCTTGTCATCAGAGTTGACATATGGAGGGTATCATCAGTGAGGAGAGGGCGGATTGCTTTATCAATAATGCTCCCTTTGATCAAAGGTTCATCTCCTTGGACATTGACGATGATTTCAGATTTGAGATTTTTAGCGACCTCTGCCACCCGGTCCGTTCCAGTGAAATGAGTTGCAGAAGTCATGATAGCTTTTCCGCCAAAGGACTTAACAGCCTCTAATATCCTTTGGTCGTCTGTGGCGACGATCACCTCGTCGATCAATTTTGATTGGCGCACCCCCTCATAGACATGCTGGATCATCGGCTTGCCGAGAATATCAGCGAGAGGTTTTCCCTCAAACCGAGTCGACCTATATCGCGCTGGAATCACAGCAGAGGTTTTCATAAATTTAGCATAGCGCATAGAGCTTAGCGCATAGGGTAGCCGCACCTGCCTGCGGTAGACAGGGGCTTTAGCCTGCGTTTAATCAATATACGGTTTTATTAAATCAAATTAATTTAGACCTGTCAACCTCCCCATTCTTTCCCCTCGCCCCACAGGGGAGAGGGATAGGGTGAGGGGGATATCCTTCATTCACTCTCAGATGTCTCTTTTAGAAAACAATTTCCCTTGACAACACAAAATATTGTGGTAGCTTTTCACATAAATGTAGAAGCGCTTGAAGGTTATGGATAATAATAAGGGAAAATAGTTTGTATTTATTTGAAATTTAAAAGGAATACAAGAACCGTCCCCGAATATTGACTTGAACCACATTAACTTCATCAGTTCGAAAGGAGGGAGTTCCATGAGAATGAAATTTAGAAAGGTCATCCGTTATTTTCGCATTGTCATTGTAATAGCCCTGTTAGGGAGTATGGTCGGCGTGGATGTGGTATGGGGATCCATCCTCGATAAGATCATCGGCCAGGGCCATATTCTGGTGGGCACCGCAGGGGATTACAAACCCTTTACCTACCTCAGCTCCACCACCAATCAATTTGAAGGGATCGACATCGATATGGCCCTCCATTTGGGAAGATCCCTTGGGGTTGAAGTCAGATTTGTTAAAACGTCGTGGCCGACGCTGATGAAAGATTTTCTGGAAGGCAAATACGACATCGGGATGGGAGGGGTCTCGATCAATCTGGAGCGGCAGAAGAAGGCCTTCTTCACCATTTCGTATCTCAAGGACGGCAAAACCCCCATCACACGGAGGGAGAATGTGGCTAAGTTTCAGACGCTGGATCAGATCGATCAGCCCGGGGTGAAGGTGATCGTCAATCCCGGTGGGACAAATGAAAGGTTTGTACGGGCTCACCTCAAAAAGGCTACCATCATTGTTTATGAGGACAACGTGACCATTTTTGACCAGATCGTTCAAGGCAAAGCCGACATCATGATCACCGACGCGGTCGAAACGATCTTGCAACAAAAGCTACGGCCAGAACTAGTAGCGGTGCACCCAGACAAGCCTTTTACCTACTCCGAAAAGGGCTATCTTCTGCCTCAGGACGTCGCTTTTAAGTTTTGGGTGGACCAATGGCTACACCTTACCCTCCAGGATGGGACGTTTCAAAAATTCTATGATAAATGGTTGAAATGATGAGGCAGCCTCGTGGCAGAAAGGGCGTGTAGGACAAACAACCCAAATTGTCACCTATTAATGTTAGCATTTTGAGGATGTGTTCAGTTCTTTTGGAAGAATTTGGTGGAAAAGGTCAATGCTAAGAAAATAGACATGCCCCACATTATGGATGTAAGGTCTTGACAACTGAAATAAAAAGCCTGATTCACATTTCAAGGCCTGATGCCGATTTTCATAGAAGAAGAGGCAAAAAATTTACTTGACTTATTTAACCTATAGGTTAAAATGAATTTACTGCTTATTTCAAAAGGTTTCTATACTGTTTATGCTGTAGCCAAAAGTAGGGAACACTGCGAGCTGCTCAAATTTCTCGAGGGTCTTGGCCAGACCCTTCAAAAAGATTCTGATCGTATGCTGGCCCTTTTAAGCAGGGTGGCAATAGAAGGGCCACCTAGAAACACAGAGATTTCTCATCAGATTAGGGGAAAACTATTTGAATTTATTCAAGGAAGGTTGAGGGTCCTATGGTTCTACGATGAAGGAAAACTAATTATTTGTACAAGTGGCTTTGTTAAGAAGGGGCAGAAAACCCCTCGGGGAGAGATAGACCATGCGATTCAGCTGATGAATGCTTATTTTGAGGATAAGAAAAAAGCACAGATACAGATGTACGGGGAAGAAGGTGTTTGAATGAAGAAAAAATCTTTTAAAGAACTTTTCGATCAGGCAAAGGGACGGAATACCTATTGGGTCGCCTCCCTCATTCTCGATTTTACTGAGGGACTTCATAAAGTGATGGAGGCAAACGGGGTCTCCAGGAGCGAACTTGCACGACGCCTTGGAGTCAGCCCTGCTTATGTTACTAAGGTACTTCGTGGCAATGTCAATTTCACATTGGATTCAATGGTGCGTTTGGTAAGGGCAGCAGGGGGCGAGGTCAGTCTTCAGGTTGCACCAAAAGCTCAGAAGAAAAGAAACAATGTTTATAGAAAAGAAGGAATGAAAAAAGCCGCCTAATCCAAACTTAATGAGAAGAATTCGAGAGTGTCAAAAATCAGGCCTGCCCCCGATCATTTTATCAATCTTTGCTAAAGATGCTTTTAATAGAGAAGGTGGAAGAGGAGTTCCACTCGGCTAAGTAGCTCTGTTGTTTTATGGAGGGGTAAGGGACGCTGAGTTAGGGATTGAATATGGTTAAGATCTACGATGAAGAGATAAAGTCGGACTTCGATGGGGCGATCATAGATTTGGAGACCATTGGATATTTTGATGATAGATATGAGGATTCGAGACGATACAGAGATATTATTCCAGTAATATTTGGCTATATTAATAGGGATGGAATTCGAATATTATGTGCCAAGGATCAAGATTCAATATCTGGACTTGGAATAGAGATCATCAAATTATTAGATTCGTTAGAAAAACCTTTTTATGCATTCAATACTCATTTTGAGCGAGGAGTTCTATTCACTCATCTTGGGAAAAAGGTAGTATTTGAAGGAGAATTGAATTGGGAGAAATTTGAATCGAAAAGGAGAGTCATTCATTTTTTAGGAATTCCTAATTATGGAGATCCTTTTAATGATAACGGATTGCTATGTTCACAAAGTTGGTCAAAAGGTAATATTGACCATGCCATTTTACATAATCGAAGCTGTCTTTTGAAGGAGAGAGATATTCTGCTTAAAAGGGGTTTCAGAAAACCAGATAAGCTGAGACTGAACCAATAATGAGGTGGACTTGTGATATTGCAATTCAAAAAACTGCTTTCACCAATTGGAAAAAGACGATTCTATTCTTTAATGGCTGGATTATTTCTTGAGTAGGGTTAGGGTTGAAATACAGGAGAACCAATGTAGATGGTTATTTCATTTTGGGAGGAACGATCATGATGATGTGGAAGGCGACCAAGGCTTGGGCTCTTATGGCAGCACTGATTTTGCTTTTTGTGGATTGCCCCGCTCGTGCAAAAGAGATTTACAAATGGGTTGATGAAAAAGGGACAGTTCACTTTTCAGAAGATGAATCGAGCGTGCCTGAAAAGTACAGAGACCAACTTGAAAAGAAATCTATGAAGGAGGGAGCAAAACCCGCGGAGGAGAAGGGTAGGGTAAAAAAGCAAGATGGCAAAGGGGCAAAGGGCCAACTTGCGGTGAAAGAGAAGGAAGGGATCAATATTAACAAGATTGAAGGCGATGTGATCGAATCAGTCAAAACGATCCTCTCCCTGTGGAAGGATGGGAAATACGATGTCTTGTATGATCATGGAGATCAAAAAAGCCGAAGGACCACCAATAAAGAAGATTTTGAGCGCCGGATGAAGAAGAAGGGGATAGGATTAGCCTCTTCATGGGAGACGATCCGGGATATCCAAGTAGATGTCAAAAGCGCCACCCTCGCCTATGCCACAGTAAAAATAGGCTTCAAACCCACAAGAGGAGGGGATACGAAATTTCGGACAGAGATCTATCAGATGTCCTTTGAAAAAGGGATGTGGAAGATTAATCTCATGAAGATCCTGAATGTTAAGATTTAAATAAGGTTTCCCCTTTGCCTTTCATGAGTTTTTTAGCCAAAGACTTCGTATTCAATTTGTGGGAATTTTATTTACATTTTAAAATGAAAGTATATTATAGCTCTCACAGAAAATGGAAACTGGAGAAAAACTAAACAAAGGGCTTAAGGCACTTGAAGAAAAAGTTTTTAGTCAGGACCTGTGCGCTATCTGCGGGGCTTGTCTTTCCCTATGTCCCTATCTCCGTTCATGGAAGGGGAGGGTCGTGAAACTCGATGATTGCAATCTGGAGGAAGGGCGATGCTTTGCTTACTGTCCCCGAACCAAAATTGACTTAGATGAAGTCTATCAAGAGATATTTGGAAAGAATTATGATGAGATTGAAGTGGGGCCGGCTAGAAAGATCATGATGGCCCGAGCCAAGGATCCAATCTTTACAAAAAAGGCTCAAACCGGAGGTGTCGTCTCAACCCTTATCGATTTTGCCTTGCGAGAAAAAATGATTCAGGCTGGTATTCTTACTCCCCGGGATGGAGATCTTCTCCCTCATGGACGAATCATAAAAGGTCGCAAGGAAATCCTCAGTTGTGCGGGCTCGAGTTATGTTTCTGGTCCTACCCTGGAGGCCTTAAATAGAGGCCCCTGGAAGGGAGAGGAGCGGATAGGGATCGTGGGTTTACCCTGCCAGGTGCTCGCCTTGGCAAGAATGAAAACCTCAAAGCTTGAGAAGAAGACTCCTATCGACCGAGTGGCTCTCGTGATTGGTCTCTTCTGCACCTGGGCCCTCGATTACAGATCCTTTAGGGCCTTCTTGCATGAACGAGTAGACGGTCACTCTATCAAGAAGTTAAATATTACATCCCCTCCGGAGAGGATATTGGAAGTAACTGCTGGAAACAAATTATACCGAATACCCGTTGACGACATTCGGTCTTTCATCCGGCCCAGTTGCAGGGTGTGCCTCGATATGACGGCTGAACTATCAGATCTTTCTGTTGGCACAGTCGAAGGCAAGGAAGGTTGGAACACAGTGATCATTCGTACGGCCATAGGTGAAAATCTCCTGAAACGGGCCAAGAAGGCGGGTGTTATTGAGACACAACCTTTACCTAAGGATAATTTAAGTCACCTTAAAGAAGCATCACTCCTCAAGAAGAGGCGAGCCCTCGATGCCCTCAATGAAAAGGGGGGAATCGAGAAAGCCTACTTTACTCTCTCAGCCAATTTGATCAAGCGCATCCTTTCCGAATCAGAGGGTATGACGACATGAAGTCTATCGCTCAGAATGCTCCCGGGAAAACAGTGCTTTTAATGGGAAACGAAGCCATTGCCCGGGGAGCCCTTGAAGCAGGAGTGAAGGTGTGCGCTGCCTATCCTGGAAACCCCTCGTCTGAAATCATTGGCACTTTAGCTAAGGTAGCCGAAGAGATGGATCTTCATGTGGAGTGGTCGGTGAATGAAAAGGTGGCTCTGGAAGTGGCCGCCGCTGCCTCTTTTGCCGGTCTCAGAGGCCTCTGCGCCATGAAGCAAAACGGACTCAACGTGGCTTCTGACTTCCTTCTCAACCTTAATCTCTCAGGAAGTCGCGGAGGGCTTGTCCTGGTCGTTGCCGATGATCCAGCAGGCGTTTCATCAAGCAATGAGGAGGATTCCCGTATCTATGCGAAACTGGGCGATCTACCTCTCTTCGAACCTGCCAACTTCCAGGAAGCGAAAGAAATGACCAAGTCGGCTTTCAAAATCTCTGAAGAACTCGGACTGCCTGTTCTGATTCGAAGCGTGACTCGAGTTTCCCATGCGAGGGGAAATGTGTGTCTCGATGAACTTCCCCGATCCAGCCCCAAACCGAGGTTTGAAAAGTCTCTGCGATTCCACGCCCTTCCTGCAATATCTAATCACAAGCTCCTTCACGAAAAGCTTAACAGGGCTAAGGAGATGGCTGAAGAATCGCCTTTCAATATTTATCGAGGCCCTGAAAAACCTGAATTGATGGTGTTTACATGCGGGAGCGGATGGATGTATTCATTAGAAGCATTGATCAACCTGAATGTTCAGAAGAGAGTCGGGGTCCTCAAATTGGGGACAACGTGGCCTCTTCCTGAGAGATTTGTCCTCGATCACCTCAAGAAGGCGGATCGGATTCTTTTTATCGAAGAAGTGGACCCATTCTTAGAGAATAACGTTAAGGAGATTTATGCTCAGAACTGTCTGGCCTTGGGGCTCAAGGCCTTTTTCGGAAAGGCGAGCAAGCATGTTCCAGACGTGGGCGATCTCAACCCTGAAATTGTCACCCATGCGATTCAGAATCTGATTCAAGTTCCTTACGAGCCCCGCCCCGCTGATTATAGCCTCCGTGCCCATGAGGCAGCCGCTGAACTCATTCCTACCAGGGCGCTCGGTTTCTGCCCGGGTTGCCCGCACCGGTCCACTTACTGGGCAGCGAAAATAGCTCTTGCTTTAGATGGTAGAGGCGGTTTTATTCTCGGCGATATCGGCTGCTATTCCTTGGGAATGGGCCCTTCCGGTTTTGGTCAGATGAGAACCTTGCACGCCATGGGTTCCGGCATTGGCCTCGCTTCTGGATTCGGCCAGCTCGATCGCTTTGGGCTGGAACAGCCCGTGATCGCTGTCTGTGGTGATTCCACTTTTTATCACGCTGCCATGCCAGCTCTGGCCAATGCCTATTACAATGGCGCAAACTTCTTGCTTCTTCTTTTAGACAACAGTGCCACCGCCATGACAGGCTTCCAGCCCCATCCAGGAACAGGTTCCACCGCCACAGGGAAAGAGGCTCCGGTGATCGATCTGAAAGCCATCTGCGAAGTTTTTGGGGCGCACGTGGAAGTGGTTGATCCTTTTGACATAGCAGGGACGACTGAGACGATATTGAGGCTCCTTCAGGACAAGGTAGGTGTAAAAGTTTTAATTCTCAAACGGGAGTGTGCTTTGGTCAGCGCAAAACACCAAAAAAGACTTTATCAGGTCGAGGTTGACCAAAATCGCTGCCTCGGTGAAACCTGCGGTTGCAACCAACTCTGCACACGTATCTTTAAATGCCCTGGACTGATGTGGGATAAGTCCGTTGGAAAGGCGCGTATTGATGAAGCCATCTGCACAGGTTGTGGAGTTTGTACAGAGATCTGTCCTGCTTCAGCTATCCGGAAAGAGGCGGTTTAGATGTTACTCTCAAAAGACCCCTTTAATGTAATCATTGGTGGAGTGGGCGGTCAGGGAAATGTTTTAGCCTCACAGATTCTAGGCGAGATGCTCGTCTCCCAGGGATATGTCATCACCATTGGAGAGACTTATGGTGCCTCCCAGCGTGGTGGAGCGGTCATGAGCCACTTGCGGATCTCAGCTAAGGATCAATTTTCACCACTGATTCCAGAAGGGCAATGCGACCTGCTCATCGCACTGGAGCCTGTGGAAGGACTTAGAATCCTTGACCACTACGGGAATCCCAGAGTGATGACACTTCTCAACACTCGGCCTATCTATCCCATCGATGTGATCTCAGGGAATGTCACTTATCCAGAAGTGTCTCAAGTGATTGACAAGATAAAAGAGCTGAGCAGACGGGTTTGGACGCTCAATGCCACGGAGGTTGCCTTGGAGATGGGTGATCCCATCTTCTCTAATATCGTCATGTTGGGAGCCCTCTGTGCCGTTGAAGTATTGCCCATCAATCGGCAAGGCTTCGAATCGGTCATTACAGATCTACTACCTTCTCGAACACTGGATGAAAACATGAAAGCCTTTGATAAAGGAAAGGAAGGGGTTCGAGAATTTTATTAATGAGAAGGAGGAAATCAGAAGTTTATCTTTTTCCTGCTCCGTATTTTTCCGCCACTTCTTTGAATCCTGGAAGGGCCCCTTCAATCACTTTCTTGTCAACCGCGTAGGCAATTCTGAAATGACCCGGTTTTCCGAAACCCCTCCCCGGAACTGTCAAGATCCGTTTTGATTGAAGTTCTTTGACAAAGGCGACATCGTCTTCAATGGGAGCTTTTGGAAAAAGGTAGAAAGCTCCTTGAGGCCTCACCACCTGATAACCAAAGGAGGTCAAGGCATTGTAAAAGAGATCTCGCTTTTCTTCATATTCTTTAATATTAATGGAATTTTTCTGGAGAGGTGCCACCAACCTCTGCATCAATGCGGGGGCGTTGACAAACCCAAGCACTCGGTTGGCAAAGACAAAGGCGGAGATCATCTCGTCGGCTTCCTCGCAATCGGGACTGATGGCCACATAACCGATTCTTTCTCCTGGCAAGGAAAGGTCCTTAGAGTGGGAGGTCACCCGGATGGTATGTGGGTAATATTGAAAAACAATGGGAAGTTTGATCTGGTCGAAGACGATTCGCCGGTAGGCTTCATCGGTAATGAGATAAAGATTTTTTTTCAACTCGTGGCTTTTCTTTTTCAACAACTTCCCTAACTCTTCAAGAGATTCTTTACTGTAAACCACACCGGTTGGGTTATTCGGAGAGTTGACCAGAATCGCTTTAGTCCTCTTATGAATGGCCTTTTCAATCCCCTTTAAATTTAAAGAAAAGTCATCGTGGGTTTCGACCAGTCGAATTTCACCCCCACAATTTTCAATATAAAATTTAAATTCCATAAAGTAGGGGGAGGGGACGATAACTTCGTCTCCTTCATCCAGGATTGCCTTGAGGACCACATTAAGACCGCCGGCAGCTCCCACGGTCATGACCACATGTTTTTCTTCAAATGGAAGTTTTGACTCTTCGGAAAGATATTGGGCAATGGCTTTTCTCGTATCGCTGTAACCACAGTTCGGCATGTAGCGATGCATTCCTGGGATTGGACAATCCGCAAGGGCCTTGAGGGCCTTCTTCAGGGATGCGGGAGGCTCGAGATTGGGGTTCCCGAGGGAGAAGTCAAAGACATTTTCCTCACCACAAGTTCGTTTTAATTCCTCCCCTTCTTCGAACATCCGCCTCACCCAGGAGGCACCGTTCAATGCATTCTTCACTTTCTTTGAAATGGCCATGTCTGGAATCTCCTTTCTTAATTTTCCAGCCTGGTTCGTTATATTAAAAATAAAAAAGCCATAAGGTTGCCCCTATGGCATTTAAAAATGAAAAAGCCATGGGGCTTTATTAATCACCCATGGCTTCCCACCCCGCTGATTGGGATAGGATTTATGGGTGACATTTACCAAAATAAAAGTAGAAAAAATAAAAGTTAAACATTTTCATTCCTCTTTCGGTATATAAAACATAAAGCGCCGGAATTGTCAAGGGGGAATTTGACTTTTCAGTAAAATCTCTTTAATATTGCGAAGATATATTTTCGATCAAAAATTGAGAAAAGGAAATGGCTGGAGAGAAAAGGCTTGCCCGGACCAGAAATATTGGATTTATGGCTCACATTGACGCGGGAAAGACAACTGTCACCGAACGGGTGCTCTTCTATACAAAGAAGACATATCGCTTGGGGGAGGTGGATGATGGCACGGCCACTATGGATTGGATGCAACAGGAACAGGAAAGGGGAATTACCATCACCTCTGCCGTGACGGCGGTTGAATGGAAGGGAAGTATCCTTCACATCATTGATACCCCCGGGCATGTGGATTTTACCATTGAGGTGGAACGCTCGCTCCGGGTTTTAGATGGGACTATAGCGATTTTCAGTGCGGTGGAAGGAGTGGAGCCCCAGTCCGAGACCGTGTGGCATCAAGCGGACAAATATCGGGTTCCGAAATTGGCCTTCGTCAATAAGATGGATCGAATCGGATCGAATTTCTTTGGAACGGTGAAGATGATGGTGGAGCGGCTGGGAACCAATCCTCTGATCACTCAGATTCCCATTGGTGTGGAGGATCGGTTTATTGGAGTGATCGATCTCATCCGGTCCAAAGGAATTGTCTGGGATGAACATAGCTTGGGGGTTGAATTCAAAGAGGTCTCAATTCCCAAAGAAATGGAACAAGAGGCTTCCCTTTATCGTTCAAAGCTGGTTGAATCCATCGCCGAGTTAGACGAACATCTGATGGAGAAATATCTTAATGGAGAAGAGATTTCAGAATCTGAAATGAAAGTCGCTCTGAGAAAGGCCACCCTCTCGATGAAAACAGTTCCTGTCCTCTGTGGCGCTGCACTAAGAAACCAGGGGATTCAGCCCCTTATCGATGCCATTGTAGACTATCTTCCTTCTCCACTCGATATCCCGGCGGTGGAAGGGACGAACCCTGTGACAGGAGAAAGGGATGTCAGGATGGCTAAGGATGAAGAATCATTCACCGCCTTAGCCTTCAAAGTGATGATGGATGAAGGTAGGAAATTAGTCTATCTCAGGATTTATTCTGGGGTGCTCAAAGTGGGGACAGAGGTTTATAATCCGCGTTTGAAGAAGGGAGAGAAGATCTCGAGAATCTTTCAGATGCATGCCCACCAGCGAATTCGGGTGGAAGAGGCGAAGACAGGAGAGATTGTGGCGGTCATGGGATTGAAGGAGACCACGACAGGAGACAGCCTTTGTGATCGGGGGCGTCCCATACTCCTTGAGCCCATCGATTTTTATAAACCGGTGATGTCCGTGGCCGTAGAGCCGAGGACAAGCCGGGATCAAGAGAAACTGACTGAATCTCTTGAGAAATTGAGTGAAGAAGATCCTACCTTCCATGTCAATTTAGATGAAGATACGGGTCAGACCATTATCTCCGGGATGGGTGAATTGCATCTCGATGTGTTGGTTAACCGCCTCCTGACGGAATATCATCTGAAAGTGAATGTGGGGAGGCCTCAGGTGGTCTATCGAGAGACAATCGAAAAAGAGGTCGAGGCCTCAGCTAAGTTCATGAAAGAGATGGAAGAGGTCAAACATTTTGCAGAGGTCTTTTTGCGTATTTCGCCCAATGGACGGGGAAAGGGGATCGAGTTTCATTCTGAACTCCCAGAGGGAACCCTGCCTGCCGAAGAGCTTCTCTCTGTTGGAGAAGGGATTAAAGAATCTTCAACGGTAGGAGTAGTATTGGGCTATCCCATGACAGATCTCCGAGTAACCTTGCTAAAAGCCAATATTGATAAAGATCATCCATCCATGCTTGCTCTCAAGATAGCTTCCTCGAATGCATTGCGGGAAGGTTGCCGTAAGGCCAAACCCGTTCTCATGGAACCGATGATGGAGGTCAATATCATCATTCCTGAAGAGTTCATGGGCGAAGTGGTAGGGGATTTAAAGGCAAGGAAGAGTTCTGTCGAAGCCATCACCCCAAAGGGGAGGGTTACGATGATCAGAGCCATCTCCCCCTTGACCCGAATGTTTGGTTATTCAACAGATTTAAGATCCCTTACCCAGGGAAGAGGAACTTTCTCCATGCAATTTTCCCATTATGACAAAAAGATCAGTTAGAAAATAAATATTTCGTTTAACGGTAACAGTAAGGATGCCCGTATCGTTAATAAAAGGCTACGTTTATCGTCTCTTAATTCTTTGCACGTAACCTTAACCAATAACCGAAACGGGCTTCGTAGCGGTAACCCAAAGACAATTTTCACCAAAAGATGCCTATGCTATGATGGATGATGAGATTCTTCAACTCCTTAGAGAATCCCCTTCAGCTTTTCTTTCCGGTGAGGAGATCAGCCATCGGTTGAAGGTAAGCCGAACGGCCGTTTGGAAGAGAATCAACCATCTCAGGAACCTGGGCTATGAGATTGAAGCTTCGACACGATCAGGGTACCGTTTGATTCAATCACCAGATCTTCTCACTCCTTTGGAAATCAAACCCATTCTGAAGACAAAATGGGTAGGGAAAAAGATCCACCATTTCCATAGTCTTGATTCCACAAATTCGAAAGCCTATCAATTGGCCCTCAATGGGGCCGAGGAAGGAGAGGTGGTGATCGCTGAATCCCAAGAAAAAGGGAGGGGAAGGCTGGGAAGGCATTGGTTCTCTCCCCCTTTTTTAAATCTCTATCTGTCTGTCATCTTAAGACCGAAAATTTCACCTCATCAGGCCTCCCTCATCACCCTCATGGCAGCCGTCGCTACGGCAGATGCCATCCAGAAGTTTTCTGGACTCTTTCCATTGATCAAATGGCCCAACGATATTCTCCTCCGAGATCGTAAGTTAGCCGGACTCCTCAATGAGATCCATTCGGAAATGGACCGAATTCATTTTGTGATCCTCGGGATTGGTGCTAACCTCAATATGGACGAGAAGATGTTTCCAAAAGATATTCGGGCTGCCGCCACCTCGTTAAAGATAGAGATGGGACGCCCGGTCTCGAGAAAGGTTTTTCTTCAATTTCTTTTGCTTGAATTGGAAAGGTGGTATGCAATTTTTTTAAGGGAAGGCAGCGCTGTTATTCTGAAGGCTTGGAGAGATCGGGCTCACATCAAGGGAAGACGGGTCAAGGTCACTTCCTTTGGTGAAGCCATCGTTGGCACAGCGATCGATGTGGACTCAGATGGAGCCTTGATTTTGGAAACGACAGATGGGAGACGAAAAAGAATTGTAGCAGGAGATATTGAATACAAAGGGAAAGTTAAGAGTTAGGAGTGAAGAGTTAAGAGTTGAGGTTATTCATTTGGCCATAGATTTGAAACAGAAGACCATATGAAGCTAAGATGTTTAAACACAATAACCCAATAACTTATTAACTCAATAACTCAGTGAGGGGAGGTAATATGCTGCTCGTCATCGATGTGGGGAATACGAATACAGTCTTGGGGGTTTATGATGAGGAGGTCTTGGTCGATCACTGGCGGATTGCGACAGAGAAGGGAAAAACGGCTGATGAATGGGGAATCATGTTTCGGGATCTCTTCCAATTTGATCAGCTCAATATAGGAGATTTTGAAGGATTGATCATCTCATCGGTGGTCCCTCCGGTTTTGGATATGTTACAGGGAATGGCAGAAAAATATTTTCATGTCAAACCTCTGATCGTCGGACCAGATATCGATACAGGAATGGTCATCGCCTATGAGAGTCGTGCAGAAGTGGGAGCAGACCGGATCGTCAATGCCGTGGCCGCCTACAACCGATATAAGAAGAGTTTGATTGTGGTGGACTTTGGAACGGCGACGACCTTTGATTATGTTTCCGCCAGAGGTGAATATATGGGTGGGGCCATCGCACCGGGAATTGGGATTTCAGCAGAGGCACTGTTCCAGAGGACTTCCAAGCTGCCCCGAGTGGAGATCGTAAAACCGAAACAGGTTATCGGGAAGAATACTGTTCATAGCATGCAGTCTGGGATCTTTTTTGGATATGTCGGATTAGTGGATGAGATCGTTAGAAGAATGAAGAAAGAGGTGAGATCGAATCCCAAGGTGATTGCCACAGGGGGACTGGCAGGTCTCATCGCTGACGAATCAGAAACGATTGAAGAGGTCAATGAATTTTTAACCCTGGAAGGATTAAGAATTATTTATAAGAGGAATCAGAAGAAAAAGAAAAAGAGGTAAACCCCGTTAGAAAGTCTTCTACTTTCTAACGGGAAGGCTCACACGGGGCTTTAAACCCCGTGTTTGCTGAAAAAGGAATAGTTTTCAATCCTGCTGCAAGCAGCGGGGCTTTCTAACGGGGTAAATGAAAAACATTCCAAATTGCAGATAAAAACTGTCTACCCTGCCCATCGCAGGCAGGGCCAGTCAGGGATTGAAATATCTTAGATTTAAATTTGTTGTAGTTAATACCCCACCTGGCAGACAATGTCAAATATGGTATTAAGTACTTTAATATTGTTTTTGCGTTTTTGTCCCACTATACAACATTTTAAGTAGTAATCGATAAAACAAAGTCACATATTGGATAACAAAGCCTGAGAAATAATTCTTGTTGAAGTTTTCATTTAAAATTAGTAGACTCTTATCAAACCATAGAGGTTTAAACCAACCTCACGATTAACCTTTGGGGGATTCCATGACCACCCAAGAAGTTAAACGCAAACTCGCTGCCATCCTGAGTGCAGATGTCAAGGGATACAGCCGCCTCATGGGTGAGGATGAGGTTACAACCCTTAAGAACTTGTCCGCTTATCGGGATGTGATGAGAAACCTCATTCAACATTTTAATGGTCGCGTCGTAGATATTTCGGGGGATAGTCTGCTGGCCGAGTTTGGTAGCGTAGTGAATGCGATCCAGGGTGCAGTGGAGATTCAGAAGGAACTCAAGACTCGAAATGGTGAGTTGCCAGAGAACCGAAGGATGGAGTTTCGCATAGGAATCAATTTGGGTGATGTGATTCAGGAGGGTGATAATATTTACGGAGATGGCGTCAATATTGCGGCTCGAGTCCAGAGTCTCGCAGAGGGAGGAGGTATTTGTATCTCTGGGACAACTTTTGATCAGGTTGAGAAAAAACTTGGTTTGGGTTTCGAATATCTTGGAGAGCAGACTGTAAAGAACATCGCTCGGCCGGTGCGGGTCTATCGCGTTGCGATCCCGACCCCGGTAGCACACCTTCATGACGGCGGAGAAGCCCTCCATCGCCGTCCTTCCGTTCATCAACATGAGTGGAGATCCCGAGCAGGAGTACTTCAGCGATGGCATCACCGAGGACATCATCACCGCGCTGTCGCGGCTGCACTGGTTCTTCGTCATCGCGCGCAACTCGACATTCACCTACAAGGGGAAGGCGGTCGATGTGAAGCAAATTGGCCGCGAGCTGGGCGTGCGATACGTCCTCGAGGGCAGCATCCGCAAGTTCGGCAACCGGGTGCGGATTACGGCGCAGCTGATCAACGCCACGACCGGGGCCCACCTCTGGGCCGAGCGCTACGATCGCGAGCTCACTGACATCTTCGCACTGCAGGACGAGATCACGCAGAGCGTGACAGCGGCAATCGAACCAAAGCTCGTGGAGGCCGAGGGCGTGCACTTCCAAGGCCGCTCTCCCGAGGATCTCGATGCATGGGACCTGGTGATGCGGGCCGTGGCGCACTTCTGGCGGATGACGGCGGCCGAGAGCGAGGCGGCCATTGACATGCTCCGACTGGCGGTGCAGCGTTATCCCAATTATGCCCCGGCGCAAAGCATGCTGTCCTTCGCGCTGCTGGTCTCGGATCTTGTCGGCTGGGCACCGGCGGGCAAACCCTACCGACTCGCGGCCGATCTGGCGCATCGGGCGGCCGAGTTGGACGACAACGACCCGTGGGCGCATTTTGCGCTCGGGTATCTCGCCTTCACCGCGCGGAAGACCGACGATGCGGTGCGCGAGTTCCAGCGCGCCCTGGACCTGAACCCCAATTTTGCGGCGGCCTACGGTTACTTAGGCTGGGCCGTCGTGTTTGACGGCAGACACGAGGAGGCTACAGAGTACTTCCAGCAAGCTTTTCGAATGAGCCCGCACGATCCCCTGATCGCGTTCTTCTATGCTGGGATGTGCGCGGCCCACTATTTCGCGCGGCGGTTCGACGAAGCCGTCGAATGGGGCAGGAAGTCGATACAGCAACGACCGGGCTTCATCCCCGGCCACCGGATCCTGTGCGCGAGCCTCGCGCAGGCGGGGAGGACGGAGGAGCTACACGCGGCGATGGCGCGGGTGCGCGAACTACAACCGAACATCTCGATGGCCTGGCTCGAGGAGCACGTCCCCTACACGCCGCGAGCGATAGCCCACTATCTGGATGGCATGCGTAAGGCGGGGGTGAAGTGAGCGATTGTAACAAAATCCTGCATTATTTAATCTTGCACATTTTTACTCGTAATCGTTAATTTTCAAAGCTAACTCTGAGTGAACATTAGGTGGCGTCTTCAACTAGAAGTTATCGTGATAATCCCCGCCTGAGATTTATCTGTTCTCTTTATACCATTCCACAAATCGTCTAATCCCTTCCTCCATCTTCACCTTGGGCTGATATCCCAGGACCCTCGTTGCCTTGGTGATATCCGCATAAGTGATGGAGACATCCCCAGGTTGAGTTGTCAACATTTCGATATTCGCTTTTTTCCCAAAAGCTCCCTCAATGAGCTTGATCAGTTCAATCAATGAAGTGGTTTGGGATTCTCCGAGATTATAGACTTCGAATCCTCTATGGTGACGAATGACACCGAGAATCCCTTCAATTAAGTCATCGATATAAGTGTAATCTCTTCGGGAAGAGCCATCCCCATAGATCGGTATTTTTTCACCCTGATCAATCAGACGAGTGAATTTATGGATCGCCATCTCTGGCCTCTGTCTTGGACCATAGGCTGTGAAGATCCGAAGGCAAGCGATATTCATTCCATAAAGATGATGATAAGAATAACAGAGGAGTTCTCCGGCTCGTTTGGTGGCTCCATAGGGGGAGATGGGTTGGATATCGAGGTCCTCTTCCGTGAACGGAACCCTTTGATTTTCTCCATAGACCGAGGAAGAAGAGGCAAAGACAAAGTTTTTAATTTCAGTTGCCTTACAGGCTTCCAAAAGCACAATCGTCCCACGGATATTCACATCCTGATAGAGGAGAGGTTCGTCAATGGAGGGCCTTACCCCAGCCCTGGCAGCCAGGTGGACAACGGAATCGACCTGATTTTTTTGAAAGATCCCTTTAAGATGATCAGGGTTTCGAATATCCCCTGTGACGAGTTCAAACTGGTTTGGAAATTTCTTAGCCATTCCCTCCACATTTTTGATTTTTATATTGGGATCATAAAAGTTATCAAAATTGTCGAGACAAATCACTCTGACCCCATCGTTTAAAAAACGTTCACAAAGATGTGAACCAATAAACCCTGCTCCACCGGTCACCAAGATGTTGTTCCTCATTTTTCTCACCAATCGTAGTTTTATGAAATGCTAATTTAGCCTCATCTCCCACGCGATGCGCAGAGTGACTTCCCCACCCTCGGCCGGGACCGCCTGCCTGCCGGTAGGCAGGGGGCCTGCGGCACTCAGGTTAAGGGCTCAGTGCATTTTATTTTGCAGGAGGATACTTCAATAACAAACTGAGCCCGAAACCAATCAGTGGCAAAATAAAAATCGTTTTCATCGCCAGGGGCACCCCGCCCATATCTGCAATCATCCCAAGAAGGGTTACTCCTATCCCTCCCGTTCCAATGGCAAAACCGACCATTAAACCAGAGGCCATTCCCAGATGACGCGGAAGAATGGTCTGGGCCATGACAACGGTAACGGAGAAGGTGGCGATCAACACCATCCCTGCAGCCCCAAGAGCAACGAAAGCAATGAGTCCTTCGGTATAATGAAAAATGAATAGTAGTGGTGAAACTAAAATCAACGTGAACGAAACGAATTGTTTATGTCCCCATCTATCAGCCAATGGAGCACCGATGAGTGTACCCAGAACACCCGCCATCATCAGAGTTGAAATCAGTTTTCCTGCATAGAGAGGATTCCCTTTTAAATAGTCGATGTAATAAAAGGGAATATAGGTGACCAGCCCGAATTGGGTCCAGGATCTCATGATGACGGTGGCGATCAGAAGAGAGAGAGATTTAATCTGTGATTTTGAAAGAGGCTGTTTTGTCTCCTTTTCTCTTTGTACATAAGCAGAATGGACCGGAGCGGAAAGCCATGAAAGTGAAAGAAGCAAGATGATCGCCATCAGAATTCCTGGAACGATCATGCCCAAGGTGCCCTTCAGTCCAAAAGAAGTTACGAGTGTGAGCACAAAGATCGGTCCTATGGCAAGCCCAAAATTTCCTCCAACGGCAAAGATAGACATGCCGGTCGCCTTTTTTTCTCCAGTAAAAAAGTAAGCGGTTTTGAAACCTTCCGGATGGAAACTGGCGACTCCAAAGCCACTGACCATGACAGAAAGGATAAGAAGAGGGAAATTGGAGATGAGTCCAGTGGCGGACAATCCCAGGCAGGCGAAGAAAGGAGCTATGGGAAGGAACCATCCGAAGGGGCGCCTGTCCGATAGATACCCGAATGCAGGTTGAATGACGGAGGAAGTCAAGTTGCCGAATAAGAGAATGACACCCGCCGTTGTGTAAGAAAGGTTGAGGGCTTCTTTGAAAAAGGAAGCAGAGCAGGCAGGGCTCCCTGGTTGATATCCGTGACGAGATGGGCAGCGCTGAGAATAGTCAGCGCCTTTTTATTGAGCTCCATGGCAATTTTGTTTAAGGATACAATTATTGATGATCAACATACCTTTGTCAAATTGTATTTAGGCTTAGGAGAAGGGGTAAAACGTAATCCTTACGAGGTATAAAATCAGCAGATCCGCCAGGAATGTCATCAAAAATCTTATCAAGCGGATTTTATAATATTTTTATTGGTAAGGGTGACGATCACTATCATCAGTGATTCCTTGTTCTTTCCAAGGTATATTGATGTTTCGAGGGGCAAGTAAAGGCTACCGCTATAAGATTTTTTGAGACATCCCTATCGGATCATGGTACCTTCGAGCAAAGACTGAGAAGCTGTGGAAAAATTCCTTCAAATGGAGAGAGTGGGCAAGGGTATCGAAAAAATTTTACAGCGTTACCTTATAGCGTTACCTGTCCACCATGATAAGCTTTAATGATATTCATGATCTATAAAAGCCTTGTAACCTTTGCCTTCTAAAAGACCGCAATTGTAAAATTTTGGAGATATTCTTGCCCGCCCTCTCATCCCAATTTTTTCACAGCTTCTGAGCGGTTACGTTGAGACACCCATCATATTAGACATTTGATCATTTTTTGATTATGATAAGTACCGGAGGATAAAATGAAGATCGCTATTTCAGGCAAAGGTGGGGTTGGGAAGACGACACTGGCAGGAGTCATGGCAAGAATTTTGGCAAGTCGGGGCCGAAAGGTCCTTGCAATTGATGCTGATCCCGATTCCAATTTAGCCTCGGCCATTGGACTTCCTAATGAAGCTCTTGCGAAACTCACACCCATCGCCTCAATGACCTCTATGATTGAGGAGAGAACTGGTTCAAAAAAAGGGAGCTTCGGTTCCATGTTTAAACTCAACCCCAAAGTGGATGACATTCCCGATGAGATGGGAGTGACCCATCAAGGCGTCAGACTTCTTCTTTTGGGATGCATTCCCCAGGGAGGAGGAGGCTGCTTCTGCCCTGAAAATGTTTTACTTAAAAATTTGATCCGTTATGTCCTAGTTCAGCGGGACGAGGCCCTCATCATTGATATGGAGGCGGGGTTGGAACATCTCGGGAGGGGAAGCACAGGATATGTGGATGCTCTCATTATTGTCGTGGAACCAGGACAGAGGGCCATGAATACGGCAAAACAGATTAAAAAATTGGGCGAGGATTTAAATATTAAAAACACGATGATCGTTGGAAACAAGGTCAACTCTGAGGAGGATAGGCGGCTCATCGAAGAACAACTTTCCGATTTCCCCGTATTAGGCCATATGAGTTTTAATCCTAAAGTTATTCAAGCGGACAGGGAGGGGAAATCCCCCTTTGACATGGATGAAAAAATTAAAGAGGAAGTGAGAGCCATCCTCACGGAACTAGAGAAGAGGATCTAAATGGATAGAGCTCGGAATTGGAAGCATGAAAGTTTGAAGTTGAAATAAGTAGAATGTCAAAATCCAAATGTTCCAAGCAAAAGTTTTCAATTTTGGTATCTGAAAATTATCGAATTGTATCGCGATATTCCAGGATATATTGATTTCGATTTGGTAATAATCATGATCCGGACGATTTTTGTTTGGTCATCTATTGTCATCGCCACATTGGTTTTGGGCTCTTTTGTCCTCATCACTTATCCTTTTGACCGAAAGGGGAGGGTCATTCATCATTATGCAAGACTCTGGGGAAAAGTTGCCCTTCTGGCCAATCGGGTGAAGGTCAAGATAGAAGGGATGGAAAATCTGAAAGGGGAAGGTCCTTATATCTTTATGTCAAATCATCAGGGAAGTTATGATATCTTTGCATTGCTGGGTCATCTTCCTTATCGGTTTAAATGGTTGGCCAAGAAAGAGCTTTTTTCCATTCCCTTTTTCGGTTGGGTGATGGCGGCAGCAGGTTATATCAGCATCGATCGAGAAGGGACCCGTAAAACCGTGGAAGCCATGAATGTTGCGGCCCAGAAGATTCGAGAGGGAATGTCAGTGGTCGTCTTTCCTGAGGGTTCAAGAAGTCCGGATGGTTCAATCCAGCCCTTTAAAAAAGGGGGATTTACCCTGGCGATTAAGTCAAAGGTTCCTATCGTTCCCCTTTCGATCAGTGGAAGCCGAGATATCATGCCCAAGGATAAATTGACCACCACTCCTGGAGAAATTCGGTTGTTCGTGGATCATCCGATAGAGACCCACCATTGTTCTTCGAAGGACAGGGAGCCTTTGATGAAGAAGGTCAGGGAAACGATCTCTAAAAATTTTAAATTGATCTCTAAAAAGCGAAGTGAGGAGAAACCGTGATAGAAGATTCCATCAAAGAAAAGTTGAAGCACGAGATCATAGGGATTCTTCTGATCGCTGCAGGGGTTTTTCTTTTTTTGAGTTTGGTCTCCTACCACCCCATGGACCCCTCTTTCTTTTCCTACACCTCCTCAAGGGTGAAAGAGATTCATAATTGGATGGGGATTGTAGGGTCTTATCTCTCCGGCCTCCTCTTTCTAGGATTCGGATTCCCTTCCTTTTTGGTTTCCTTGGTTTTGGTTGTCTTTGCCTTCAGTTTTATTTTCCGGTGGGAGTGGAAATACTTGTCTTTGAGGTTAGCCGGTTGGGCGGTGATCCTTATCACCACTTCCTCCTTCTTTGCTTTATGGTTGAGCCCCATCCGCATTTATCATCAGGATCTCTTAATGGGAGGGTTTATCGGTGAGATTTTTTCAAGAAATCTTGTCCGTTATTTTAATCGCCCAGGGGCGACCATCCTCTTATCCATGGTCTTAATCCTCTCTTTTATTTTAGGAACGGGAATCTCCTTCGTCTCTGTAGTCAAATATTTGGGAGGGGCTGTCCAGAAACTGATCATAAAAATCGGTACGTTGAAAATGGTCAGAAAAGAAGGTGCGGAGAGGGAAAAGAAGTTGGTGAAGAAAAAACAGGAGAAAAAAGAGGCGGGGGAGATCACCCCCACGGTCGTCGTAGAAAAACCGTCACCTCCTCCCAAGAAAGAGGAAGTGGTCATACAGGAGGCGTTTGAATTTTTAGAGTCCTCTAAAGCCTTCCAACTCCCCCCCATCTCTTTGCTGGAAGCCGAGGTGGACAAAAGACAGAAGATTGACCGGGATAGCTTGATCATGAACTCCCGTATCTTGGAGAAAAAACTTTTGGATTACGGCGTGGAGGGGAAGGTGGTCGAGGTCAGACCCGGACCTGTGATCACGGTCTATGAGTTTGAGCCCGCTCCTGGAGTGAAAGTCAGCCGAATTGTCAACTTAGCCGATGACCTGGCGCTGGCCCTAAGCGCTCTGTCCATTAGGATCGTCGCCCCCATCCCTGGAAAAGCTGTTGTGGGCATTGAAGTTCCCAACACCAACAGAGAGACTGTCTATCTCAAAGAGATCATCGATTCCAATCCTTTTCGAGGTTTCAAATCGAAAATCTCTTTTGGACTGGGAAAGGATATCGCAGGAGAGCCCTTTGTCGTTGATCTTGGAAGAATGCCGCACCTCCTGGTCGCCGGATCAACAGGTTCAGGGAAAAGCGTTTCGATCAATGCCATGATCTGCAGCATCCTCTTCAAGGCCACTCCGGAAGAAGTCCGGTTTCTCATGATCGACCCGAAGATGCTGGAGCTCTCCGATTACGAAGGTATCCCCCATTTGCTTCTTCCTGTCGTGACCAACCCGAAAAAGGCAGCCGTGGCCCTCAAATGGTTGGTGGATGAGATGGAGCGGAGGTATACGGTTTTAGCTGAAAAAGGGGTGAGAAATATTGAGCATTACCATCAGAGGATGGAGAAGGAACTGAAGGAGAAGGGAAAGGTCTATAAACGAAAGGGGGATGTCTTAGAGGGAAATGAAGAAAAGCCCATGGAGCCTATGGAGAAAGTTCCTTATATTGTGGTGGTGATTGATGAACTGGCGGACCTGATGATGATTTCATCGAGGGAAGTGGAAGAGGCCATCACGCGGCTCGCCCAGATGGCGCGGGCGGTGGGCATTCATCTCATCCTGGCAACCCAGCGGCCTTCCGTCGATGTCCTGACAGGGATCATCAAGGCAAATTTTCCTGCACGGATTTCTTTCCAGGTTACTTCAAAAGTGGATTCCCGAACCATTCTGGATACCATTGGTGCAGAACATCTCCTGGGATCCGGAGATATGCTCTTTCTTGCCGCCCGGCAGTTCGAAACTGACACGACTTCATGGCGCTTTCGTCTCCAGCTCTGAGATCAAACGGATTGTCGAATTTTGGAAAAAACAAGGAAAGCCTTCATTCGATCCATCCATCCTTGCTGAAGTGAAGAAGGAAAAAGAGGCAGCAGGAGGAGAGGAAGACGCATACGATGAGAAATACGATGAGGCAGTGGCCTTTGTCGCAGAGACCGGACAGGCCTCCATTTCCCTCATCCAAAGACGATTTCGAATCGGTTACAACCGAGCGGCCCGCATCGTTGAAAAGATGGAGGAGGAAGGGGTCGTGGGCCCTTCCGATGGAATCAAGGCCAGAGAGGTTCTGGTTAAAAAAATTGAATAAGAAATTTAGGGATTCAGGGATTCAGGAATTCGATGGAATTTCTAATCTCAAATCCTTAATTCCATCAATTCTCAAATTTGAAAATGAAAGGTTGACGAAGATGAGAAAAATATTTCTAATGATCTTTTCTGTCTTAATGCTATTTTCCCTGACCTTGATTCCGCTTGCATTTTCCGCAACCGGTCAAGCCATTTTAAACGAAATTCAAACCCGATATGAAAAGACGAATGACTTCGAAGCCAATTTTATCCAGGAGTATATTGGCAAGGTGATGAGGCAAGCCAACCGAGGAGAAGGAAAGGTCTATTTTAAGAAGAAAGGGATGATGCGGTGGGATTATACCATTCCTAACCAGAAACTTATTTCGGATGGTCACACCCTCTGGTACTATCAGCCCGAAGAGAAACAGGTTCTCTTATCCGATATCTCAAAAGTCCTCCAAGAGAAAACGCCCCTGGCTTTTTTAGCTGGAGAAGGGAATATTGGCCGGGACTTCAACATCCTTAATCTGAATGAATCTGTTTCCCAAAAAGAGGATAACTATATCATTGAGTTGAGTCCGAAGGAACCTCTTGCCACTTTGGCGAAGTTGACTTTAACGGTAGATAAAAAGGCCTATACGATTCTTCAAACCGATGTCTTCGATGGATTGGGGAATGTGACTCGAACCCGTTTCATCGACATCAAAACCAATGTAGGTCTCGCCAGCTCCTTCTTCCATTTTACTATTCCGGCCGGGACAGAAGTCATCAAGATGCAGGAACCCTCTGCCCCTGCATCGGGTGGAAAGGGACCCAAAATAAAATAGTTTGGTCAGGATACGTTGGGGAGTGTCTCGGATTTGAAACATGAAATCGTCAATTCGTGAGAACGTGAGTTGCAAGTCGTAAGCGGGTTTATTGGTCGTGTTGCCGTTAACTCCAAAACCGCAGCACTGCAACACCGCAGCACAAAGAATGCCCCTTTACTCCTTACGAATCAGGATTTCGATATTCGGATTTCGGATTTGACTTGGTTTTTTTATGCCTCTCTTCACGACAAATGCCTTTGTGATTCGTTCTTTGAACTACGGAGAGTCCGATAAGATTATCACCTTCTTCACCCAAGACTTTGGTAAACTGAAAGGAATTGCGAAGGGGGCGAGGAAGAGCAGGAAACGATTTCAGAACGCCCTGGGCCTCTTTTCTCATCTCCGTCTTAATTTTTTTGATAAGGAAGGAATGGGATTGGTAAGGGCTGAGAGTTGTGACATCCTTCATTCCTTTCCAAAAATTAAGGAGGATCTTCAGAAGATTCTTTATGGTAACTATTATTTGGAATTGGTGAACGAGATGGCAGGGGAGCGGGAAGAGAATCGAGAGGCCTTCGAGCTTCTTCTTTCTTTTTTATCGAACCTGGAAGAAATGGAATCTCAAGAAGAACAATTGAGGCTATTCGAAATTCGGATGCTTTCCCTTTTCGGTTATCGCCCTAATATGAGGAGATGTAATCTCTGCAAGAAAGATTGGGGGGATTTGAAGGAAATTCCAACTGTCTTTTTCTCGCTTGAGAAGGGGGCGTTGGTCTGTGATCGGTGTTCAAAGATGTGGAATAATCTCATTCCGCTTTCATTGGGAACGGCTAGATTAATAGAGAAAATCGCCCAGATGGAACTTCAAAAGATTCACAGATTGAGATTCACCGCTCGAGCTTTATCCGAAAGTCAGGAGCTTCTTCCTAAATTTATTCGATATCAGTTGGGAAAAGAATTGAAGTCGTTGAAGGCACTAAGGGAAATTTCACATGGTTCTCTACTTTAGAATATAGATGAGCAGTCGATATCGAAATCCGAAGGGCCTGCGGGAGGCAGGAATGTTGAGCCGGTCATGTAGAATGATATTGAAAAACCTGACTTTTTAAGTTAGAGGAGAAAAGATGAATTTCCAGGAACTGATTTTTGCGTTGGAGCGATTCTGGGCAGATCAGGGGTGTGTGATTCAACAACCCTATGATACAGAGGTGGGGGCCGGGACGTTTCACCCTGCTACCTTTCTTAGAGCCTTAGGCCCTGAACCATGGAGGGTGGCGTATGTAGAGCCTTCTCGCCGTCCCACCGATGGTCGATACGGCGAGAATCCCAATCGGCTTCAGCACTATTATCAGTATCAGGTCATCATGAAACCGTCTCCTCTGGAGATTCAGGAGATTTACCTCAATAGTTTAAAGTCTTTCGGGATCGATCCCCTTGACCATGATATTCGATTTGTCGAGGATGATTGGGAATCTCCCACGCTCGGTGCATGGGGATTAGGTTGGGAGGTCTGGTTGGACGGAATGGAAATCACCCAATTCACCTATTTCCAGCAGGCGGGTGGCATTGAACTCAACCCCATCCCCGTAGAGATCACCTATGGCATTGAAAGAATAGCCATGTACCTTCAAGGGGTAGATAATGTCTTCGATCTGGAATGGGCGAAGGGGGTGAAATATGGAGATGTCCATCACCGAGGGGAGGTTGAATTTTCACGGTATAATTTTGAGGAGGCAAACGTCGAAATGCTTTTCCGCCTTTTTGGAATGTTTGAAGAAGAAGCGAAAAGAATGGCCGAAAAGGGCTTGGTTCTTCCGGCCTACGATTACTGTTTAAAGACCTCTCATATCTTCAACCTTCTCGATGCACGGGGTGCCATCAGCGTGACCGAGAGGGTAGGGTACATCTTAAGAGTAAGAACTCTGGCAAGACTCTGCGCAGAAGGGTATCTCAAGCGAGAGAGAAGAGATGGGGTTTCCCCTCTTAAAAAATCAATGATCAATGGTCAATGAGCAATGAGCAATGATCAATGACTGATAAATGAACAAGGTCTACGGACAATTGACCAATGAACAATGACCAATGACCAATTATCAATGGTCAATAACATCACCATTGACAACTGACTACGGACAACCGACAAAGGACTAAGTATGAAGGAACTACTTTTGGAGATTGGGACGGAGGAGATTCCGGCTGGGTTTATTCCGCAAGCTTTGATGGATTTGGAAGTCCTCGCGAAAAAAGAACTGGAGGCAAACCGGATCGACTTCAACGGGATAAAGACCCTCGGGACTCCAAGGCGGCTTGTCCTGGTGATTGAATCTGTCTCAGAAAAACAGAGAGATGAGGAGACGAAAAAGATAGGTCCTTCGAAGCAAGCCGCCTTTGATGAAAAAGGAAACCCCACCAAGGCCGCCATGGGTTTTGCCAAGAGTCAATCAGTTCCTGTTGAATCCCTGACGCTGGTTCAAACAGATAAAGGAGAGTATGTCTCTGCCGTAAAGAAGGAGACAGGTAGGCCAACCCTTGAGATCCTTTCCTCCCATCCTTCCTAAATGGATCCTTTCCATTCCCTTTCAGAAGTCCATGAGATGGGGAGATGTCTCCATTCGTTTCGCCAGACCAATCCACTGGATATTGGCTCTCTTTGGGGGGGAAGTGGTTCCTTTTGAAGTGGGAAATATCCAAAGTGGGAATAGGACCTATGGCCATCGATTCATGCATGCCGGCCCTATTCCAGTTAAGGATGTCCAATCCTATCTTCAAAAGACCAGAGAAGCCTTTGTCATCGTTGACCCTGTGGAGCGGAAGAAAAGAATCGAAGAAGGGATGATTCGAGAAGGGGCCAAGGTATCGGGAAGAATCCTTAAGGATGAAGAGCTCCTCAATGAGGTTAATTTTCTGTTGGAGTACCCGGTTGCTTTGTGCGGAACCTTTGACAGTAAATTTCTCTCCCTCCCCCGAGAGATTCTCATTCATTCGATGAAGGAACATCAGAGGTATTTCCCTTTGGTGGATGACCATGGCGTGTTACTTCCCCATTTCGTCTGCATCAGCAATATTCATCCA
>CAWFSX010000069.1:0-45802 GCA_963818595.1 uncultured delta proteobacterium
ATCTCCGCCTGCAAATATTTTGGAAGTGGAACCTGCGTCAAGAAGGTTATCTTTAATGAGTTCTTTGGGGGATATTTATGCAAGGTTAACGTCTTGACAGCGGTAATGAGATGATCTGTTTCTAAGGTAAAAAATTCTCCTCTCATTGGAATAGCTTTAGGCCTCTGGGTCTGATCGAATCCTCTCAGTTTCATGCGCTGGAATGTAATTCTCAATCTTTTCTTTTTTGTTTAAACTGACCTTCACAGGTTGAATCAGAAATTCAATCGAATCCCTTCCTCTTCCGCTTCATCGATCTCATCCTTGATCGCAGGCATTTCATTTCTCGTTCTGCGATAAGCAACGGTGACCGTGGAACCAATACGCAATGCAGACCTAGGAACATCCATGGCCGTATTGCCTCCACCGATGACCAGGGCCTCTTTTCCCAATTTGATTTTATCCTTCCTATTGATTCCTTCGAGAAAATCTCCACCTCTCCAGACCCGTTTTAAACCTTCGCCTTCAATGGAAAGGGGAGCATTCAACCCAGCTCCTGGAGAGAAAAAATAGCCTCGAACTGGCTTAATTCATCAAAGGAAATATCCTTTCCTACTCTGACACCTGTCCTTATTTCGATAGGGAGTTTTAATATCCGTTGGATCTCCTTTCTCAATATCGATTTGGGAAGCCGGTATTCTGGGATCCCCCACCGCATCACCCCACCGGGTTCTTTTTTTGCTTCTAAAAGAGTGACCTGGTGACCCAGGATAGAAAGAAAATAAGCGCAAGAAAGACCTGCGGGACCCGCTCCAACGACAGCCACCTTTCTCGAATCCTTGTTCGATAGGGGTTGAATATCTTGAATCTCATATTCTCTGACATCTGACACATATCTTTCCATCTCATGAATGGATACGGATTCATCATATTGAGCCCGATTGCAGTTTGCCTCGCAGGGATGGAGAACAAACCCTTCCGCAAACCCCGGGCAAAGGGTTTTCCCTGAGAATCGTGAGGAGGGCTTCATCTTTTCTTTTCTCGTTCGTGAGGTAAAGGAATTGGGGAATATTAATTCCTGCAGGGCATGCCTCTTGGCAGGGAGGGGTCATAAAGGTTGTGTGAGGCTTTTGAAAACCCCACTTCCCTGTTTCTATCACTTCGGTACTGCCATAAGAGATGGGAATGACAAATTCGAATGAGGGTTCGGTATTCTTTCTCATTATCAATCGATTCCTTTTGCTTCATATATTTTCGCCTGTTGATAAGCCTCATGGGCTGCTTCAATATTCTTTTCTACTTTGGAAGGCACCATCCTCCCCATTGCTTCGAGCAATGTCTCCATCTTGACCAAATGGGTTAAACGAACATAGGCGCCTAACATGGCCGTATTGAAGGTGTCTCCCAATCCCACACGTCTCGAAATCGGACTGGCATCGATCAAACCTATTTTGAATTCTCTCAGTCCCCCAAAGGAGTCAACCTCCCTATGAGTATTGATCAGGATCGTCCCACCCGGCTTGAGCTCTTGAGATATCTCTTTTTCATTTACTAAAGAAAGATCAAAAATGATCACCTGATCCGGATGCTTAATTTGGCATTTCAGAAGAATGGGTTCATCATCCACCCTTAAAAATCCAAAGACGGGAGCGCCCCGGCGTTCTCCCCCGAAGATGGAAAAACATTGAGGGTATTTCCCCTCCAGGAAAAATGCTCTTCCTAAAATTTCGGAAGCAATGACTGCTCCCTGTCCACCACGACCTCTAAATTTGATCTCGAGCATTAATTACCCCTCCCCTCACCCCATCCCTCTCCCCGCGGGGAGAGGGGGAGGGTGAGGGGCTATTTAGAATTATTTTTGAAGTTTAGGTTTAGGAATCTCTTTGAAGGCGTATCTCAAAATATCCCTTTTAGATTGCTCCATATGGTGCCGAATGGCTTTATTCACCTCTTCCAAATTCTGTTTTTTTATCGCCCTCTGTATTCCCTTATGTCCTTCAATAGCTCTTAAAACATTATCGACCGAATAAATACTTTGAATTCTGTATCGCAGCATGTGTCGCCTCAGGGTCTGAGCTAATTCCAAGAGGCGTTGGCTTCCGCTATGGCGGGCAATAATTTCATGGAATCGGGCATCGAGATCCACAAATGCCTTAGCGTTTCCTGCAGAAAGCTTTTCTTCTGCGATGGAGATGTTTTTCCTTAGTTCCTCAACGAGTTTATCGTGGGCCTTTTCCATCGCCCAACGAACCGCTATCCCCTCGATGGCCATCCTGATCTCACATATCTCTTCTACTTCCTGTTCGCTAATGGGCTTGACGACATACCCCACCCTCGGTATTGACTCGATGAGTCCTTCCAACTCGAGGCTATGCATGGCTTCTCTGACTGGTGTTCTTGATGTGCCAATTTCTTTGGCAATCTTTGCTTCGATCAAATGCTCAGATGGAGCTCTCTCTCCGTTCAAGAGCTGTTCGCGAAGATGTTCGTAGATCCTCCTGCGAATCGTTTTCGTATCCTTGATCACCAACCTGCGCATTAGGGGTACTGTACCCCAACATTTTTTATTTTGTCAAGCCGATTTTTCGGGTCTTTCCCAAATTTTCCTCATCCATAACCACTTCCGCATGCTTTTTTATTCCCTTTGTTAAAAGGTAAATTGACGCCCCCTCCCTGTGGATCGGGTTGTATCTTTTTGTGCGAAATGTTAACATTTTTAAAAGATCTTTGGAATGATGGGTAAGGGGGGAGAAAGGAAATATCAAAATGGCCCATTACGTGAATTATGGGAATGAAAAGAAGGAGTTCTCTCTTCCAAAAGGCTGGAGTTTAATTTCGAGTCAGGATAAGCCCTCTATCCCCGGAGTAGCAGACCCGATACAAGAAATCAGACGCGCCTTAGATCATCCCATTGGATCGCCCAAGATTGAAGATTTGGCGCGCCCAGGAATGGAGGTCGTTCTGTTATTCGATGATCTTCAGCGGCCTACCCCTGTTCATTTAGCTCTGCCGGAGATTCTGAATCGGCTTAATCACGCCGGCATCCCGGACGATCGGATCAATGGAATCTGTGCTCTCGGAACTCACCCTGTTCCCACGATGGAACAACTCAAAAAGAAGGTGGGGGAAGAGGTTTTCTCCCGTTTACAGGGGTGTATCTCTGCTCATGACCCCCATGCCTCGGATAATGTCACCATCGGCAAAACCCATCGGGGAGCGCTGGTGGAGCTTAATCCACGCGTCGCATTTGCTGATTTGATCATCGGTGTGGGAGAATGTATGCCCCATCCCGTAGCAGGATTCGGAGGGGGATGCAAAATTGTCATGCCAGGGGTGTGTTCTTATCGATCTGTGGCGAGTCACCATTTTACCTGGATGCGCCATCATAATAGCCGAGTGAACTTCCTTGACGGAAATTCTTTTTATGAGGAGATTGTGGATGCCGGGCGTCTATCAAGGCTGGCATTTAAACTCGATTTCATCATTAACGAAAAGAAAGAAGTCATCCGGGCCTTTGCAGGGGATCCTGTCGAAGAACACAGGGAAGCTTCCAATTATGCAACCTCTCTCTATCTGGTCCCTATCCCGAAACTTGCTGATGTGACCATTATCTCCGCTTTTCCTTTAGAAGTAGGGGTTCAGGCGACCAAAGCATTAACCATGGCAGGATTTTGCACACGATCTGGAGGCGCCATCATCTGGGTTGCTCCCCAGAAAGAGGCAGGTCCAATCCTCCCTTTGATCAAAGAAATGGGAAGCTCGGAAAGCGCAAGTGATTTCCATCGTCGATTAATCCAGGGAGAGATACCTGACCATCTCAAATCCTTTGGGATCTCCTACATCATGCAGGTTGTTTATTTTAAAGAACTGGCCGAAAAATTTACTGTGGCTCACGTCACGGAAGGCCTTTCACCTGATCAGGTGAAGATGATGAAGTTCTCTTACGCCTCCACCATTCAGGATGCGATTCAACAGATTTCCGGAAAAATCCGACAGGCCGATGTGGCGGTTTTCCCTTCCGGCGGCAATGTCATTCCGGAAGTCCGCCCACAAGTCCAATAGTTCGATAGCCTTATGGCATCGTCGCCTAAACGTTATCAGCCACCACAATCTCATAGTGCAGGACACGCTGGTCGAACTGGGTCAGCAAAGAAGCGGCTTCATCAGCGACAACTGCTTCCTCAAGATCACCTCCGGCAAATTCTCGTATCGAATCGAGGGACTGCCACAGGGTGATCACGATGATCGCAACCATGTCCGAGGTCTCCCGTTCGAGGAGCATTGCACCGGCATATCCATCCACCTTTCTGACTGTCGGCAAGACATGGCTTCTCAGGTGATCAGCGTAGACAGGGGCTTGAGCGCGCGTCGTTTGTGCCGACCAGATACGGGCGATCATTTAACACTCCTATCGGGAGCGTCGGCCGGTTCACTACCAATCACAACAGCCCAAGGCCGGACCTCCCATTTAATCACCAGCCCGTTAATAACATAGGGATCGCTTCGGGCGAAGTCTTCGACGATAGAGCGATCCGGCACGCGGAACACAAGGAGTGCTCGGTCGACCGGATCGCTCAATGCACCAGCCATGAGGAGCTCACCGCGGCGATTTGCCTCCTGGGCGAGTCGCAGATGTTCTCCGCGATATGGAGTCCTTCGAGAAATATAGTCGTCGATCACATAGTAGAACAGCGTGTAGTACTCCATGTCGTCTCCTTTCACAACGGTTAAAAACAACGAGGCGTGCAACGCATCCGCTGGATTTTTTTGTTAGGCTAAATTTATCTTTAATTTGTCAAATGTCAAGGGCAGACAACACCCCATTTGTTTTTCCACTTCCACCACTGATCGCCTTTTCATAGCAATAGAATTCCCCTTTTCTGAAATGAACGATCCCTGCCATTCTGTAGGCACGGTTCTCGTATAAAGTGAAGGCTGCAGGGTTACATTTGAAGGCGTCAAGACGGATACAGTCGTATCTCTCGGTGACAGCAATCTCTTCAGCGAAGTCCATAAGGCGCATTGCCAGACCACGGCGTTGGTAAGTCGGGTCTATCGTCAATCGGTGGATTACAAGTACTCGGCCGGAATACTCCCAGGCAACATCAGCATACTCGGGTGATTGTTCCTCATTAATCACAATTAAACCGGCCACCCGTCCTTCCACTTCTATGACGTGCATTTGTTCCCTCTCAATATCGTCCTTCAATATGAGCTTGTTCGGGTATATTTCATCCCATTGCGGAATTCCTTGTTCATCCATGTGTTGAGTAGCGTCTTTTACAATGCCATGTAGCACGTCCAATTCCTTTGTATGAGCCGGTCTAATCTTAGTCATTTCTCGCTGTATGCGGCTTTCTCTGGATTTTCCACGATTTCAGCGAACTCAAATGTTACTAAATCATCCCAATGTTTAATCCACTGCTGAAACAATGATGGATCTTGGGTTTCCATTAACTGAAAACACCTATCGCCATCTTTTTCTAACCAACTATCAATGTATATCAACCCTTCTGGGAGCATTCTGCCCTTCTGAAGGAATCGTTCATAGACTTTGCCCTTACATCCTGGCAAGAAGGTTTCGATCACCATATATTTACTCATGGATAATTCTCTGGATGCCTAACAAATAATGGACGAATCTCCGATTTGCTTAAAATCGGCTTTTCTTGTTTTATTTCCTTACCACTTCTCATCTCTGTTGTCTATAAAATTCTACACTCACAATTTTCTTTCTTTGCCACAGAAGTTGTCTTAGTATGAGATTATGTAGACCGGGGAAAACACACAAGCAAGGGCATGGGGCATGGCGTAAAAGATTTAACTCTTTGCGCTATGCTCTATGCCCTATGCGTTCTTTTGGTGAGTTATGTGGACGAGAAGAAAATTTTTAAAAATAGTACATTGGCTTATCCTCCTTTCGGTCTGGAAATTTGTTTCAAGTGCCTTTGGGCCAAGGCGAAGCAACTCCTTCCAAAAGGATTCTCTAAGAAGATCAGCTCAAGGATATGAATCCGGCGGAGATTGACAGTCGAAATCTCGAAATCGATCCTCTCGATCAATTCGGAACCATGGGGCCAACCGATGTAGCGATTGACCTAAAGACATATCGACTGAAGGTTAACGGGAAAGTGGGGCGCCCTCTTTCGTTGAGTTATGACCAAATCCTCAAGTATCCCTCATTCACTGAGATCGTCCTTCTCATCTGTCCTGGGTTCTTTTCCAATAATGGTCGTTGGACAGGAGTCAATTTAAAGAGTTTGCTTCAGGAAGCACAGATTAAGAAAGAAGCTCAGTATATCGATATCAACGGAGCCCATGGAAAAGGTGTTAGAATTCCATTAAAGACAATCGATCAAAAAAGGATCTTTTTAGCCTATCGCGTGAATGGGGAAACGCTTCCTCAGAAACATGGTTTTCCCTTGAGATTGGTCTATGAAGACGCCTATGGGTATGACTGGGTTAAATATGTGGATGAGATCGTGGTGTCGTGATAGGCAAAAAATAAGATCTCATCTGAAACTCGTCATGGGTCACCTGTTGCTGGGAATAACATATATTCCAAGACTTGATCCCCACTCATATATTCCACTTTATTTCTTTATATAGGAGGTAAACAATGTACAAAGTAGTCTGTCGGGTTGTTAAGGTGAATGAACCTAACCCCATAGAGGGAGGGGAAGCCCTTCCAAAGAGTAAATGTCCTCTTTACGAAGTAGGCAACCGAATAACTTTTACCACTTGGCCAACCCGTCTCATCCCGGAAGAGTGTGACAATGTCTGCATTTTCGCTTTGAGTGCCATTACCCCAGCAACCCAGGCCCTCTGCAGAGACACCGCTGAAAGAAGTGACTACCTGAGCAACATCACCTATTTCTGCTGCCCGGATGCTCACCGCCCCGTGGTCTTTCGGATCGAAAGAATTCAGTTGCCCTTGGAGCAGATCAAACATCCAAAGGTCATCAATTATTAGAACGAAAGAAGGGAATGGATCCATCTTTTAGGTTGACGACCTATCATAAGATTTGATAAAAGTTAAGGGACAGGCAAAGTAAGGGACCCCGTTAGAAATTCCAGCGGGGCATTAGGACCCATCCGGATATTTTAGAAAGCTTAACTCCGTTAAGATTCCGGACCCAGCCGGCATCTGGCCCGGAGAACAGCGAAGCATTATTTCTAACGGGGTAAAGGTCGGCAATGGAACAGCGAAACCAGCCAGCATAGGTGAATTATTCAAAACCAACAAGGAAAGGAGTGATAAAGATGGTAAAGAAAAGTTTCATGGTTGGGCTTTTAGGGATTTTTATTGGAGTGTTTGTCTTTTCAAATCCATCCTGGGGGCAGCAGACCCTTTTGCGATATGCGGGGCAACTTCCTGCCACCCATCATTTAACGAAAGCGGACTATCGGTTTGCCAAGATGGTCGAGGAGAGAACAAACGGTAAGGTAAAAATTGAGATCTACCCTGCAGGTCAACTTTACAGGGCTGATTCCCTCCGTAAGGCGGTGATGTCCGGTGCGATTGATATGGGAATTACTTATGAGGGAACATGGACGGGTCCAATCCCATTGATGGATTTTTTTGCTATTCCCTTTACATTAAAGGATTATAAAGAGGTTCAGAAAACCTGGGAAGGGAAAGTAGGGGCGAAGCTTCGGGAGGAAATGGAAAAGAATGGTGTCAAGGCCTTGGGTTTCGGTGCCTATGGTGAGAGTTTCAGCGTGATCAATATCAAGAAGCCTTTGAGGAGACCCGAGGATTTTAAAGGTTTGAAAATTAGGATTAATGAGCCCATCGCCGCTGAATCGGTAAAGGCCCTGGGTGGCTCTCCTGTCGCTATGACTTCTGCTGAGGTTTTCACCGCTCTCCAGAAAGGAACAGTGGACGGATCCACCTCCGGTCCCACAAGCTTTGTTCAGAGGAAGTGGTATGAGGTCACCAAGTATTCTACGATCACCTATAGTACCTATTCGGTCTGGCCCTTGATGATCAACCTCAAAGTGTGGAATGCCCTCCCCGGAGAGATTCAAAAGGTTCTTCAGGAGGCGGGTAAAGATTATGAAAACCACACTATTCAACTTGCAGACAAGGAAGACGACGAGGCCGTTAAATTTCTTTCAAAATCCCAGGAAGTCTATATCTTGACGGATGAGGATAGAAAGGTCTGGGCGAAAACGTTGGAGCCAGTGAAGAAAGAATTTCTGAATCGGACAGGTAAAGAAGGGGAGGCCTTCTATAAATGGATCGCTGAGAAATGAAGAAGGGGTTCGCTGGGTATCATTCGTTCGTGGGGAAGTTGGTCAAGGGCTCGGGGATTGGAGGAGCACTCTTCTTCCTGATAGTCATGGGAGTTACCACATATGAGGTGGTGATGCGCTATATTTTCAATTCCCCCACCACTTGGTCCTTAGAGATGTCGGTGATCTTTACCCTGTGGGGGACATTTCTGGGGGTCGCTTATACCCTGCAGCAAGGAGGCCATACCAGTGTCGATCTTGTGATCAATAGACTTTCATCGAGAAAAAGAAAGACCATCAGAATCTGCACCTATCTTTTTATGCTTCTTTTCTGCATTTTTCTCACCTGGACGAGTCTGGTCCCTACCATTGAAGCTTATCTCATAAAAGAGGTGACTCAATCCTATACCCGTACCCCCATGTTTATTCTCATGATCCCGATCCCAATCGGAGGAATATTGTTGATTCTCGAAATCATGCGGGAGTTATTTGAAATGTTCCGGCCAAAAATAGAATAGGAGATTTCTGAGAAAGTCAGACCTCTGATTACATGCCTGCCCGTCGATAGGCATGGATGATGAAACGATTCCACTGATAAAAAATGTATCGGAAGTAAAGAGAAAAGGAAGTAACCGTTGGAGATTGGATTACCCTTCTTAGTCCTTGTCGGTCTGCTTCTATTGGGTGTCCCAATTGCTTTCGGACTCGCTGGGGCAGGAACGCTGGGATTATTACTCATCACGGGGAGTTGGAAAACAGTGATGAGTACGGTGGGCATGGCCCCTTACATCACCTGTTCTGAATACGTCCTAACCACCATACCCATGTTCATTCTCATGGCCTACTTCTCCTCATCGGGAGGCCTCGCCAGGGATTTATATACGGCCATGCATAACTGGTTATCCAATATCCGTGGCGGCTTAGGGATCGCCACCGTCTTTGCCTGCGGAATCTTCGGCGCCATGTCAGGGGCGAGCACAGCCTCAGCCTCTGCCATGTCGAAAATCGCCATGCCGGAAATGCGTCGTTTTGGGTACTCTGAAACTTTAGCCGCCGGGGCCATTGGTGTCGGCTCCGTCCTCGACATACTCATCCCGCCAAGTATTGCCATGGTGGTCTATGGCATCTCCACCGACACCTCGATTGGAAAACTGCTGATTGCTGGAGTGGGTCCAGGCATCCTTCTCGGCATATTTTTAATTGCCTGCATTTTAGTCTGGGTCACGGTTAGCCCATCGAGCGCTCCCAAAGTGAAGGGAGTTTCCTGGAATGAACGCTTCAGGAGTCTCCTGGCCATCTGGCCAAGCCTCCTGATCATCTTATTTGTGTTAGTGGCCCTCTACACAGGAATGGCGACCCCCACCGAAGTAGGCGCGGTGGGAGCCGCAGCGTCTGGCGTGGTTGGGGTGGCTATGGGCCGTCTTTCAAAGGCCGATATCTTAAATGCTTTGGTAGACACACTGGTTACCACGACCATGATCTTGTTTATTATCGTCGGGGCAATGATCTTTGGCCATTTTGTGACCCTGAGCCAAATACCCCAAAGAATCGTCGGCACAATCACGAGTTTGAACCTCAATCGCTGGACTGTATTGTGGCTTGTGATCGGAACTTACTTTGCCATCTCGATGTTCATGGATGAACTTCCGCTGATGCTGATTATCATCCCCATTGTCTTCCCCCTGATCTCCTCGCTGGGCTTTGATCCAATCTGGTTTGGCGTGATGACGATGATGATGGTGGGAATGGGACTTGTCTTTCCTCCCGTGGGCATGATCGCTTTTGTCGTCAGCTCGACGGCAAAGGTCGATTTGATGACCGTTTATCGGGGAACGAGCATCTTAATGATTGCAATCATTTTAACAACCATTCTCCTCTGCTTTTTCCCTCAAGTTGCGCTTTGGCTTCCCAGTAAAATGGGTTAAGGGTTCGCCCTTTATGAGTTTCATTCCACGATTAGGTGACCCTATGAATTTAACGGAAACGCTCTCAAAATTTGTCGTGCAATCACAGATGGAAGATTTTCCTGAAGAGGTGATCGAAACCAGCAAGAAATGTTTTCTGGATTGGATTGGGGTGACCATCGGAGGGATGAAAGACCCCTCCGTTGGAATACTCGTGGATCTCATTACGGAAATGGGAGGGAGAAAACAGGCCACCGTTTTGGGTTATGGGATTAAGACAAGTATCTTGAATGCAGCCCTCCTCAACGGGATGATGTCCCACGTCTTAGACTATGACGATGCCCACAGTGAGAGCCGAAGTCATCCGAGTTCCCCTTTAATCCCTGCCCTCCTCTCTATGGCAGAATATAAGAAAATGAGAGGGAGGGATTTAATTACGGCCTTTGTCGTAGGTTTTGAAGTAGGGACCCGAATTGGACTTGCCCTTGGAAAAACTTACTATGAGATGGGATGGCATGCCACGTCAATTTTGGGTCGATTTGGATCCGCGGCGGGGGTTGGAAAACTCCTGAGACTAAATCCAAAGCAAATGGCCTGTGCCATGGGACTAGCCGCCACACAAGCAGGAGGGCTAAGAAGAGTCTTCGGAACGATGGGAAAGCCCTTTCATGCAGGAAAGGCCTCCATGGATGGAATGTTATCAGCCCTGTTAGCCTCAAGAGGATTTAGCGCTCCTGAAGACATCTTGGACGGTAAATCGAATTTCTTAGAGATATTCTCCGGAGGATATGATCCAAATCGGATCACCCAAGGGCTTGGAAGAGAATACCAAGTGTTGAAGGACTCCTTTAAACCTTATGCCGCCTGTCTCTTAATCCACCCTGCCATTGATAGTTTGATCTGGATGAGGGAGCAAGGGGACTTCGAACTGGATTCTGTTGAACAGATCGATCTTCGAAGTCTCCCCTCTCTGTATGACGGTTACGGATAACCCAGACCCGAAGAATGGGCTGGAAGGAAAATTCAGCATCTATTTCTGTGCTGCCTTGGCTCTTGCGGAAGGGGAGGTCCAAGAGAGTCAATTCACCCGGGAGAAGTTGAAAGATAATCGTATCAGGGACTTCATGAGAAAGATGAAAGCCCTGGGTGTGGATTCACTGAAAGAGACAGAAGCCCATGTGGTGATTAAACTTAAAAATGGAGCCCAATTGGATAGAAGGGTTCTTGCCCCGAAGGGAGATCCGAGAAATCCTATGAGCTTCGATGAAATCTCTTATAAGTTCAGGAGCCTCGCTCAGGACCTTTTATCTGATCGTCAGATGGACCAGATCATTCATGTCGTTCACAACCTTGAAAGAATAGAAGATCCTTCAACCCTTTTGAAGCTATGCTGTGTTAAGAAAATTGACTGTCAATGAAACCCCTCCCAGATTGACCCCTGCTTACCAATGGATCATCTTATCCATCCTGTGGTTCTCCCATATCGTCTATTTTCTAAATTACCTTACGGTGGGGACTCTCGCCCCGTTGATTCAACCTGAATTAGGACTGAGTTCTGCTCAGATAGGATTCCTTTGCAGCGCCATTACCATTGGCTCTATGGCCACTCAAATTCCAGCAGGCGTATTGTGTGATCTCATCGGTGTCAAATGGGTGATGAGCTTAGGACTCGTTGTGATGGGCGGCGCCTCTATTTCGATGTCCTGGGTTCATTCCTATACGGGTGCTTTTTTGGTATTAATGCTCCTTGGATTAGGAATTGGCTGCATCCAAGCCCCTGCAAGTAAAGCCATTATGACCTGGTTTTCTTCAAAAGGAAGGGCAACAGCGATGGGAATCAAACAGACGGGGATCAATATCGGTGGTGTTTTGGCTTCCATCCTTTTACCCGCTCTTGCACTCCAGTTTAATAGCTGGAGATTTTCCTTCAGGGCCGCAGGGTTTGCCTCTTTATTCTCGGCCCTTCTCGTGTTCATGTTTTATAAAGAAACCTACGCCTCCTCTGGGGGTTCGTTTGGCATGCCTTTTCTAAAAAAAAGCATTCTTTATCTCATTTCACGAAGGGATTTTTTACTGATCTGTCTTTCCGGAATTCTTTTGATGATGACCCAGTACTCTTTTACGACATACTTTATGCTCTATGCCAACCGGATTCTAAATATTTCAATCCATCAATCCGGAGCTCTCTTGGGTCTGGCCTTCGGCGTGGGTGCTTTCGCAAGGGTTGGTTGGAGTCTCTTAAGTGACTATTTATTGGGAGAAAAAAGAAAACCCGTTCTCATCTTGATTGGAATCGTAGCCTCCCTCACTTCAGCAGCCTTCATCCTGCTGAGTTCCTTTCCCTCAAAGGAGTTGCTATATCTCCTGGTGATACTTTTTGGATTGACCGGAGTTGGCTGGAATGCAATCTATTTGACGATGGTTGGAGAAATTTCGGGAGAGGAATTGACAGGAATCGGAACGGGGATTTCTTTTCTCTTTTCAAACCTGGGAGTGGTCATCGGTCCCCCACTCTTTGGATACTTGATCGATGTAACGGGAGAATACCACCTCTCATGGGTTTTTATCGGTCTCTGTATGGCGATGGTTGCTCTTCTAAACAAAATCCGCCGGAAAGAGAAAATTGGGGATGAAGAAGGGAAGAAGTCCACTCTTGCTACGCCTTTCCTTAAATCTTAACAATTATTATTCCGTTAGGAAGAAGTTGCCAGATTTACAATGTCTGCAGGATTAAATCTTAAGCTTTCAGCAGTTCTCAAGATATAAGTCCATCACCTAATAATGCGGTTGTAGAGTTTTTACCCTTCTTTATAACTATTCTTTCCATCTCGTTGTCAATCCGATAACCTCAGCTCATCTCCCTATCAGTAAGTTTTCGACGTCGGCGATGCTTTGAAAGACAAAGTCAGGTTGATTGGAAGTATGTTTTACCCCTTTGAGTGTTTCTTCATCGGTAACTCCGGTTAGGACAATGCCTGTGGCAATCCCGGATTCCCTCCCCATTTTAATATCTGTCTCGAGGCGGTCTCCAATGAGGATGCAGTCTTCGGGTTTTAATCCCAGCACATCCAGAGCAGCTTGAATCATGATCGGGGAAGGTTTACCTACAATGACCTCCACTTTCTTTTCCGTCACTGCCTCAATGGCGGCAATCATCCCAGCACAATCAGGGATCTCTCCCCCCTCTACTGGACAGGTTCGGTCGGGATTGGTGGCGATGAAATGGGCTCCAAGTTTGATCGCCTGGTAGGCAATGTTGAGTTTTCGGTAATCAAATGTCCGATCAAATGCCACAACCACATATTCGATTTCTCTTGGCTCATCCGTGATGGAAAAACCGGCTCTTTTCAACTCCTCAACGAATGGAGTCTCCCCCACCACAAAAAGCCTTGCATGGGGAGCATTCTTTTTAAGATAGTGTGTCATGACAAAGGTGGAATTGATCACCTCATCAGGTTGCGTCGGGATGCCGAGACGGGTCAGTTTCGAAGCATAATCTTCCCGGGTCTGGATGGGTTTATTGGAAAGAAAGACAACCTTCTTCCCATTCTCTCGTAGAAGGCGGATCACCCTATCTGCTCCTGGGATAAGGGAATCGCTGAGATAAACGGTCCCATCTAAATCGAAATAAAACCCTTGAACATGTAATCTCCATTGGGACTCAAATCCCCCACTGAAGCTGTGAAAAAATTGCTTCAAGTTGAGGGGGCTGGGATATCGAAAAAGTTTCACGGTACTTTTATGTTCACTACCCACGATGAAAAAACTTTAATAATCGTTGTTACTTGCAGAGCTTTGTTACCTTTGCCTTCAAAACGACCGCATTTGTAATACTTAGGAGTTTCCTTCAGAAGCCATAAGCTTCTTTCATGATCAAGAAAACTTCTGTGTTATGTCTCCACCCTTTTATCTTTTCAGAACCCGGACCAATTCCCCAGAGAAAAAGGGGAGTTGCCGTGTGGGAATCTGTCGCCCATCCAATTCGGTGATGAAGTCTCAAAACAAATGCGATCGCTGCATTCCCATATTGAGAGAAATGCCTGGGATCAAGCTTCTTCGAGGGGTTCTCCTGGATGACCCTCACCTGGTCCTCTGTTAAATCAATATCATAGTGTTTTTTCATGACCTCCTTGATCTTCTCTGGGGACGGATTATCCCCCAATTCTCTATTTCTTCTCAAATAAGAGCCCTTGATCTTGGAGATGGCCTCAAGATTGATCCCTTCGTATTCTTTGCTTGCCGGAGTATATGGAAGCACAACAAGGCCTCCAGTTTCATGGTCTGCTGTGATGATGAGAAGAGTGTCCGGGTTAGCATTCTGAAAATCGTACGCAACCTTGATCGCCTCATCAAAGGCAAGGGTATCAGAAATCACAGCGCCGATATCGTAATGGTGAGCCGCATGGTCGATTCTCCCCGCTTCTACCATGAGAAAGAAACCTTGCCCTTCCTTACTGAGGACTTCCAGGGCCTTGATCGTCATTTCAGCAAGGCTCGGTTCTGTGCTCCCTATACGGTCAATTTCGAAGAGCATATTGCTCTGATTGAATAGCCCAAGTATTTTCCTCCCATCGGCTTGCTTCATCTCTTCTGCCGTTTCAACCACGAGATATCCATTTCCCCTGGCCTCATTGAGAAGGTTTCGGTCATCCTTTCTCTTTCCCTTTTCCGACTGGGGAAGAAAGAACTCTTTTCGCCCGCCAAAGAGAATGTTCACATCTGATTTAACCAATTGGTCCGCAATCTTCTCCTCTTCTGATCGATGCGCCACATGAGCCACAAACCCGGCTGGAGTTGCATCGGTGATTCCAGAGGTCGTCACCAGGCCGGTTGCCTTTCCCTTTTCTTTAGCCATCTCGAGGATGGTCTTTAGGACTTTGCCATCCGGTCCGATCCCAACAGACCTCGCGAGAACCTTCACTCCTGTTGCCATCTGAACGGCTGCTGCAGCGGATTCTGTCACAGTGCTATCTGCTGTATCATTGACCATATAGGCGGTTTGCCCCTTATCCATCACTTCGGTCATCACAAGATTTTTCCCGAGCTGTCTTGTGGTATAAAGCCATGCGATATGGACATGGGCAGGTCCCATCCCATCCCCGATCATCAGGATAATATTCTTTGCCTGTGCTGCAAAGGAGAGAACTGAAAAAGAAAGAATAAATATAATAACGGTAATAAGGCTTACTGACAGCTTCTTCATCTTATCCATCTTGTTACCCCCTTTTCTTAATGGAACTAAGGCTTAGGCATATGAAAGCAACCATCGGATTATAAAAAAACTTAACCCCGCCATCACCGCTGAGGCGGGAATAGTAATAAACCAAGCCAGGATGATATTCTTGGCCACTCCCCATCGAACAGCTGAGATCCTCTGACCCACCCCTACACCCATGATACTCGAAGAAACGACATGGGTTGTGGAGACGGGTCCTCCGACCAATGCTGCTCCTAAGATGACGGTTGCTGATGAAGTTTGGGCACAGAAGGCATGAACGGACCTCAGGCGATAAATTTTTGAACCCATGGTCTTGATGATTTTCCACCCTCCGCTGGCTGTTCCAAGAGCAATCGCCGAAGCACAGCTAGCCACAACCCACCAGGGGACATGAAAGCTGGGAGAGAGCCCAAGAATGACAAGAGACATCGCTATCAAGCCCATCGATTTCTGTGCATCATTTGCACCATGGCTCAAAGCAAGGGCAATCGAAGCAGGAATTTGCATTCGATTGAAGAAATAATTTATCTTAGGGGTAGCATCCTGGGTTAGGCGGAAAGTTATTTTGAGAAAAAGCCAACCCACCAATAATCCCAATAGAGGAGAAAAGACTAAAGAGCCAACCACATAAAGAAGGCCTCCCCACAGAATTTTATCCGGACCATAAGCGACCAGCACAGCCCCTACCATCCCTCCGATCAATGCATGGGAAGAACTCGAGGGAAGACCAAAAAACCAGGTGATCAGGTTCCACACTATAGCGCCGATGAGAGCAGCAATAATGAGAAGCATCGAAATATTAACAGCCCCTGGATCGAAAGCGGAGAAGTCGATGATATTTCTCCCGATCATTTGAGCAACAGCCGTCCCAAAAAGGAAGGGCCCGATAAATTCACAAATCGATGCTAATATTAAGGCTTTTTTAGGCGAGAGAGCTCGGGTGATAATAATCGTTGCCACGACGTTTGCTGCATCATGAAAACCATTGGAAAAATCAAAGAAAAGAGCGAGGGAAATAACAACAACGGCAAACCACATTATCCAAACACCCCTCCCATTTTGGTCCCAGCAACCTTGCTGATGGCAAAGAGACAGACCGCTCCGAGAATGATCAAAATAAACCCCAGGGCTGCCGCTTCATTCACGGAGCCTCCAATATAAAAATTAAAAATTCCCACGGTCATCATCTCATGTCCCGGAACCACTAAGAGAAGTGTGGCCGACGCCTCTTGGAGGGCAAGGATGAAGGAATAGAGAGAGCCAACCAAGACCCCCTTCCAGATCAATGGAAGGGTAACATCTTTAAAGGTTTTCATTTTCGGAGCCCCTACACTTTCAGCGGCCTCTTCAAAAGACCTGTGGACGATCAGAAGGGAAGCAAAAGTTCCCCTTACCGTATAGGGAAGCCTTCTCACCCCGAGTACAATGGGAATCACAATCCATATTCCGAGCAAGGCTGTGCTCATGAATGGCAGTGGATCTCTGAAGGCCCGAAGGTAGGCAATACCAATTCCAGTTCCTGGAAGCGCCAAGATCAGCGTGGTGAGAGAGTCCAAGAGATCTCTCCCCGGGACTTTGGTCCGGGCCATCACCCACGCCACAGGGACCCCAACCATAATGCAGATCAGCACTGATATTCCTGAATAAAGCAGGCTGTTAATGATAAATTTGGGAGTCTCGATGGCGACCCGTTCAAAATATTGCAGGGTGTATTTTACCGGAATGGGTGTGAGGGCCCAGCCCCTTACCGAAGGAGTCAAGAGCAATACCTAAATAAGGAATGAAGGCGAAGATTAAAACCACTATCAGGAAAACAACCACCCCTGCCCTTCCCCAGGGTGATAATCTCTTTCTTTCAATCTTTGAATAAGATAGTGAGCTATAATCCTTGATGGCCACATACTGTTTGGCAATGATCAAAAAGATGATGGCCAGTATGACCATGATGGCCGAGATGACAATTCCCATCTTGAAGAGCCTTCGGTCCACAAACTGGACGATGTTGAGATACGCCTGGGAGGCAAGGAGGTTATCAACACCCACTACCAATGGAGTGGCGAAGTCGGCAAAAGTCCAGATAAAGACCAGAAGCGCGCCCGAGACATAACCCGGAGTGGTAAGTGGAAAGGTAATGTCCCAGAACTTCCGCAGGCCACGCGACCCCACGCTCTCTGCTGCTTCATCGAGAGAGGGAGAGATCTTCCCCAGAGCATCAACGATGCTCAGGGTCATAAGTGGAAAGAGGTGAAGCGTTTCAACCAGTAGAACTCCCTGGATTCCATACATAAAATTAATGGGTTTGGATAAACCCAAATAATCCATTAAGATCACGTTCACTGTCCCAGCCCGGCCCATGATGAACACAAACCCCATGACCCCGACAAGGGGAGGCATGATCATTGGGATGATGGTGAGGTAAGAAAAAAGATTTCTTCCGGGAAACTCATAGCGTAGAAGGAGGAACGCAATCGTGATGCCAATGATCGAAGTGGTGATCACGGTCGCTACTCCGAGGAGGAGGGAATTCACCAAGGTTTTCAGGTAAAAGGAGTCGGTGAAAAAGTCGTAGAAGTTCATCGGTGTGAAGACACCTTGATCGGTTGTGAAGGCATCGTAGAAAAGGCGGATGAGTGGATAGATTAGAAATATACCAAAGAAGGCCCAGATCCCGGCATAGCCAAGCAATCCGCTAATATTCGCCCGAGCCCAAGAACGGGGTTGACTAAGGGCAATAGTTGATTCGTCTGGAGGGCTCATTTCGATTTTCCCCTCCCCCCTCTCCCTATGTCGAATGGAATCCCTAAAGTGGTCTTAATAGGAAAACTGACATATACCTTCTCCCCTATGGAGAAAGGTTGATAACCCCAAGGGTTCTGAACATCCACTTTGAAGATGATCTCACTATTGATCTCGACATCATAGCGGATCGTATTCCCGATATAAGAGGCAAAACTAACGGTTCCAGCAATACAATTAAATTCTTTTTGAGTATCTTCTGACTGGCTAATCGATGCGGTCTCTGGTCGAACACTGATCATGCATCGGTCTCCAGATTTATACTGCTCATCGCTGGTGCAAAGTAAAGGCCCTGCCTTGGTTTCCACTCTCACCCACTTTTCAGTGGCATTGATTTCCTGGACATTTCCTGGGATCAAGTTATTAATCCCAATAAAGTCGGCAACGAAGGGATTATGGGGCCTTTCATAGAGATCCCTGGGTGGACCAATCTGCAGTATTTTACCCAGATTGATCACTGCAATCCTGTCCGAAAGGGTCAGGGCCTCTTCCTGGTCATGAGTGACGTAAATAGTCGTTATCCCAAGCTCCTTTTGAAGCTTTCGTATCTCGGCACGCACTTGGATACGAATCTTTGCATCCAGGTTACTTAGAGGTTCATCCAACAGAAGCACATCTGGGTTCAAAACAAGCGCCCGGGCCAGAGCCACCCGTTGCTGTTGTCCTCCTGATAGTTGTCCGGGGTAACGATTTTCAAGCCCTGTCAAGTTGACCAGTTTCAGAACATGTAAGACTTTATCGGCAATCTCAGCTTTGGGAAGTTTTTTGAGCTTGAGGCCGTATGTGATATTGTTCGAAATGGTCATATGGGGCCAGAGGGCATAGTTTTGGAAAACCATCCCTATGTTTCGCTCATAGGGCGGGATAGAGGTTACAGGCTTCCCGTCAAAGTAGATCTCACCGTGATCAGGCTTGTGAAATCCCCCTATCAATCGAAGAATGGTTGTTTTCCCACAACCCGAAGGACCGAGAAGTGTGAAAAGTTCTCCGTCATGTATTTCCAGTGAAACGTGACTCACTGCCTCCAGGGTACCAAATCTTTTGACAATGTCTTTTAATTGAATCTCCATAAGTCTGACCAGTTCTTTAAATTTAACTTGAAAAAGTAATCTTTACATGGGAAAACTCCTCGAGGACAATGCCCCCAAGGAGGTTTCCCAATGATGAAAGATGATTGAATCTCACTTCCCTTTGATAATATCTTTATGTTTCTCAGCAATCTCCTTCCGGAAATAAGAATTCACTTCCTCGATCCTCTTCTTCGGTCCAGCAACCTTGTCGTCGTAGATATTTCCTACTGGGATGTCGAAGAAAGACCTCATCCCTCCCGTGAATTGGACAGCCTTTTCCTGGTTCGACCCTGGTGGCCCCTGAACTTTAAATTTTGGGGTAATGGGGTAAAGACCCAGTCCTGCGAAAAGCTTCTGCCCCTCTTCAGTTAAGAGAAACTCAATGAAGGCATGAGCCGCTTTCGGATGGGGAGCTCCTTTCAGCACAGCCATCGGTTCGGGGGTCACATAAGCATTCTTGGGGTAGACAAACATGACATCAAACCCCCCTAAAACCTCGGCAAAAGCCATGTAGCTGGGTACAGCAAACCCAATCGCAAATTCCCCTTTAGCTACCACATTGGGAACGTCACGGGAGCGGGCTGTAAAAATTCCGGTATTCGCTGCCAATTTTGTCAACCATTCCCATCCTTTCTCCCATCCATACATGGCGAGGATCACTTCATAGGAAGCATGGCTGGAGCTCGAACGGTCTGGAGTACACTGAGCAATCTGTCCCTTCAGCTTTGGGTTGAGCAGGTCATCCCAGTCTTTGATAGTGACACCTAAACGCTGTAACAATTTCGGCTGGTAGATTAGTCCATAAGGCTCTAAGGTAGTTCCAACCCAGAATTTCTTAGGGTCTTTTAGAGGCAGGCCTATGGGTTTCCCTATGGTTGCTGGAATCTCATCCCACATCTTTTGCGGAACCGTTACTTGCTCCAGAAGACCTTCTGCTGCCAAGTTATCGAAAAGTGTTCCTTCGCCACCCCAGAAGACATCTGCCCTGGGTTTGCCTCGCCACTCCAAGATCTGCCCATAAGCCACCGGAGTTCCTTGAGGCATGGCACTGGTCTTCAAATCGATGTTCCATTTTTTCTTGGCGTACTCGGCAAATGCCTTCAATGCCGGGTCGTGGACATCTTTGGAGACAGGGGTGATGAGGTAAAACTCATTTTCAATCGCCTGTCCAAATGACATTCCTCCAAAACATAAAAACCCCATCAATAAAACAGTCAATACAACGATGATTCGTTTCATTCCAATTCCTCCTCTCCATAAACTGATCATTTAAATGTCAATATCCCCTTTCATGGTCCAAGGGCTCTCATAGAACTCTAAATATTTTTGGTTTCCTTCAGGAGTATCTGGATGATCCGGTCCCCTCCACCATTTATCTGGCAAGGAAGTTTTTTCTGGCCAAGATCCCATACTTCCTGAGGAGCAGGAACATCTTTCACCTCCCAACTTCAAATTCTTAGGAGTCATTTCATAAACGGTATATCTCATCGGATAGGTGGAAAGGGCAGGATGGATGAAATGATAGATGTCATCAACCTGCTGATAACGGGTTGATATGTGTCGGTGCCCAGAAAAAACAAGTTTTACACCATACTTCTTGAGCAACGCCCTGACTTCTTCAGCGTTGTCCATCCAGAACCATCTCCATGCATTATGATTTGTTTTATCCCCTTCACACCAAGGGACTGTGCTGTGGTGGGTTAGAATGATAACTGTCTTTTTTTGGTTTGCCTTCAGGGTGTTTTCGAGCCATTTCATCTGACCTGGGTCAATTCTTCCTCCAAAATCATTTAGACCCGCCTCGGGCACGAATACTTGGGCTCGCGATGAATCGAGGGTGATCAGAACGAGATCTTTGGCGATTTCATGAGAATAGTAGGTCATCCCCGGAACCATCCCTCCGGATTTGCCAATAAAAGCACCCGCAACCGTATACTTGGACAAGGTGATAGGCTGATCTTTCTTTTCATGAGGAACCCGGCTCAAATCATGGTTTCCTAAAGTAACAAAATAAGGGACTTTCAGTCCATCTAAAATCTTCCTTAATTCATCAATATTCCATGGCTCTGCATCCTGTGTTAAATCTCCAGCTACAAGAACAAAATTTAGATCAGGAATTTTGTTAATTTCCGCAATGGCATTCTCCGTAAGCATCACTGTCTTCAGACCAAGTTTATACCCATCCGTTACACCTTTTTGTTGAGGAATAGAAATATGGGGATCGGAAATCACAGCAAATTTTACCTTATCAAATGCAAAACCCAAACTAAAGGTCAAAAGGATCAATGAAATAACCACTGTAATGTTTAAAAGCTTTAACCTCTTCATCGGAAAATTCCTCCTTTCCATTTTTTTTAGTGACATTTATTTCTTAACCATTTTCACTATTTCAAACTTTCTTTTTATCACCCCCCTCGACGAAATTTGGCCCAATCCTTACAAATCATATATAGGGTAAAAAAAGTTGTCAAGGTAAAATGAACTTAAACAGTAACCTCTCAGTTACGGGGGGGGGGAAATCAGCAGATCCGCCAGGAATGTCATCAAAAATCTTATCAAGCGGATTTTCTAATATTTTTATCGGTAAGGGTCACGATCGCTATCATCGATGATTCCTTGTTTTTTCAAAGGGATTTTATGGTTTGGAGGGAACGTTAAGGTTTCCGCTATTAGATTTTTTCCGACATCCCTATCGGACCATTGTACGTTTGAACAAAGACTGAGGGGTTACCTCAACCATTCATTTTTTTAAAGCCTTTTAAATTTAAAAATTTATAGGCTTACAGCTTGACTTTTCTCAACAAATCAATTAAAAATAAGTTAAATTATATCTCCGAGCCCTTTTCCTAAATCTCTGTTTTGTGGGAAATGGAAATGGGCCGTTAGGGCATGGCTGGAAACGGACTTGCCTCCCGTGTTTGGAAAGGAGATGGAAGAATTTAAAGGCCGATTCCTTAAACACGGGTATCGGCTTTTTTATTTCGGATTTCGGAATGCGCCCGCCTACCGCAGGCAGGGATTTCGGATTTAATTCCGCATTCTGCAATCCGAAATCGAAAATTGGAAGATATGCTGCTCGACCCTTTTAGACGAAAAATAAATTACCTGCGAATCTCAATAACGGACCGATGCAACTTAAGGTGCCGTTATTGCATGCCGGAGGGAGGAATTTCTCTCATCCCCCATGAAGAGATTCTCACCTACGAAGAGATATTGAGGATCGTCCGTGTCTTTGCTACGGAAGGAATTTCTAAGGTCAGATTGACGGGAGGAGAACCGCTGGTCAGAAAGGGGATCGTGGATTTTATTTCCCGCCTGTCTCAAATTAAAGAGATTAAAGATTTAAGTCTCACCACGAATGGAATCCTTTTAAAAGAGTTTGCTCAGGATCTCAAAAACGCTGGTTTAAAAAGGATCAATATCAGTCTCGACTCTCTCAAAAAAGAGAGGTTCTGCCAAATTACTCGAAAGGATGATTTTGAGAGGGTATGGGCGGGGATAGAAGAGTCATTAAGAGTGGGACTTTCCCCTATCAAAATCAATATGGTCGCCATTCAGGGATTAAATGATGATGAAATCGAATCTTTTGCCCGATTAACCCTCACTCTCCCTCTCATCGTCCGATATATCGAATATATGCCTTCTGGCAATGGGGAGGAATGGAAGGAAAGTGATATTTTAACTATTCCTCAGATCAAGAGTCGCCTTGAAAATATGGGCAAACTGATTCCTATCCCTTCGGATCGATGGGATGGCCCGGCTAAGAGATTTCGAATTGAAGGAGCTCTTGGAGAAATTGGATTGATCGGTCCGGTTAGCAGTCATTTCTGTGACGATTGCAATCGACTTCGACTCACCCCTGATGGAAAGATTAGAACCTGTCTCTTTTCTGACGAGGAGATAGATGTGAAAGAACTCCTCAGAAATGGAGGGTCTGATCGTGATTTAAAGGAACAACTTCTCATGGCTCTTAAAAAAAAGCCGGAGAGACATCGTATCAACACACACCAGTTTAAAAAATGTCAGAGGAATATGTCAGCGATTGGAGGATAACAGGAAATCAAAGGTGTAAGGCCGTTAAGGTTGAGGTCGAGGCAAAGAACAGGACTAATAATTTAGCTGAACATTATGACGCATCTTAACCTAAACCTTAGCCTCAATCTGCATGTCTTATGGAGGCGTTATGCCAAGACTTACCCATTTCGATAAAAAGGGCCGGGCAAAGATGGTGGATGTCAGTAAAAAGAAAGAGACCTTGCAGGGAGGCTGTGGTTCGAGGATCTGTCTTCATGAATCCAAAGACTTTTAAAAGCATCCTGTCTGGTAAGATTGCAAAGGGAGATGTTTTTGCGGTCGCCAAGGTGGCTGGAATCATGGCAGCAAAAAAGACATCGGAAATCATTCCCATGTGCCATCCCCTCAATCTTTCCCATGTGGAGGTCAATTTCTATCCTTTTGAAAAAGAGAGCCGAATTGATATTGAGGCAAAAGTCAGGATTAAAGCCCAGACAGGTGTAGAGATGGAAGGGTTCGTAGCTGTGGCCACTGCTGGCCTGACCATTTACGACATGTGCAAGGCCATTGATCGGGGAATGGTTCTCTCCAATATCCACCTTGTCAAAAAAACAGGGGGAAAGAGTGGAACTTACGCCGTTAGGCGCAAGGAGTGAGGAGTTAGGAGTTCGATGCAACAGAACAAAAGGGTCCGAGGGGCCAAGGGTCCCAGGGGTCAAGTGAAATCTGGAAGAAATATTATTACACTAGAACCCTTGACCCGCTGCCGCAAGGCGCTTGAACCCTTTTAATGGAGTAATTCATGGAAACAGTCCAAAAAGGAAAAGTCCTCGCAGTAAATATCAGTGAAGATAAAGGAACGAAGAAGACGAATGTTCAATCCTGTGCTCTTCATGAAAGATTTCGGTTTAAAGGGTGATGCCCATGCAGGTCCCTGGCACCGCCAGGTCAGTCTATTGGCAAACGAATCCATTGAAAAGATGAGGGCCAAGGGTTTAAATGTTGGTTATGGCGATTTCGCAGAAAATGTTACGACAGAAGGTGTCGATCTTGTTCACCTCCCCATCGGAACAAAAATTCGCATTGGGAATTCCGTCATTCTGCGTGTCACTCAAATCGGGAAAGAGTGCCATGAGCGTTGTGCCATTTACTACCAGGCAGGTGATTGTGTGATGCCCAAAGAAGGGATCTTTGCCGAGGTCGTGACCGAAGGAGAAGTAAAGGTGGGAGATGAAATTATTATTGGTTAATTGGGTTTGTTGAGTTTATTGGGTTTATTGAGTTTGTTGGGTTTTTGGGGTTTGTTGGGTTTTCGGGCTTTGTGAGTGTGAAGTCATCGTTCTTTGTGGCGTGGTTAACTCAAAAAACTCAAGAAACACAATGAACACAATAAACCTTTAGAGGTACGATAAAATGTTTAAGGTGGTTATTCTGACGATCAGTGATCGAGGCTCAAAAGGCGAACGGGAAGATTCGAGCGGTCCTCTCATTCGGGAGATGCTGAGGGAACTGCCCGCGGAAGTCATTCATTATGAAATCATTCCGGATGAGAAAGAGAAGATCGTTGATGCGTTGAAAAAGAGTGCGGACCAATTGAAGGCAGACCTCATCCTCACAACAGGAGGAACAGGCTTGAGCCCCAGGGATGTAACGCCTGATGCAACACTCGAGGTCATTGAAAAAGAAGTCCCTGGATTTTCTGAAGCGATGAGAGCTGAAAGTTTAAAAAAAACCCCTCATGCTATGATCTCCAGGGCCATCGTAGGAGTTCGTGGTTCGAGTTTGATTGTGAATCTACCAGGAAGTCCAAAAAGTGTGAGAGAAAATCTCAGTGTGATCCTCCCAGCCCTTCCCCATGCCTTATCCAAATTGAAAGGCGATCCATCGGAATGCGGCCAGGAATGAAAGGAGATAAAGATGGGTCTATTTCCTGAAGAATCGCTGAATCAATTTCGAGAAATTCTGGGTTTAAAGGAATCTCCTTTGGGGATCTATTACACAAACGATAAACCCGAAGGGATCACCCCGATGGAAGGAATCACAGGATGTATGATTGGGCTCCTTCAGAATGCAAGAAAAAAAGGGAAAACGGTCTTTTTCGATAAGGCTCATTTCGGATGCCCCGGAGGGGCTTACTACATGGGTTTTTTTGAATCCCCAAGGCCTAATATCGAATATTTTCTCTCCTGCGGGATACCGGGTGAAATGGAGGGAGAACGATATATCAAGACCCCAGAACGGGCCAGAGAATATTTCGCCAGAATGATACCGAGACGAGCACCAGCGACCTATTGTGTCTTCAAACCCATTGAGCAATTTCAAAGTGGTATAGAGCCAGAGGTCGTTGCTTTCTTCGCTCCGCCGGATGTCCTCTCGGGGCTTTTCACCTTGATGAACTATGCCCTGGAACGCACGGATGCTGTTTATACACCATTTGGTTCCGGGTGTGGAACGATTCTCACCTATCCTTTAAAGGAAGCTGTAAAGGAACAGCCCCGCGCCATTCTTGGAATGTTTGATGTTTCTGCGAGGCCTATGATTGAAAAGGATGTCCTCACTTTTGCCATGCCCTATTCCGTATTTCTAAAACTCTTAGAAAATGTATCAGGGAGTTTCCTCCAAACAGAAAGCTGGAAGAAAGTTCTTCAAAGGATACAGAAATAATACAATTCAAATTGAAAAATGCAAATTGCAAAAGGCAAAATGACAAAAGGGCATTTTGAACTATAGATTTTTTGTAGTCCCCATTGGGAAAGGATTGAAAATGACACATTCAGAAACGATTTCCTTGAGTACAAAAGGGTTCAGTGATATCCTGGATATCACTCATCATGTGGATGCAGTCATAGATCGCTCTGGAATAAAAAATGGTTTGGTCACCGTATTCTGCCCTGGATCGACAGGGGCGGTGACTGCGATCGAATATGAATCAGGCGTGCTCAGAGATCTACAAAAAGCAATCGAAAAGATCATTCCCTCGAATATCCCTTATGAACATGATAAACGTTGGGGCGATGGCAATGGCTTTTCTCATGTGAGGGCCGCTCTGATGAAACCCTCTCTCACTATTCCCCTGATCAAGGGAAGATTGACATTAGGAACGTGGCAACAGATCGTCTTCATTGATTTTGATAACCGGAGGAGAGAAAGAGGCCTGTTGGTCCATATCCTCGGTGAGTGAAATAAAAATACTCCGGAACTACTTCATTCAAAGACGGATCGGGCCAACATTTTTGTATATTTAAATGCTTTACTGGGTATGAGTTGAAGCACATGGTAAATTCTGAACTCTCCCAACATGGAGAACAAGAAAAACGATCCGTTGCACTGACCTCTGTTCTGGCCGCAGTCGGACTCACTGCATTTAAGATCATCGTCGGTGTGACGACCGCCAGTTTGGGGATCCTGGCTGAAGCAGCGCACTCCGGTCTCGATCTCGTGGCTGCCCTGATGACTCTCTTTGCTGTGCGAATTTCTGGAAGGCCTGCAGATCATACCCATCATTATGGCCATGGCAAGGTGGAGAACCTCTCGGCCTTCTTTGAAACCATCCTCCTATTGATGACCTGTGTCTGGATCATGTACGAGGCGATTCGTCGCCTTGTCTTTCATCAAATCCCTCTGGAAGTCAATGTTTGGTCATTCCTGGTCATGGGGACATCTATTGTTGTAGATATCTCCCGTTCCCGTGCCCTTTACCGGGTCGCCCATAAGTTTCGAAGTCAAGCCCTTGAGGCAGATGCGCTCCATTTTAGCACCGATATATGGAGCTCCGTAGTCGTTATTATAGGATTGATTTGTGTCATGGTGGGCGAACGAATTCCTGCCTTATCCTTTTTACACCATGCTGACGCGGTCGCAGCCATTGGGGTGGCATTGATCGTTCTCTATGTCAGTGGACAACTCGTTATGCGTACGATTCAGGCCTTACTCGATGTAGCCCCTATAGGTCTGGAGAGAAAAATCAAAATGGCGGTTGAGGCTTTGCCAGGGCGTCAGCAATTGCCATGATGTGCGCATGCGCTATTCGGGATCACAGCTCTTTGTGGATATTCATGTCCTGATCGACGGGAATCAAACTTTAAAGGATGCCCACCATCTCACGGAGGAGATCGAACAAGCCATCCAGAAATTAGTACCTAAGGCAGATGTCGTCGTGCATCCTGAACCTACTCCAGAACCTACTGACAGTTGATCCACACCACGAATAAGTTTAATGAAGAATCAAGTTTTAGAGGATGGGGTATCAACACGGACTTGCCGCCGACTTTTAAATGCCCACCGGATGACCGGACTGAAGTAGGAGAGTATGCCTACGACAATGAAAAAAACGGAAATCGGCCGTGTGAAGAAAATCAAGAAGCTTCCTCCGGAGATGGTGAGGGCTTGGCGGAGGGAATTTTCTGCCAAGTTCCCAAGAACCAGAGCCAAGACCAAAGGGACGATCGGATAATTGAGTTTCTTCATGATGTAGCCCAGTATACCAAATCCAAGCATCATCCAGACATCGAAGAAGTTGTTGTTGACGGTGAAGGCACCAACTGCTGCGAAGATCACAATGAAGCACATCAGGATCGTATAAGGCACTCGCAGGATCATGACAAAGAGAGGTATAAGAAAGATGTTCATCAAAAGGAGGATGAGATTTCCGATGAACTTGCTTGAAATGAGGCCCCAGACGAGATCTGGTCTGGTTTGAAAAAGCAGAGGACCTGGACGAATACCCCACATCATAAAACCCGCCAGCATAACGGCAGTCGTAGGAGAACCTGGAATTCCCAATGCCAGCAGAGGAGCGAACCCGCTAATGGAGGCAGCGTTGTTGGCCGCTTCGGGTGAGGCCACTCCTTCAATTGCTCCGGTCCCAAATCGCTCCGGGTGCTTGGAAACCCTTTTCTCTGCAAGATAGGCAAGGAAGGAAGCTGTCGTGATCCCGCCGGCGGGGATAATCCCTGTGAGGAATCCAATGACTGTGCCTCGTACAATGGCCCATCGCGAGGCGATCCACTCCGCCTTCGTGAGGAAGAGATCACGGAGTCGCATCTTCTCCTTAATGAGCTGGCCTTCCTCAGGCTCTTCAATGCTGTTGAAAACCTCAGCCAGTCCGAAGATGCCACAAATCATGACGATGAAATCAAATCCACCGAGTAGCTGAGGGATACCAAAAGTAAACCTGGGCATGCCACTCACCACATCGAGCCCGATCGTCGCAATGAGGAGCCCGATCAGCGTAGAGATGATCGTCTTTATGGGCTCCTCTGCTCCGAAAACGGTAAGCAGCCCGAAGGACATGAAGGCCAGACCAAAGAACTCGGACGGTCCAAAGCGGAGGGCAAATTTGGCCAGTGCCGGTGCAAAACACATCAGAATAATGACAGAAAACGTCCCAGCAATCCAAGAACCAACGGCCGCCACGGAGAGGGCTGCTCCGGCACGGCCCTTTAAGGCCATTTGATAACCATCAATGCAGGTCATGACCGTTGAGGACTCACCCGGAACATTGATAAGGACTGAAGTAATCGTTCCTCCGTATGCCACCCCATAATAGATGCCAGCAAACATAATGATGGCAGAGGTGGGGTTTATTGAGAAAGTCATAGGGAGGAGCAGGGCCACGGCGGTCGGTGCTCCAATGCCTGGCAGGACGCCGACGATTTGCCCGAAGAAGCATCCCGCAAGGCAATAGAGAATGTTCATCGGGGTGAGGGAAATAGAGAATCCCATGTAGAGATTTTGAAGGATATCCATATCAGTCCTTTACCCCGTTAGAAAGTCCAGCCATCCATAGCGGGGATAATATCATTAAAACTTCAATCCCTCGCAGAAAGGGCGGGGTCAAAGCCACGTCCTTTCTAATGGGGTTTTCTACCATCCCACGATGCCTTTTGGCAGTGGGATGCTCAGCCAATGGCCAAAGACGTAACGAATGCCTATGGCTATCCCGACAGCGGTGAGACCGCAAATAACCCAGCGATGTTTTCCCATGAACCGCATGGTGATTCCAGCAAAAAGACCAAAACCAATAGAAAAACCGAGGAGAGGTAAAAGGAAAAAAGTCGCAATAATGATGAGGAGTAGCTTGAACCCTTCTCTGGTTCGGGGTTTTAAAAATGCTCCTACTTTTTCATGCTTTCTTAAGATGTTGAAAATGACGACGATGGCAAAGCCTGCAATAGAGATTCCTATCCACAGAGGTAAAAATCCAGGACCCGGACCGAATTCAGAATAATATTCAAGTTGTGAGGAAAAATAGATCGCGGCCAGTCCTAATATCAAAACGACCACTCCGCCTATGAAATCAGCAAGACGCATCTGTATTTCCCGACAGTATACCCTCGTTCTCCTTTTTCGAAAAAGGGGGAACGGGGATATTTAACAATTTACCCTATTAGAAAGCTCCAGCATTTATGCTGGGGATGGTAGAAATAGAAAGCATCAGCTACTTTACTGAGGGCAGGGTCAAAGCCCTGCCCTTTCTAACGGGGTTTACTTAAGGAGTCCCAGATCCTTCAGAATTTCTTTCGATTCTTCCTCATTCTGGACCACGACCTTCGCGAACTCCTTGCTCCCCATCCAACTAGGACTGAGCATATACTTTTTCAGGTATTTCTCCTTCCACGCGGATGATTCGACCATTCGCTTAAACATGTTTTCATAAAAGGCGCTTGCTTCGGCCGGAATGTTTTGGGCAGCGGCTATCCCCCGGTAGAAAAAGTAGGTCACATCATGTCCTATTTCTTTTAACGTTGGGACGTCTGAAAAGTCTGCCATGCGAGTCGATTTAGCAACCGCTACAGGCCGTACCATTTTGGCCTCCCATTGAGGGACGAATTCAGGCGGATTAGCCCAGATCATATTCACATGTCCACCCAGAAGAGCGGTAACGGCTTCTCCACCGCTTTTGAAGGGTACATAACGAAACTTTATCCCTGCAGACCGTTCGAAGAGGCGCTGGCATATCTGGTCGTCCTGGCCTGCGCCCGTTCCTCCGATGGTCAATTCTCCAGGACGCTTTTTTGCCTCAGCGATGATGTCACGAATCGTTTTGAAAGGCGAATCGGCCTTTACGACAATCAACTGTTCATCAAGGGCAAGGTTGCAGATCAAGGTGAGTTCACGAAAGGTGGGAGCTCCCTTCCCTGCCACCAATGCCGCTTGCGCCTGACCGGGAATGAAGGTCAGGAGGACATGGGGGTCACCCTTCTGCTGGGCGACCGCTGTTGTTCCGACGAGGCCGCTCCCACCAGCCTTGTTAACAACGAGGAGGGGTACGGGGCATAATTTCTCTCCCTCAATAATGCTGGCAATGGAGCGGGCCAATACGTCGCTTCCACCTCCTGGAGCAAAAGGAGCCACGAACTCGATGGGTTTCGTTGGCTTCCACTCTGCGGCCTGGGCTCCAATGACAAAAGCCAGGATCGTGAGAAATACCACCGCTGCTACTTGGAACAAATTATTCGTCTTCATCTCTAATCCTCCTTTCCCTACATTTTTGGAATGAGACAACTATGAGACAGCTACCTCTTTCTTCATGTACCAGAAAGTGTAAAAAATATATAAATGTATCCCATCAGGCTTTCAAGACATTACGCCTTTTTTAGACTTTTTACGAGCAGTTCTGCTTTCTCCTTGTACTCCATCTTTTGAGTCACAACATGGAGTTTTGCACCGAGTTTTTCTTCACAGAATCCACTCAGGGTGTCTATGGTCTTCTGACTTCCGGTTACAGGAAGAAATGGCCAGAAATAGGTCGGAACCCCCATAGCCACGGTCCAGGCTGCACGGGCCACTGCTTTGGTCCGGTTCGCCTCGGGAAAACAAGCCACAATGGGTAACTCCTTGAGATGTTTCTTTCCTGCATTCGACAAGGATAGCAAAAAATCGGTTACACCGCTATTTTCGCAACTCCCCAGATCGACGACTGCTGGGACATTCCTCCCCAGAGAAGAAAGGAGAGCCGATAATCCTTTTCCACAACTGACATCACGCTGTTTGGGATTCAATAACCCGAATTTGGCCAGACCGACACTTGCACACCCTTCGGAGACACAGAAAACATCCTTCTTCAATAACTCACGGGCGATCGAAACGATCTCATGATCCTGTGTGAACTTTACATTGTTACATCCAGCTAAGATGGCTATTCCCTTAATTTTTCCATCTGCAACAGCCTTTGCAACCTTGTTCACATCGATGTCCTTTGCAGAAAAACCCATGACAGCCGACTCTTTCGTATTCGGGACGTCTCTGGATACCTCACCGCGAGCCTTAAAGGCCTCTTGCGCCTTCTCGACGATCTCCTTGGCAAAAGAGCCCAGGCTCCCTCTATTTAAAACTTCTGTGGGAACAACTTCTACCTTCCAAATCTTTGCCAATTCAGCCAAAGAGGGATTAACGCACTGATCTCCTGTCACAATCAGATCTACTGCACCAGTCATCAGAGGAATCTCCTGGGAACCATAATTGGTGACAGGAGGAAAAATGTAAGGTGCAACAAAGGAATCCGTGCATACTCCCATGACTTTAATCTTCTTCCCTTTTGCTGCATCAGCGATCTTCAATTTCAGAAGAGGAGAGAAATGACCATAAAGAAGAACAACGGGTATGTCTTTCGGAAGCACACCCAGGTTGACCTCCACGTTCGTGGGAGCTGTATCCCCAAAGACGGACGCCTTCAGTCTTCCCTGAAGCATCTGGGCTGCGCAACCCATAAGCGCCCCTTTGAATGCCCAAAGAAGAGTCTCCTCAACATTCCCGACCCCTCCATCCAATTTCTGAGACACCTTGAACAGTGCACTGGCAATTCCATCAGGATAGACACCCGTTGCCTTCCACCCATCGGTGAGGGTCTTTGGAAACCTTTTCAACACATCGGTGTTCCCGTTCCCCAACACGCTTTGGATCTCTTTTAGTATTTTATCTGCCTCCTGCTTGCGCTTGGGAGAACCTTCTTTAGCCTCAACACCCTGGGCAAAATCGGTCAACTGATCTAAATAACCCATTGCCCCTTGTACGACCAGTCTGACGAAAGAATGAACGGCAAGGATATCCTTGTCTTTTCCACAAACACCCACTTTGTTCTGATCTCTGAAAGGATGGCTGATACAGGGGCCCTGGAGGCAATCCCGGCAATTCAATCCAGTCTCACAAAATCCACACTGGGGAAGCGACCCCTCATAGCGATCCCACACCAATGGAATCTCTTTCTCTGCCGCCTCCTTTAAAAAATGATCGACGACACTATCCTCGGTCTTCCTTTGTACGAAATCCATCTCTTCCTCTCCTTTCTAAGATTACGACAATGATAAATAAATCTGTAGGGCAAGCCTTTAGGCTTGCTTATTGATGCAGGGCTGAAGCCCTGCGCTACATCAAAAACTTCGCTTGGGAGCATACCCGTACCAGGTCGCTCCCTCCTCCCTTTCCTCCAGAACCAGCGCTTTCGTGGGACATACATCCACACAGATGGGATACTCCATGTTCCGGCAGCGGTCGCACTTGACTGCCGTGTGAAAGGAAGCGGAGGGAGCAATAATCCCAAACGGGCAGACCATCACACACATCCAGCAGGCAATGCAAGTCGGCTCATGGACATAGACCAGACCTGTCTGGGGGTCTCTGCGCATCGTCCCATTGGGGCAGGCGTCAATACACGGTGCTACCTCACAGTGGCGACAATGGAGAGGAAAATTGTTCCCTTCCACGTGAACTCTTGGCACAGGCTGCGGTTTTTCGTGAATGGCATCATTAAGCTCCTTCGCCCTGGAGCCGATCTCAATCCCACACCAGAGATCACAGGTATGGCATTGTGTACATTTTTCTGGATCTACTTTGATCACTTTCATCTTATCCTCCTAAATAGAGCTCTGAAAAACTATTTCATGCTCTTGATTACGTAGATTTCAAAAAATGATTACGCAGATTTCTCTTTATTTCGATAAATTTCTAATCGGTGTAATCGTCTCATAATCAGTGTAATCAGAGATTTCTGGACTTTTTCAGAAATCTCCTAACGTCTCGATGCCAACGGTCGTTGGCTCAGTTCTCTATATTCAACCTCAGCGAATCTTTCTTTATTTTTTTTCATTAAGGGTAATAAGTCCGCAAAATTGATCCTGTTGCCCATCAAAAATGGGACATAGTCCGAAACATTCACCCTCTTCTTCAAAAGGGTGGTCAAAATCCCTGCCTTTTGAACCTGACCGACAAGAATCGCTCCAACAATACACCCATCCCTTAGGACAAGTTTTCTATAAGTATTTTCTGTCTTCCTCTGGACCTGCTGAAATTGATTCCCATCAATACGGGTGATACCCATTGAAATCACAGGCATTCCATAGAAGTCGAGGGAGTTCATTCGGAATGATCCGTTATATTTGACCTTCTTGCCAGCCATGTTCAAACCTGCCACACGGCCTTGTTCAAAAGCGCAAGGCCAAATAGCATTGACACCCATCCTTCCAGTGGAAAGGTCATAAGTTTCCGCTACATCCCCAGCAACGTAAATATCTGGCAAATTGGTCCTCATGGTCTCATCTGCAACAATCCCCTCATTTACTTTGATCTGAGTCGATGAGAGAAAGTCGACATTGGGTTGGACACCCTTCCCAATGACAACGAGTTGGCAATTGATTCGCTCTCCATCATCGAGGATGATCCCCTCAACCGATTCTTTTCCTACGATCTCAACGGCATCCCGGCCCGTCCGGATATCAATACCATGCTGACGCATCGTCCCCTGAATCATTTCTGCTGATTCCTTGTCTAACATCTGAGAAAGGACATGGCTTGATTTAACAATGATCTTCACCTTTACTCCTCGAAGCGAAAGGGCATAACCTGTCCTCAGACCTATCAGCCCTCCTCCCAATACGCATGCTGTTTTGATTTCCTCTACACGGTTGACGATCTCCTGGGCGTGATCGATATTTCTCATGACCACTACGCCCTTTTTATCTTTCCCCGGGACGTCCATTATCTTTGGGGAGGAACCCGATGCGATCAGTAATCGGTCAAAAGGATACTCCCTCCCATCTTCCATTCTGATCGATTTTGATTCAGCCAATACCTTCTCAACCCTCTGGCCCAGATGAGCCTTCACTTTATTTTCTGAGAAGAACTCCAGGGGTCTGAAATGTAACTCTTCCTTTGTAATGACTCCAGCAATGTAGTAACTCAGTAAAACCCGCGAGTAGAAGGGAGTCCCTTCACTGCTGAATAATTCGATGGGGGATGTCTGATCGATAGAACGGATAGCCTCGACGGCACTAATCCCTGCAGCACTTCCTCCAATAATGATGTATCGCATCTTTTGCTCCTTCCCTATTTACGCATAGCGCAGAGAGCATGGCGCATGGCGTAACAGAAATTTCAATACCGATTCATCACATATAATGGCAACATCTCCTTCAATATCTGTTTTCCTCGGGTCAAGTTAAAATTGCCACAGGTGCAACATTTGGCCATCTCCACAGCCACCTCATCCAGGGTCCAACGACCCTTTTTGATATCCCGGATCATCTTTCCCACCAGGTCATTGGCGATCATCGCGTGGCCACACATGGTTGTAATCTTCAAAACATCAAAATCCGGCAGCTTCTCAGTTTGGCCCCATGTACCCATAGAATATTCGACCGTATGGATGCGACCCAGGCCCGCTTCATACATCATCTCTTGGACAATATCCGTGACACCTGACACCGTGATTGAAATCCCGGGCCTTTTTTCCTTTAGCTCCTTCAATAAGGCCACCACCTTCTCCCGACTATCATAGGTCACCTCAACGATGGTGCCATCCGTCACGCGATCCAGGATATCCTCAATGGTAGTGTTATAAATGTTACCTGTCTTCATATCGCCTTCATTGATCGGCCCGTGCGTATAGGCAATGCGTAAATACTCTCGCGTCTTGGGTGCGGAGCCTTTCTTATTGACACCGGTGGATGGACAACCGAGCACCACAAAATCATCCTTAAGACTCTCTCTGTCACCTCTTCGATGTAAACTGTGTGTCATGGTTTTTCTCCTTTACTTCCACTATTCATAGAATTTAAAGGCTGGTTCTCCCAACCCTACATTATTTTTGCTGTTGATAGAATACCAATACCCCAATTTTTTCAAGATAGGAAGGATGGGGATTTCCCCCTCCGGAGGAACCTTCGAGATGATTTCCACAGTAAAGACTGTTTTCACTTTCTCTGCAACCTTCTTAATGGTCGCCAGAACTTCAGGGAGGTTCTCCAGCTTGCATTTCCCCTCGATGATCGCAGAGGTTGCCCGTTCGTTGAGAACGTCATCCCGGAGCTTTCCTGTCTTCTTGTCTGACATAAACTGGGTGACCGGGTTTTCCTCGGCAAACGCATATCCTAAAGGAGACAAAGCCATCGCTACAATTTCGACGTCCCTGAAGTATGCCGCGACTCCCGGCCTACCCAATTCAATACCCACCCCGACCTCTCCAGGACGAAATCGTCCCGAAACGTCATTTGTCTTCATCTCCTCGGTCCCACGGCCCGGTACCTGGGATCCCTTATACTCGGTGAGAGGATTGCTCAAGATCGCACGGACCTCACGGGGCCAAGGCTCTGCCGGTTGGTAAAGAGCATTGACAGGACATATCTTCGCCCGAAAACACATCCCGCAGTCGGTGCATTGATCCTGATCAATCTCAATGTAGACCCTCCCGGGAATTTTCTCATGCCGCCTAAGATTCTGGATCCTCCCAAGAGGACAATAAGGAAAACATCTCTTACAGCCAATGCATCGATCTTCTCGAACCTTCATAAAAACCTCCTTCCAACTGTCGCGCTCTTGAAAATTTATCTATGATCGAATCTTATCACTCACGCCTTCTTGAGTTTTTTCAAATAGGGATTGCTCAGCATCCACTTTGGCTTCCTGGATGTGCTCTCGCATCATCCGCTCACAAAGATCAGGATCTTTCAATCTCAGCGCTAATATGATTTTTCGATGGCCATCGACAGCCCTCTTCGCACCATCGAGATACTGAAGCGTATCCTCTTCGATAACGCAATACATATTTTCTTATGTTCACCAAAAGCCGATGTAGTCGCTTTTTGTCGACGACAATTCCATGAAGCGTATCATGGAATTTCGTATTCCATTTAAAAACCTCCTCCATTCGTTTTCTTCTCAACGCATCTTCGGCTCCTGCGATCAACCTGTCCAGTTGTTTGAGATCCTCCTCAGAAATCCTTTCAGAGATGATCCTCAATGCATACCCTTCCAGAATGGCTCGAAGTTCAAACAGTTCTTCCACTTCATCCTTTGAATCTCGAGAAACGATGAATCCTCTCGTCTCAAGGGGTTTGATCAGTCCTTCTGATTCCAATTTATGGAGTGCTTCCCTTACAGGGGTACGGCTGACCCCTAACTTTTTTGCCAGATGCTCCTCGGTGAGCCTTTCTCCAGGATTGAAATGGCCAGAGAGAACTGACGATTTTAAAAACTCATAAGCCCTCTCCCTGACCGAGGTGGAATTCTTTTGATAGGTTTTTCGAGGGGGGAGTTTATTCAATATTGTATCCAATTTTAAGTTTTGTTTCTAATTTGGCACATATTAAAATTATATTTTTGTAATGTCAAGAAATTTTTATTTAGTAATAATGTTTATAAATTACAATATGTTATATTCTAATAGCAAACGAGGTATGCCAAACCCCCAAAAAGGTTGCCTTTGTCTTCAATTAATAAACAAATCCATTTTTGGGATACAATTTTCCTTTGTCTTTAAAAAGAACCTGTGTTAAAAAGGAAAGAATAAGTGAGATCATAGAGGGACATTCAAATGGAGATCGATAAGAAGAAATGTGTCGGATGTGGGAATTGTCATGCTGTCTGCACCATGGGGGTCATCTATCTTGATGAAGACGGTAAGTCTATCGTCAATCAGGATGAATGCGTGGAGTGTTTTACCTGTTATCGGGTCTGTACGAAATGAAGGCTATCCACCATGGTTTGTTCGAACCATCCGAAAGATCCTATTTCTTCTTCGATTGGGTTACTTGGCAGAAGTGGATGTTTGTCCAACGGGTGCCCTCACGCCTCCTGAATTGGAGTGGCCAAGGAGTATCCGGGCCGTCTTCAGCGACCCCACCACTATTCACCCCGGCACGGGTGTCCCTGGCCGAGGAACCGATGAAATCAAGACGCAATGATGTCACCGGTAGACTTCGTAAGGGAGAGGCTGGGTTGGTCATTGAAATGGGTCGACCAGGAACAGGTGCCTATTTCCGAGATATCGAAAAAGTGGCCATGGCTCTTGCCAAACTCAGACCCCACTTCGAAAAGGAAAATCCTGTCACTCAGTTAATGGTGAACCCCGAGATCGGAAAGATCAAGGATGAGGTTCTAAATGAAAAAGTCCTCTCGGCCATCATCGAGATCAAGACCACCTTGGATAGGATTCCTGAATTTCTCCAAGCCTTAGAAAAGGTTCAGAAGGAAGTCGATACCGTGATCAGCGTCGGGGTGGCATCGAAATGTCTTCCTGACGGGACGATCCCTCATGAGGAATGGGTGAGAAAGGCTGGCTATCAACCTTTCAGCCAAATGGAAAAACCAATATCGGATTGGGCCGGCCCTTATTCCGGGAGAATTGAGTCATGACCAATACCCTTCATCGACAAGGAAGCCTGGAGAGTCTGAAGAACGATTATGTTATCTTCGCCCATACGGCAAAGGGAATCACCCGTGAGGGGTCTGCTCCGAAACTCCAGGAGTTCATGAGGATTTGCCTGAAATATCATCCCGTTAATATTGGCGATGGAAAGCAGGGAAATATACACCAGGACGATATCGATATTCAGAAATTGATTTCGAAGCAGGGGGATGGGGCTGGAGCTGCGGCTGTCTTTACCGACCTGGATACACTCCAGAAAGTAGTGGAAGAACTGATCCGGGCCGATCTGGGGATCTCCATCAACATCAGCGGACTCTTAGATGAGGTTAAGGCATGCTGCCAGAGGGCGGGGATTCAGAGACATAGCGCAGAACATTCTCTTGGTTTCTGGGGCGCGAAGGATCGGCTGCCGGAGAGGGAAATCTTGGAATTCAATACGATGTGCGGCCATGGCATGGTCTCCTTCAACCTCATCCGAAAAATGATCGAATATGTAAAGCTCCGCAGATTGACACCTAAGAAAGCAGCAAAGATCATGGCTAAATGTTGTGAGTGTGGCGTCTTCAATCCCACCCGTGCCGAGATGCTTCTGGAGAAGATAGGAAAGGGCAATAAGGAGAGGGGGTGGATGCCTCTGGTCTTTCGGGAAAATGAATCGGCGAGCAGGTCTTCCAGTGGGAAAAAGACCAAAAACATTTTGAGAGAATCTCGAGAAAACGATTGAAGGAGAAGTGCTCCTCGATGATCTCAGTCGGACCATTTATAGCAGCGGGGCTTCGTTATACAGCGTCAGGCCCCTGGGTATCGTGAAACCCAGAAACAAGACGGATGTCGTCAACGTGGTAGAATTTGCGTCTCAGCACAACATTCCCATCACCCCACGGGGAGGTGGCACCAGCCGTGCAGGCAACGAAGTGGGAGAAGGTCTCCTTCTCGATTTTTCTAAATACATGAACAACATCCTGGAATTTGACCGAAAGGAGAAGTGGGTCAAGGTACAACCAGGAATCATTCTCGAATCTCTCAATCAATTTCTCAAACCCCATCAACTCTTCTTTCCCATCGACCCATCCACGAAAGAATATTGTACCCTGGGCGGCATGATCGCAAATAACTCCAGCGGCCCCCATGCCGTTAAATATGGCGCTACACGGGACTACGTCATTTCCTTGGAGGTCGTCCTCTCCAATGGCGAAGTGATCATGACAGACCCTGTCTCCCTTGGCATGAAAGCCGAGGAAGAACAAAAAAGTTCAGAAACGCTCGAAGAGAGAATCTACCGGGTGATCCCGGATCTCTTAAGACGCTATGAAAAGCCTCTGGAGGAAGAAAAGCCTTATTCAATGAAAAACTCCTCGGGGTATGATCTCTGGAAACTACTCGATCGTGGGCACCTCAATCTCACTTCCCTTTTGGTAGGCTCAGAAGGCACGATCGGTGTGATCACAGAGGCAACACTTCGCCTCACCTCTCTTCCGGCAAGGACATTAAGTGGTTTGATCTACTTCAATGATCTCGATCCCGTCGGTGCGGCCGTGCAAGAGATCCTGGAACTCTCCCCGACCATGCTCGAGATTATCGAGCGACAGATCCTCGATCTCGCCCGGCACCAGAAAGCGGAGATGAGGCCTTTCCTCCCCGAAGGAATCGAGGCGCTCCTTTTCGTTGAGTTTGAGGGTGAAGACGAGGATCAACTTCGTGAAAAATTTTTGGAGGTGGAGAGAAAAGTGATCCTTCAGGGAAAAATGGGCTTTTGATCTGAAGGTGGCCAGGGATGATCGAGATAGGTCCATGTTCGAAAAGGTCAGAAGCATTTCCGGTCCCATTCTCAATAAGGTCAAGGGGCCTAAAAAACCTGTTGCCTTCATCGAAGATGCAGCCGTCCACCCAAGCCGGCTTTCCCAATACATGAAGGGGCTGAGGGAACTTTTCAAAAGGTTTGATGTGGAGGCCAGCATGTACGGCCATGCAGGGGATGGAAATCTTCATCTCATGGTTTTTCTCGATCTGACCAGGGAGGATGAGGTGAAGAAGATGGTCTCCCTTGCCGAGGCCTGCTATGACCTCGTTCTCTCCCTCAAAGGAACGATCAGCGGAGAGCATGGTGATGGCAGGTTGCGCACCTACTATCTCAGAAAACAGTATCCAAGACTCTATCCGGCCATGGTGGAGGTGAAGAATCTCTTCGATCCGCAAAACATTCTCAATCCAGGTTGCATTATCGGAGGTGACCAGAATCCCCTCGGCCAGCATCTGAAATATATCGGGAAAAAAGATGCGATCCCATTCTCAGGTTTCTTTGACGCCGAATCCATCAGGACGGCCATAGAGGCCTGCTCAGGCTGCGGCAAATGTCGCTCCTATTGCGCCATCGCCCGGCAAATGAACGAGGAATGGACCATTGGAAGGGCCAAGGCAACGGTCTTGAGGGAGTTCTTTTCCGGCAAGTTAGATCCGGAGATCCTTTATTCCTCTCAATTCAAGGAAGTGATGGATTCTTGCGTCAACTGCAAGAGGTGTCTTACCGAATGCCCTTCAGGGGTGGATATCCCGTGGCTTGCCTTAGGCGGACGTGCCACCTATATCGAGAAACATGGAGAACCCTTTGCTCAACAATTCTTCAGCAACACCAGATTCCTCTGCAAAACTGGAAGTTCGCTCGCTCCTCTCGTAAACTTGGCCAATTCCTTTGCACCTGCGAGAAGGTGTTTGGAATGGGCCATCGGTCTCGACCGGCGTCGGCACCTCCCTCGTTTTCAGAGGCGCACCTTAAGAAAAATCTTGGAGGACCGGCCCCAGCCTTCAGGGAAGAAAAAGGTCGTCTATTTTGTCAGTTGTTATTCCAATTTCAATGATCCAGAGGGAGATGGCCTGGCCACATTGGAGGTTCTTGAACGGAATGGGTTCCATGTCCTGATCCCCGATTTCAAATGCTGCGGAATCGCTCGAGTGAACTCAGGAGCGATTCAGCCTGTGATGGAGGACATGCGGACCAATATCAGAGAGATGGCCAGGCTTGTTGACCAGGGTCTCAGTATCGTCTTCAGCGAACCGAGCTGCGCTCTGGCCGTCAAGATGGAGTATCCTAAATTCGTTCATTCTGAAGAAGCTTCCAGAGTTGCAGAGAAATGTTATGACATTCATCAATTCCTGATGATGCTCCATCGAAAGGGCGAACTCAACGTCAATTTTCGAAAGATGGATCTGAATATCGGGTATCACAACCCCTGTCATCTCCGTGCCCTCGGTATCGTTCAGGAGCCTGTTGAATTGCTCCGATTGATCCCGGGAGTTAAGGTCCAGGCCTTCTCCGATGACTGTTGCGGTTTGGTGGGAACCTTTGGAATGAAGAAGAAGAACTTTGAGCGGTCCATGGCGATCGGTCAAAGGCTCTTTAAGGAGATTGTGGATTCAAAGGTCGACCAGATCTCGACAAGTTGCGGAGCCTGTAAGCTCCAAATCTTTCAAGGGACTCATCGGGAGGCTTTTCATCCCATCTCGCTGCTGGTATCCGCTTATGGAGAGGAGGGAAAATCTGATCAATCGACAAATCGAGCTGGATTGGCATGGTCGGTTTAGTCATTCGAATGAGCAAAAAAATTCAAAAAAAATTCTTGACAAATTGGTCTGATCATTATACAAATTCGGCAAGAATTTTGCCTGCACCTATTTAGAATATTTTTAGCCTTATGCCATGAGGTTCATCTGAATGGGTATGTAATGTAACCTTAGATATAATCCTCAGTAATTCTGTCATCGGAACTCCTCTCTCAGTGGTCCTCTTCACCCCTGGGTATGTGTCAAACATCTCACAGACAGAAGCAATTTCCAGCCGGACAAACCGACATGGGCCATTGAAAATGTTGGAGAAAACTCAAGAAAAAGGGAGGTAAGATCATGAAAAAAGTATTTTCACTGTTCAACCTGGTATTAGTTTTCGTTTGTTCTCTTGCATTGGATTGATCTAAACCTCGGCTACCATAACCCCTGTCATCTCCGAGCCCTTGGCGTGGTGGATGAGCCTGTTGAATTGCTTCGATTGATCCCGGGAGTCAAGGTTCAGGCTTTTTCCGATGGCTGTTGCGGTTTAGTGGGAACCTTTGGAATGAAGAGAAAGAACTTTGAGTGCTCCATGGCGATTGGCCAGAGGCTCTTTAAAGAGATCCTGGATTCGAAGGTCGATCAGATCTCAACCAGCTGCGGAGCCTGCAAGCTCCAAATCTTTCAAGGGACTCATCAGGAGGCTGTGCATCCCATCTCGCTGTTGGCATCCGCTTATAAGAAATCGGAGCAGGTTCGCTCAATTAGAAAATGATTCTGTCACTTCACCTCACAAGCATATACATGGAGAGGGAGATAATAAAGAGGGCAAACAAAATCCTCAGACGGTACGGATGAGTTCTAAAAGAAACATAAGCTCCAACCCTTGCCAAAAGGAAAGTGCCAATGATGAGCGGTATGCCACGTTGGAAATCCACAAATCCGATGCTCCATTCAGGCAGACCGGTACGACCTAATCCATTCAAAATATAGCCAACCACTGAGAATAAAGCTGTTATCACAATAGTGGCACTCGATGTCCCGATCGCTAATTTCAAAGGCATATTTAAAAAGTAATACATCATCGGTATCTTGAAGACCCTTCCGCCAATTCCAGCTGGAGCAGAGACCATTCCAGCAATGAGCCCCACCGCCATAAGGCCGAAGAGACTCGGTTTTGATTTATGATCAATTTTCCTTTGAGCCTGTGTTTCGCTTTCTGTCAACATCCTGATGGCTGCCACTCCAACAATAATGGCAAAAGCGATGCGCAAAGGCTAAAGATCAATCAACACCCCAAATCACTCTATGAAACCAGGACGCCTCATCCTACTTATTTGATATAGTCAGTAGCGGAGAATAAAGCTGTAATAGAAATGGTAAACTTCAGAAAAAATATCTTGACAAGGGCATAGAATTTTTGTTAGAAACATTTCTCGAATGGTCTGATCATTGAACCAATGAAGCTCCACGGGCAAAGCCTATCGTTCCCTATCCAACGCCTATGTGGGGCGACATCCCGGCCACTCGACGGCGTTTTCCTTCACGACCAAAGGCCGCGGTCTTCGGCTGCCGGGATAGAGGCTTCTTGAATGTCGGCGACAATAGACCTAAAAGTAAGTGAAACACTGGTTGAAGACGTCGGGAAGGGATTGGCGCGCCTTGATCCAGAGGATATCAAGGCGTTAGGGGGTGTCCTTGGCGATCTGATCGAGATGAGTGGAGAGAGAAAGACCGTCGCCAGGATCACCGGAACCTTCCCAGAGTATTATGGAAAAAAAATAATTCAGATCGACGGGATCACCCGCAGCAATGCCGAGGTGAATCTGGGGGAAATTGTAAGAATAAAAAAAATCCCCTATAAAATCGCCACAACGGTCCTTATTACCCCTCTCGATTTAACAAACGTCGTCCCAGAAGGAAGCGAGCTGGAGCAGTTTCCCAAAATCCTCCAGGGATTACCCGTACTGATTGGAGATAAAATCAATGTCCCCTTTTTAACAGGAAAAGACCGTTTTTTTCTTGTCGAAGCGACTTCTCCATCAGGGGGAGTGCTGATTAACCAAAAAACCAAATTTCTTATAAAAAATCCGGATTTCCTCATCGAGGCGCCTTCTCATGTCTCTTACGAGGATGTAGGTGGGCTTGGGAAGGAATTAAGGCTTATTCGCGAGATGGTCGAACTCCCTTTGCGCTATGCGGAGGTTTTTGAAAAGCTAGGGGTTGAAGCACCCAAAGGGGTTCTTCTTTATGGTCCTCCCGGGACGGGAAAAACCCTGATTGCCCGCGCCATCGCCAGCGAGACGGAACTCCATTTTATTCGTGTGAACGGACCAGAAATCATCCACAAATTTTATGGTGAAAGCGAAGCCCGCTTGCGGGAGATATTTGAAGATGCAACCCGCAACGCCCCCAGTATCATCTTTATCGATGAAATCGATGCCATCGCCCCAAAACGCGCAGAGGTCTTAGGAGATGTCGAAAAAAGAGTGGTTGCCCAGCTCCTGGCCCTGATGGATGGGATGGTCTCCCGTGGACAGGTGATTGTGATCGGGGCCACCAACATCCCGGAGATGATCGACCCTGCTCTCAGGCGACCCGGTCGTTTTGACCGTGAGATCGCCCTCCCCGTTCCAAATGTCGAAGGCCGCCAGGCCATCCTTAGGATTCACAGCCGCCATATGCCTCTGGCCCCTGATGTCGATCTGGACCGTCTTGCCCAGATTACCCATGCCTTTGTCGGAGCGGACTTTAGAGGCTCTATGCAAAGAGGCAGGGATGGTGGCTTTAAGAAGATATCTTTCCCTTGAGGGAGAAAATCATCTTGATGCCATTCTGCTCAACCCGGAACAGTTGCAGATCACGATGGAGGACTTTTTAACCGCCCTCCGTGAGATTGAACCCACAGCCACGCGTGAATTTTATACGGAGAGGTCTAAGGTCCAGTGGCACCATATCGGTGGATTGAAGAGGATTAAAGAAACCCTCATCTCCATCGTAGACTGGCCCAACAAATTTCCAGAGCTTTTTGACGAAGGGAACGTGCGCCCCCCAAGAGGGGTTCTTTTCTCCGGACCTTCGGGAACGGGAAAGACGCTGATGGCAAAGGCTTTGGCGGGTGAAACAGGCCTGAATTTCATTTCCATCAGCGGTCCCATCCTTTTCTCAAAATGGCTTGGAGAATCAGAAAAAGCCCTCCATCAGATCTTTAAAAAGGCGAAACAGTCGGCCCCCTGCATCCTGTTTTTTGATGAAATCGATGCCCTGGTGACAACCCGTGGCTATGGAAGTGAAGGCGGGGCGGTAGAACGCATGGCCAGTCAGTTTTTTAACGAGTTGGATAATTTGAGCGATCTTTCCCAGGTCATCGTCCTCGGGGCGACGAATCGTGAAGATTTACTCGATCCTGCCTTAATGCGGGCCGGACGGCTTGACTATATTCTTAAATTTCCCATCCCTGACGAGGAAGAGCGGTTAGAGATCTTTCGGGTTCATACCGAAGAGAGACCTCTAGGCGACGATGTAAACCTGCCGGAATTAGCCAAACGAACGGCAGGAATGGCGGGTTCTCATATTGCCTTCATTGCAAGGAGGGCAACCATGCTCGCCATCGGCGAGTTGATCCACGACCCGGATAAGAGCAAATCAAAAAAGCTTTTAGTCACTGCTTCTCATTTTGAGGAGGCGCTCAAAGAGGTTCAGGAGAAGGAGGGGTTTCCTCATGTTGAAGGCAGTTAGAAAAAGGCGAATCTACGAGGATATCGTAGGACAAATCCATCATCTTATCCAAAGAGGGAAATTGAAGCGAGGTGACCAGCTTCCGACAGAAAGAGAATTAGTCGATACCTTCAAAGTATCCCGCGCCTCTGTGAGGGAGGCTATTTTTTATCTTGAAGCAATGAACCTTGTTCAGAGACGACAGGGAGATGGAACTTACGTCATCGCTTCTAATGAAGAAGCCCTTGTACACCCTTTAGCCACTTCCCTCTTCCATGAGAAGGACGACCTGATCGATATCTTTTCTCTCCGCAAAATCATCGAACCCGAGGTGGCCCAACAAGCCTCAGAAAATGCGACCCCTGAAGAAATCCTCGAGCTCGAGGAGATCCTTAAGGAACAGAAAAAAGAAGTCGCCCAGGGTATGAACCCAATTCGAACGGATTCCGATTTTCATCACTGTTTGGCCCGGATAGCAAGAAACAGGGTGTTAGAACGTCTTCTGCTCGCTCTGTTCGACCTTTTGGGACAATCCCGTGAAAGGTATCTTCAATCACAAGAAAGAAAACGAAGGTCTCTCCAAGGTCATCAGAAAATCCTCTCTGCCATCAAGAGGGGTAATCCTACAGCCAGTCGAAAAGCCATGCGTCAACACTTGGAGGAGATCGAAGACATTCTTTTTAAG
>CAWFSX010000070.1:0-32093 GCA_963818595.1 uncultured delta proteobacterium
TTTCGGAGAATTTATTTTAGACTCCGAACTCTGAACGCCGAACTCAAAACTATATTTGAGAAGATATGGCTTTAGCAATTAAAGCCGAAGGAATTTTCAAGACCTTTCGGTCGGGATGGTGGAAGAAAGAGAGAAGGAAGCTCTTAAAGGGATTGACCTTCAGGTCGAGGAAAGGGAGATCTTTGGATCCTGGGCCCCAATGGCGCAGGGAAGACCACTTTGATGTCGATTCTCTGCACCTTACTCCTACCCGATCGCGGCAATGTTTATGTTTTGGGCATGGATGGTCTCCGAGATGGACATCGGGTTAGGGAGAAGTGAATATCTCCAGTGGAAATGCCAACTTTCTCTGGAGTCTGACCGTGAGGGAAAATCTTCACTTTTATGGCATGCTTTATGGATTGAATGGGATGGAGCGTGAGAAAAAGGTTGAAGCTTTGATCAACCTTTTCAACTTGGAGAGCATCGAAATATCCCCTTTGACGAACTCTCCACCGGGATGAAACAAAGGCTCTCCTTAGCGAAATCCCTGCTCAATGACCCGCGGGTTCTGTTCCTGGATGAACCCACTGTTGGCCTCGATCCGAGCGTCTCCATCCGGATTCGGGAAGAGATTCGCTCGATCCAGAGGGAAGGGGAATGACTGTTCTTCTGACCACCCATAATATGAAGGAGGCAGAGACGCTCTGTGGTCGCATCGCTTTTTTGAAGGAAGGAAAAATCCTTACCACCGGAACTGCAGAAGCCTTGAAGCGGATGGTTCGGATAGGAGATTTGATAAAGATTGAATTTAGGGGGTGATTTCTGAGGACGAATTGCTCCGTGCGGAGGGCGTCATCAACTACACGATCTCTGATCATCTGTGTGAGATCATCGCAGATGACGGGGAGAGGAGATTGGGGAACCTGGTCGCCCTGCTCACCCAGGGCGGCGCTCAGATAGAAAAAGTCACCATAGGGCAGACTGATTTGGAAGATGTCTTCGTCGAATTTGCGAAAAGCACTGATTCAGATATGGGCCTTTGTATTTAAGAATTGGATCATTACGAAGCGGAATGTCTTCAGCCTCTTCGAGATCCTCTTCTGGCCTGTGGTCGGTTTCTTTTCTGTGGGGCTTTTGACGAGCTTTCTGGATTTGGATCCGAACAAAACTGGATTCATTCTCGTCGGGATCATCGCGATGAGCGTGATCCAGGTCTGTCAGATTGATGTGGCCTATGTCCTACTTTATGACCTCTGGTCAAAATCCCTGAAACATACGTTCATTGCCCCAGTTCATTCTTTTCAATTGGTTTTGGGGTCTTGGCTGATTGGTGTGATTCGATCCTTCTTCGTCTTTCTGTTGCTCTCGATTTTCAGTGCTCTTGCCTTTGGATTAGACTTCTTGCGACCGGGAATAGGCCCTCTCGTCCTCTTCCTTTTAGGACTTTTTCTCACCGCTGCGTCAGTGGGCATGAGTGTCTGTATCCTGGTTCTCCTTTTTGGATACATGGCTGACGTGGCAGCCTGGTCTTTGAGTAGCTTAATGGCCCTGGTGTGCGGGATCTATTATCCTGTCTTCATCCTCCCTTTCCCCCTACCTGAAATAGCCCAGGCCATTCCCCTGACGTATTTCTTGGCGTACTTTCGTTCTTTTTATGGATTCGACGAGGGATTTAAAAACGTTTTGGAGTGGGGTTTTGGCTTGGCGGGCCTTTATATCGTCGCTGAAGCATTCCTTTTCAAAGTCGTGCTCCAGCGGGCGAGAAAAACCGGTGTCCTGATTAAGCTTTCAGAGTAACCTCTTCTTCATCCAGGGTGAGCGATTCACCACAATGATGGCAAATGAGGGCCTTTGAAGAAACTGTTTTCCCACAAGCCTGACATGGCCTGGTCAACCTTTTAGGAAGGATATGGGCTATCCGGAAGGGAGAAATATTTTGTGCCTTCTTGACGAGAACCAGGGTAAGAATCAATCCAGAGACCCAAACCATAAGGCCTAAGAGAAGAAAACCTCCAGAGGATTTCATTGTTCCCAAAACGAGGAATGAATTATAGAGCCAGTGGAGGGGTACAGCAAAGATAAAACCGACTAAGACCAAGTTTTTTCTACCTTCAATCTTTGCCTTTCCCATGTAAAATCCGAGAATGGCAGAAAAAGAGATATGGGCCAAATAGGAGAGAATCGCTCGGAGGAATCCCACAGAATATCCAAATCCCAGCATATATCCCACATTCTCAGTGGCTGCAAAACCCAATGCCGCTGAGACCATGTAAATCATCCCATCCATGACTTCATTAAATTGTTTTGAACGATAGACCGTCAGGCGGACGGCAAGATATTTGAAAAACTCCTCCACGATTCCCACCCATAAAAAGGAGAGGAAAAGGTTCCCGGAGAATGATCGTTGAGCCTTGATCGCGAAGGCGAAGAAAGCTTTCTAAAAGGACAGAGGGGATGGTGGCCAACGCTCCGGCAAAAAAGGCCAAGTAGATGAGACGTTCCGGCTCCTTTTCATACTTATCTTTTTTCCGAAACCACCGGAGCCAGAGAAAAGCGACTAAAAGAGAAAAAGCAACGGCAAAAATCACATAGCCTCCCACATTCTCTTTATCTTCTCCTTGCTGATCTTAAGGTAGTCCCTGTCCCTGGAGAAGACTTCGAGGGTGATGGTTTCATCGTATTGGGCCTCTTTAAGTTCTTTCATAATCCTTTCGAAATCGATGATTCCAGCTCCGATAGGCAGATGGCTATCTTCTTTTCCAAAGTTGTCATTGGCATGGACATGGCCGATTCGATAGCCATAGAGACGGATAAATTCCGAGGACCGATTCTTTCCGCCTCCAAGGTTGGCATGGCCGATATCTAAAGTAAGACGGATTTCTGGAAAGGTTTCGAAGACAGGTTGGAATTCATGAGGTTGAATAAGAAAGTGGGCTTGGGGGAACATATTTTCAATACAGAGGGTGATATGGAGGCTCACGGCCTTCTTCAAGATAGCTTCAAGAGATTCCATGGCATGTCCCTTCGCCTTATCTATAAGGAATTTCCCCATACCGGTGATGAAACCAGGGTGAAGCACCATTTTTTCGATTCCCAATTCTGCTGCGGCCTCCAAGGCTTCAAAATTTTCTTGTAGGGAAGCCCTCCTTAAACTTTCGTAGAGGTCTGAAGTCCAAACAAAAGTGGGAAGATGTCCCATGATGCCCATTTCATATCGATGAAGGATTTCCAGAATCGCCCGTTTTTGTCCTAAAATTTTTTGTGGAGTGGCTTCGGGAGGATCCATCGTCAGTTCCACATAATCGAAACCCATCTCTCCCATCTCCTCCACTTCTCTCAGCAGAGGCTTAATCGGAAAATTCATGGCACCGTATTTCATGACTTACCTCTATCAAGAACCTCCCCTCCCTTGGTGGGAGGGGAGGAAGGGGAGAGGGATTAAATTCTTATTCACCCCCACCTTGGTCCTCCCCCATCAAAGGGGGAGGAGAAAGGGCTAGGTAATTTTGAGTTTTCTTTCTGGCTTCTTTTATCCAAATCCTTAGCTTCGCTTTTTTAGGTATGTGGGCGGCTTGGAAAATTTGTATGATCTTTGCGTAAAGTTTTTCCGGGTCCTCTACCGCAAGAGCAGAAACCGAATGGATCCCCACCCTTTCTAATAATTGAAGGTTTTTAACCCCCAACCCTTTTAGCTGAACCAATTGAGCTTTTTCTACCCACTGGACAAGTATTTCTTTCGGGATCAGGAGACGGAGTGCCAGTTCCTCCCTTTCCTTTTTTCCTTTGGTTTTTAAGAGAAGATCATCGAGGGTGTTAATCCCCACTTTTGGGAGTTCCATTCTATGTTGGAGCTCGATCCAGTAGGCGTCTTGGAGTCTTGGAAAATAAGAGTCAACCGTCTTGTAATCGATGACTCTGAAGATGAGAACATAGAAGCTCCCGATCAGGATCGCTGCTAAAACAATGGTAAGGGGTCTTGTCTTTTTATCTGGATGCAGACGATAAGTGGACTCTTCCCATCCTCTTCCAAATCGAAATAGGGAGATGAAGTTGTACATCACATAAGCCTGAATGGCGAAAGGAGGGAATCCTAAAAAACCGAGAAAGGGCATTTCAAAACCCTTTCTCTCTTCGAAGAAGGGAACGATGTAAACCCATTTTGAAAGGGCCCAAAAGTTCCAAAACTCCCAGAGAAAGCCACAGGTCAATCCGGCGACGAGTAAACAGTATATTTTTTTTGGATTCCCTTCTTCCAGGTCTTTCAAAAGAGATTTTCCACCGAATCGGTAGATAAAAGGTTCTAAAAGAAAGATGAATCCCACCCAGATGAGGGGGAAGAAGTATTCAGGAATGAGTATAGATACCACCAGACAAAAAGTTCCTAAAAGGATTAGAACAGAGTGCCCACCGCTGGAAATGATGGTCTTCTTGATTTTCAAGTTTTTAAAGAGTCCTAAGGTCTCCAACAGTTCAGTGGTTTCGAACATCCCGGGAAGGACAGTCCCATAAGCAATGGCATAGCCCAACCACCTTTCCAGTCTGGAGTGAGGGAGGTTGATATAATACCAGTTCTCCAAGAAGAGATTGGCAGCCTCAAAGATCAACCAGATGAAGATCGACCAAGGAATCATCAAGAAAAATTCTCTTGGTTCGACTGAGGATGAGAGAGTTTCCTTTTAAACGGTAGATGATTGCATCAATGATGAGGATATAGGACCACCAGGCAAAGCAATAAAACCAACTATAAAAAGGGTCAACTTTTTTGAAGAGGAAGATTTCGGAGAGAAGGAGGAGGATGATTCCAAAAATCCCATGAATGGGAAAGGTCTTTTTCATCAATGCCTAATTTAGCATATTCACGACCTTCAAACAATTGGTAAAGATTTTCGGTTCCAGTTAAAAGATCACAACGCTACTTAGCTAGAGCCATGATATTTTTTTATCTATCCGGTCCATTTCGTATGGAAAATTCCTTCCCGGTCAATTCGACGATAGGTATGGGCACCAAAATAGTCCCGCTGAGCCTGGATTAAATTGGCTGGAAGGCGAAGGCTTCGGTAGGAATCGAAGTAAGCCAGAGAGACCACTCATGCCTGGAATGGGAATGCCTAACTCCGTATTGGTCCAGAATCATCTCTAAAGCCCATCGGTCCCATCAGGATGAGTACTAACCCTTTTTTTCTCATAGCCCAATGATAGGAACGCAGAATTACTAATCAGTCCATAAAGAGCGGACATATTCCTATAAAATCCCTCCTTACCTCCCTTTAGCAAAGGGAGGAATAAACCCCTCTTTGGTAATCCTTTTCCTGTCTTTAGAGAGGCAAAGAGAGGCAGGGAAGATTTTCTGAAGAATGTGTCTAGCCAATGATGGACCCCTTAATAACTGTCATCCCGACAAGTCGGAATGGTTTGAGAGTTCAATCTTTCAAAGCGCCCATCGTCAGTCCCTGAACGATCGTTCTCCTCACAAAGAATGCGAACACGGAAACTGGGAGCACGATCAGGGTAGCCGCAGCGCCGATACCGGCCCAGTCAATCTTTCCATAGGAGATGAAGTTATAGACTGCCACTGGAACGGTCTTGGTCTTTGGACCGGAGAGGATCAGCGAGAAAAGAAACTGGTTCCAAGAAAAAATAAAGGACATGATGGCCGAGGTGGCGATGCCGTTTCGCACCAGGGGTAGGACGATGATGAGAAAGCTTTGCAAGCGGGAACATCCATCGATCATGGCCGCATCTTCCAGCTCCTCCGGCATGCCCTCGAAAAAGGAGACCATCAGCCAGATCACCATGGGTAGGGTGATGATCAGATGGGTGAGGGTGAGGGCGGTGTAAGTGTCGATAAGCTTCAGGTGACGGAAGATGATGTACCAGGGGAGCAGATAGCTCACAAACGGCGTCATCCGCGCAACCAGGATGATGATGCCGATCTTGCCCTGTCGGTATTTAGCGATGGAATAAGCCGCCGGCAGCCCAAGCACCAATGAAATACCTGTGGCCAGGCCGGCGACGATGAGGCTGTTCATCAGATATCTGAAAAAATTATACTGCTGAAAGACCGCTCGGAAGTTTTCCAGAGTGGGTGTAAATATGAACTCGGGAGGGTAGGCGATGTTTTGAACACCGGTTTTAAGGCCGGTCAGAATCATCCAGACAAACACAAACACAGGCGGCACGCACAGGGCGATGGCGCCCGCATGGAAAAGGATCGATTTAAAAGTCTTCGTCATTCCGGTTCCAGTTATCATCTCTCGTGCATCCGCGTTTATGGCCACAGTGTCAATCCCTTTTAGAGATCTTGTGCGCTGAGTCGCAACCGGTTCATGACTACGTTAAACACCAGCACGATCAGGAACACCACCACCATGAGGGCCGAGCCGTATCCGGCTTTGAAGAAGCTGAATCCGACATTGTAGGAATAGAGATACAGGGTTTCGGACGAGATGCCCGGTCCGCCCTGGGTAATGGTGTAGATCATGTCAAACTCCTTGAGATTGTCCAAAGAGCGCAGCATTAATGCCGCAATCAGCACCGGCCTGATCAGGGGTAAAGTGATGTACCAGAAGATCTGCAATGCGTTGGCCCCGTCGATTCGTGCAGCTTCATAAGGATCATGGGGCAGGGATTTGAGTCCGGCCAGCACGATGAGTGTAATCATGGGCGTCCACTTCCACACGTCGACCAGCACCAGGGCCGGGATCACCGTCTGCGGGCTGCTCACCCAAAGGCTACCGGGAAGGCCGACACTCTGCAGTAGGTAGTTCAGGACCCCGATTTCGGGATTCAACATGATCCGCCAAATCAACGCGACGGCCACCGGTGTGGCTGCGAACGGGAAGATGTAAATGGCCTGAACGATCTCGCTGCCCTTGAATTCTCGGTTGAAATAAAGCGCGATGAGAAGCCCCAGCGTCAGCTCGAGGGAAAGGCTCAGGCCGCTGAAATAGACCATCACCTTCACCCCGTTTAAAACGCGCTCGTCCGAGAGGAGTTCGATGAAGTTGTCGAAGCCGATAAAACGCGGTTGTCCCAGCCCAATGGTCCACTTCGTAAAGGTTAGATACAGGTTATACGCGATGGGAATGACCACGATGAGAAAAAGGGCGGTCACCGCCGGCGCCGGGTAGACAAGGGCCTGACGGCGGTCAATGAATCGGCTAAGTGCGCTGGGGGCGGTCTTCATGACGCTGACTTACTGTCCTGGTAGGGTTTGCGCCGGATCTGTCCGCAAAATGGATGCGAACAGATCGCGGCCATTTGAACAGTTATCGCTCCATCTTTTTATCCATCAGCTCGGCTGCTTTCTTAGCCGAGGCAGTCACATCCTTGCCTTCGATGGCGTCCACGATCACCTGGCCGGTGATATCACGGATTTCGGGGACATTGATGACGGGCGGGTTCCACTGGGGTTGACCAATCTCAAAGGACTTCATGGTGTTTGCCGTCCAGTCCGGGTGGTCGTCTTTCGATTTATATTCCTTGGAGCTCCACGCCGAGGCCCGTCCTGCCGGCACGCCAGCCAAGAGCGCGCCCAGGCAGTTATTTTTGTTCGTGGCCCACTGGATAAACAGCCAGGCCGCCTTTTGTCGCTCAGGGGTGCTGGTTTTGCAGATGGAGAGGCTCCAATTGGAAACATGGGGGACCCTGCCTGCTGGTCCAGCCGGGATCGTTGCATAGCCGACTTTTCCGACAACCTTGGATTCCTTGGGATTCTCGTATAATGCTTTGAACACATTGGCGTCGTAGATCATGGCGGCTTTGCCTTCCATGAACATGGACGTGCTTTCGGCCCAGTGGAGCATGGTGCCGCCCTGGGGGCCATAGTTTCTCAACAGGTCGCCGTAAAACTTGAAGGCAGCGATGGTTTTGGGCGAGGCGAGGTTTGACTTGCCTTGCGCGTCCGTCCATGAACCACCAAAGCTGTATAGAAAGTCGACCCACTGGGATGTCGCTGCGGCCCCCTTTCCACGGAGGGTGATGCCGACCATCTTCTTGCCGTCCACCTCTTTGCCATAGAAAGATTTGGCCACCTGCTCCAGCTCTTTCATGGTTTCGGGGACTTTCACCTTGAACGTCTTAAATAGGTCCTTGCGGTAGGACAGAAGCGACGTTTCGGCATTGATCACAATACCGATCTGCTTACCCTCAACCGAGGAGGCCTTTGTGAAGCTGGCGAAGAAGTCCTTTATATTCCAGTCAGCTTCGGTCAGAGTGGGGTCGGCGATGTAGGCATCCATGGGCTGGAGCCATCCCGCTTTCCAGTAGTGAAGATCGTCCTGCCCCGGCATAATCATGTAGCCGTCCACCTTGCCGCCGGCGTTCAGTTCGATCGTCCGTTTGTTCCGGTATTGATCCTCCGGAAAAGCTTCGATGGTAACCTTGATGCCTGTCATCTTTTCAAACTCGGGCACCTTTGGTTCGATGTACGTCGTAAACGGGATGTTTGTTCATCAGAAAACGGATCTCGGTGCCCTGGAGCTGTTTCCAGTCGACGGCAGCAAACGCGGTCACCGATATCATCCCCACGCACAGCAGGGCCACCAACACGACACATAGCAGTTCTTCTTTTCATAGTTTCCCTCCTTCTTATTTGGTTTTGGATTATTTCGTCAGACCAATCGTCTGTCGAACTGAATCTCTTGATTCACACAATGGTTCGGGACGTCTCCTTGTCAAAGATATGGGTTTTAACCATCTTCAAGTCCACCTCCAGAGTCTGCCCCACGATCAATGGACGTTCCGGAGTCTCCATTCGAGCGACGATGGCATGAGGTCCGCAGGTCAAATAGACAAAGGTTTCAGACCCAAGGGTTTCAACGACATCAGCTCTTGCTGTAAGGGTGTTTCCGTTGATGCGGCCCTCCGCAAGGTCATGCTTTGCCATATCCTCGGGCCGCACGCCAAATATAACCGGCCGGCCGTTATAGGATTCGATTCTGTTGAAAAACGCTTCGGGCAACCTCACCTTAAAACTGGCGGCGTCTATAAAATAGGCTTCCGATTCGCGGACCAGCGTGGCTTCGATGAAATTCATGGCCGGCGAGCCGATGAACCCAGCGACGAATCGATTGACTGGCTGTTTATAGACCTCCAGGGGAATACCGGATTGTTGCAGAGCGCCGTTGTGCATGATGAAGATCCGGCTGGCCATGGTCATGGCCTCCACCTGATCGTGGGTGACATAGATAATGGTGGCTCCCAGACGTCGGTGCAGTTTGCTGATCTCGGCCCGCATCGCCACGCGAAGCTTGGCGTCCAGATTGGAGAGCGGCTCATCAAACAGAAACACCTTGGGTTTGCGTACGATGGCCCTTCCCACCGCAACGCGTTGACGTTGCCCCCCCGAGAGCTGTTTTGGTTTTCGATCTAACAGTTCGTGAATGCCGAGGATGTCTGCGGCCTCCTCCACTCGCTGGTCGATCTCCTCTTTGGGAAACTTGCGCATTTTCAATCCAAAGCCCAGGTTATCCCGGACGTTCATGTGAGGATACAAAGCGTAATTCTGAAAGACCATGGCGATATCCCGGTCTTTTGGCGCCACGTCGTTCACCAGCCGATCGCCGATGTAAATCTCTCCGGACGTCACCGTTTCAAGACCGGCGATCATTCGGAGCGCTGTGGTTTTGCCGCATCCAGAAGGTCCCACCAGCACCGCAAACTCCTGGTCCTGGACTTCGATGCACAAGTTGTCGACCGCCGTCACCGACTTGAAAAGTTTCGTCACGTTTTTCAGAATCACATTGGCCACGTCATTTACCTCTTTTCCATTTTCCTAATATTCTTTCTCCAAAGAAATGCCTAAATAGAATAAGAAGAAAACCCCCCATCAACGGGAACCACCACACCGGTCACGAAGTTGGAGGCATCTGAAAGCAGCCAGACAAGGGTGCCGATCAGATCCTCCGGCTGGCCATAGCGGCCCATAGGCGTGTGGGCGATCACCTTGCGGGCGCGGGGCGAGAGATCGCCTGTCTTTTGATCGATATGCAAGAACTTCATCTGGTCGGTCATAAAAAAACCTGGTGCCAGAGCGTTCACTCGGACACCGGTGTGCGAAAAATGGACCGCCAGCCACCGCGTGAAGTTGCTCACTGCCGCCTTGGCTGCCGAATAGGCAGCCACTTTTGTGAGTGGCATGAAGGCGCTCATGGAAGAGATGTTGACGATGGATCCCTTGCCCTTTTCGACCATACCTTTGGAAAAGGTCTGGGTCACGAGAAACGTACCCATGAAATTGAGGTCAAACACCTGGCGGAACCCTGCCGGATCCAGATTGAAAAAAGACTAGGGCCGCCGGATCGGACGATCCGGCGGGGTCGTGAAATTCTTCAGACGTACTGCCCCGGGGGTCGTTGCCGCCTGCACCGTTGATTAGAAAATCAGGCGGGCCCCATAAGCTGCAGACTGCCTCGTAGCACTCCCGGACCTGAAACACATCCAGCACGTCGCATTGAAACGCTTTGGCCTCCCCTCCAGACTGAATGACTCTCAGCGACCGAGCTTCGGCCTTTTCGAGCTTGATATCCAGCACGGCCACCTTCACGCCCACCGCACCCAGAGCTTCGGTCATGGCGCCACACAACTCGCCCCCACCGCCAGTAATGGCAGCCACTCTTCCGTTAGATCAAAGTGCTCTTCAAGGTGTATACTTTTCATCACCTCTATCCCTGAAGCTTCGGGACAGCAAAAAGCATCTAATGAGGGCTCGTCGAAGACCAGGTTCTTACTAACCGTTTCACCGCCTTGCTCTTCCACAAAGGCCATCACTTCTTCCCAAAAAGGCATGGAAATGGAGCAACCGTGTCGGCTCACCACAATGGCCCCGCAGGCGTTGCCCAGTCGAGCGGCCTTCCAGAAGTCCCATTCCTTCACATACCCGTAAAGGAACCCCGCGCCGAATGCGTCGCCGGCACCCAGGATATTCTGAACCGTGACCGAAAACCCAGGTACATCTTCAGGAGCGGAATTTGAGCTTGATGAACTCGGCAACCATGCTTGCTGCGCTTCTCCACCACCACCCGTGGCCCCTGTTCCATAAGGGCGCAAGCATGCTCAGCCGTATTCCCGAGTCACTCTCGCATCGGTTACCTGGGAATGAGTTAGTCGGACCTCACGAGGGTCGGTCAACATGGCGGCGTTAATCTCATCCTCAGTGCCCATGACGATATCCACGCAATGGAGGGAGGAACGAACTGCAGCACCGTAAGCGCGAGGATCGTGCCACTGGTCCGGCCGGAAGTCTAAGTCGAGGACGACGGATGTGCCGGCCTTTTTGGCGAGCTCCGCAGCAAACAGGGTGGCGCTTCGGCTCGGCTCCTTACTCAGATTAGTGCCGGCGAACTGAAAAACGTGACTGTCACTGATGGGGGCAGCCAGCACATCATCGATCTCCAGGGCAATATCGGCACAGTTATCCCGGTAAAAGACAAGGGGGAACTTATCAGGCGGCTCGATGCCGAGGACGACGACGCTGGTGTGCCGGCCCGGTTTTCGGGGGCTGAACTGGATGTCCACACCTTCTTTAGTCAGGAAATGGACAACGAAGTCGCCAACGGGATCTTCCCCGAAAGCGGTCAATAGCGCTGACTTCAGTCCAAGCCTGCGGCACCCCACGCTCATGTTGGTGGGGGACCCACCCACATAGGCGGCAAAGCTTTTGATATGAACAAAGTCAACCCCCACATCATTGCTGTAAAGGTCCATGCAGGATCGGCCCATATGAAATGTGTCGTAAGTGCGCTGACCCTGCAAGGGGTCTTGGGGCTTCATTCTACGATTTCCTATTATTCGAACCGGCTAAATTCTCAAAACCAAAACGACTGCTTGTTGTCTCCTAACCTATTAACGAATGCTTCCATTGCAATTCATCAATATGCTCTGGCTTGCGAATTTTATTCATACTGTATGACAGAGGATTATTCTGGAAGATGGAATTGATCATTAATAAGAAATTGCTAAGAATCATGATAAGAACTCGCTTTTGCGTGAATTGAATATACCGAAAAACTGAGCGATAAGTCAAGACGGCTGAGGATCGCATGCTTTTTCGCGGGCATAAAATAGTGGTTTGAATTTCCACATGCCTTTTGACCGGGAAGGGGTTTTTCATGTATGATTGGGCCGAGTGAAAACATGAGATCTAAAAATCATCTAATTTTTCTCGTCATCTTGCTATTACTTTTATCTGGATGTGATAAACCCACTCTGACAGGGGTAGAATCTGATAAAATTGATACCTCTCAAGATCCCATCCAGACGTCTTATAAATCTGATGAACCCATGATAAGGGAAATTAAAAATGGCCAATTTCAGGATTATCCCTGTGGCAGAATATCAAATATCCGGAGTGGTGGTCAGTAAGGAATCTTATTCGGATGATTGGGAGTCAAAGATTTCACCAATGGATTTAGCTATTGTCTGGGGGAAATTGGCAGAACCGGAGTATGACCAATATATTACCTATCACCAGGGGAACCGATGGTATTTTTACCGATACAAGCCAGGAAGCCCTTTGGATCCTTCCTATGTGATCTCTCACTCTGGAAACCATCATATCATCCCAGCCAATGAGAATATTCACGAGGCCATTAAGACCATTAAGGAAAAAGATAGGGTGGTGTTGGTAGGTTTCTTGGTCAATTTAAAGGGAACTTATAAGGGACAAACCGTCTTTTGGAATACAAGTTTATCCAGGACAGATACGGGCAATGGGTCTTGCGAACTTTTTTATGTCACGAAGGTCAGAATTGAAACGAAGGTCTATGAATAGGAAGAAGAGAGGTCTGAGACAAGCGTTGTTTATCCTCCGAGATAGAGATGTTTCACTTCTTCATTGTTCAGAAGTCCTTCTCCGGTATCTTCTAATCGGTTGATTCCCAAATCCAGAACATAAGCTCGATGGGCTAATTTAAGGGCCTTTCTTGCATTCTGCTCCACAATAATAAAAGGCAACCCTTCCTGGTTGATCTCTTGGATGGTTTTATAAATCTCTTCAATGACTTTGGGCGCTAATCCGAGGGAGGGTTCGTCCAAAAGGATGAGTTTGGGTTTTACCATGGTGCCCCTTGCCAATGCGAGGATCTGTTTTTCCCCTCCTGATAAAGACCCCGCCTTCATCTTCCTCCTTTTTTCGAGAATGGGATATCTCTGGAAAATGTCCTGAATTCCTTTTTCTATTTTTAGGGAATCTTTCGAACGGTGTCCCCCCCATCTCCAAATTCTCCCTTACGGTGAGAGAGGGGAAAATATTTTTCCCCTGAGGAATATAGGCCATCCCCATTTTCACTTTTTCTTCAGATTCCAAGTGAGTGATATCCTTTTCAGAAAATAGGATGGTCCCTGTGGTGGGCTGGATGAGTCCAAAGATCGTTTTAAGAAGGGTCGACTTGCCCGAACCATTTGGCCCGATGATACAAACGATCTCCATCGGCTCCACATGGATCGAAACTCCGTGGAGGACCTCAATCTTTCCATAACCTGAATGGACGTTTTGGACTTCTAAGAGGGAGTGCCATGTTTTAAGTTCAGAGTTCGGAGTTTTGAGTTCGGAGAGAAAATATTTTAATTAGGTCATCGCATTTAATCATGTATTACTAAGAACTACGAACTAAATACTCCGAACTGATTTACACTCCCAGATACGCTTCAATGACTCTCGGATTATTTTGAATCTCTTTAGGTTTTCCTTCGGCTATTTTCTCACCGTTATCCAAAACAAAGACCCAATCACAGAGCTCAATGATCACATCCATGTTGTGTTCAATGATAAAGAAAACCTTTCCTGACATTTTAATTTTTAGAATGAGTTCCATCATCCTTCTGATCATGGAAGGATTGATTCCTGCGGTTGGCTCATCAAGAAGGATCATCTTGGGTTCTGCCATCACCACCCTCACCAGTTCCAACAGTTTTTGTTGCCCATAAGAGAGGTTCTCCGCAAATTGATTCTTCAAATGGGACAACCCAACCCGTATCGATGAGCTCAAGGGCTTTCTCCAGATGTTCCTTTTCCTCGTTCCGTATCCTTCTCCTTTTAAACCAAAGAGACCAGAAACTTTCCCCTGTCTGGTGGGGAGGGGCGAGAAGCATATTCTCAAGGACGGTCATCTTTGGAAAGATACGAGTTAATTGAAAGGTCCGGATGATGCCCTCCCATGCCACCTCATGAGGGAGATGGCCATCGATTCTTTTTCCTTCAAAGTAAATTTCTCCTCTATCAGGAGGAAGAGAACCTGTGATGAGGTTGAAGAGGGTGGTCTTTCCTGAACCATTGGGGCCGATAAGACCTGCGATGGTATAATCCCTCAAGTTCAAGGGTACAGTCGGATACAGCCCGAATGCCACCAAAGGATTTACTGAGTCCTTTAATTTCCAGCATTCGAAACCCTTCCTTTTTCTTTAAGCAAGCCCTCAGGCCGAAAAATCATCAATATGATAAGAAGTCCTCCAAAGATCATCTGCTGGAGAGGAGCAAGGTATCGGGTCCATTCCGCAGGGAGCCGGAGAAATCTGAGAGACTCCTGAAAAAATATAAGGACAAAGGCCCCAAGGACTGGACCCCATTGTGTTCCCTTTCCACCCAGAACAACGATCAAAAGAACGAGAATCGTTTCCAGCAGGGTAAAGTCCCCTGGACTGATAAAGGTGGTGTAATGACCCCAGAGCGTTCCAGCCAAACCGGCAAAGAGTGAACCAATGACGAAGGATTTTATCCTGAAAAAGAAAACATTTTTACCAAGGGTTTCAGCCGCTACCTCATCTTCTCGAATTGCCTTTAGCACACGACCGAATGGGCTTCTCAAAATGATTCTGAGAATGAGAAAGGTGATAGCAGCAAATCCAAAAGTGAGCAAGAGATACTGGGGGAGTGTTCCGAATTGGTAAGTAAAAAGGACGGGTTTTGGAATCCCGGGTAAACCCATCGGCCCTTTGGTCAACCAGACCTCGTTCTGGAAGACCATTCGGATGATTTCACCAAAGCCGAGTGTAACGATCCCAAAATAATCGCCCCGGAGTCTGAGGCTGGGGATGCTGATAAAGAAACCCCAAAGGCCTGCCATGGCAAGGGCGATGAGAAGGCTCAATTCGAAGGGAACTCGTTGGAGGGTCAGTAGGGCAGAGGTATAAGCACCAATTCCGAAAAAGGCAACATGGCCAAAATTGAAGAGGCCTGTATATCCCACCTCAAGATTGAGACTCATGGCAAAGATGATATAGATGAAAATCATCACACAGAGGTGAAGAAAAAGATCCATGGATTACTCCAGCCTTCCCAGGAGAACCGAAGGTCGAATGAGCAGTAACAAAACCATGATTCCGAAGGCAATGGCATCCTTATAACCTGGGGAGATAACAAGAACGCCAAGATTTTCTGCCAAACCAATGATAATACCCCCCAAAAGGGCTCCCCAGATATTGCCAACACCTCCAAGAAGCGTTGCAGCAAAGGCCTTCACCAGGTTGATCAGACCCATTCCCGGTTGAAGATTGGTATCAAGAGCCAAAAGAATTCCACCTACTCCGGCCAAAACAGAGGCAATGACCCAGGCAAATTGAATGGTATGTTTTGAATCGATCCCCACCACGCGAGCTAATTCCAGATTGTCCGAAACGGCACGCATCGACTTCCCCAACCTTGATCTGTGGAAGAGAAGATAGACAAAGACGATACAAAAGATAGAAGTCAGGATGATGGCGATCTGGTTGAGTGTGATGCTGATTCCTAAAATTCTCAGCCCTCTCTTGATCTCAAAACCATAGGTCCTGAGCTCAGCACCCCATAAGAGCTGTGCGCCATTCCTCAAGAGGAAGGAAAGGCCTAACGCAGCAATAAGGAGTGTTAAACGATTCGCTGTGCGAAGGGGCTTAAAGACAAAGCGATCCATTCCAATCCCAAGAAGGATCGTCAGGAAGAGGGCAGGGATGAGAGCTATAGGGAGAGGAAGTCGAAAGGGTTTTCCCATCAGAAAGTAAAGAAAGTAAGCCCCCCACATGATCAATTCACCATGGGCAAAGTTGACAAAGTTGAGCACTCCATAGATCAACGTCAACCCCATGGCGAATAGGGCATAGATGCAGCCGGCAAGAATGCCATTAAGAATGGATTGGAAAAGAAAGTCCATCAGTAAAAAATGGCAAAGGTCAAAGCTAAAATATTTTAACCCGAATAAAAAATTAGGTTCTGAGGGTAACTATCCCTCAGAACCTATCGGTGAAATTAAAACTTGTTAGCTCTATTTTTTATAATCAACAATCAGCCCGTCTTTGACTGTCCAGACGCCATATTCGCTTCCTACCCCTCGGTCCTGATCAAAAGTCTTATCTCCAGTGACGCCTCGATAACCTTTGGCCACTTCGAATAGGGCTTTTCGAATCCCTTCTGATGTATATCCACCTTTTTCAATTGCCTTGGCCGTAATGTAAACCATGTCATAATTATATTCGCCAAAAATGGGGACCTTATCATCGCCATACTTCTTCTTCCAGGCAGCCCTAAAGGCCTTGTATTCCTTTGTCTCCTGAGAAAAGACAGGGTAGGTACCAATGATCCCTTCTACAGCCTTTCCAGCCAGTTCAACCAGTTTGGGTGCCTTTGCAGCGGAACCACAGATCCATTGGGTGTTAATTCCCATTTCATAGGTCTGTTTGAACATGACTGCTCCTGAGGTAATATAGGTGAGATTGACAACAGCCTTGGGATTTCCTTTTGTTGCCCGGATCAGCTCGGTTCGGTAGTCGGTCTTTCCATCATCATAAGGGATTTCATCTGTCACCTTTCCGCCTGCCTTCTTAAAATTTTCGACAAAGACATTCTTCAGGCCGAGTCCCCAATCGTTATTCACATACATGATGGGAACCTCCATATATTTCAGGCTGACGCAGAGGTCTGATATCCCTTTTCCCTGAAGGACATCTGAGGGGAAGACCCTGAAAATATATTCTCCAGCCTTGGTGAGGGCTGGGGCAGCACCTTGTGCCGAGAGCATGACCACTTTGCTTTCCTGTGCTACCGGAGCCGCCGCCATGAAATTGGAACTTCCTGCTGGTCCAAAAAGGGCAGGGACTTTGTCCACCGTAATCAATTTTCGGACAGCGGTAACACAATCCTTGGGTGTGCTTTTATTATCCTCATAGACGATTTCAATCTTCTTGCCCTTGATGCCTCCAGCTGCGTTGATCTCTTCGACCGCCAGATCGACTGCCTTTTTAAATCCTTCACCATAGACCGCAATCGCTCCGGAAAGGGCAAAGGCCGCTCCGATTTTATAGGTCTCTTGGGCCATGACTGAGGGGGTCGTAAAAATAAATATTCCCAATAGAATGAAGAAAAGATGACTCCATTTTTTCATTGTCAAACCTCCTCCAAGATAGGATTTGGTCTATTCTTATAAAATGAATGGGATTCTGTCAATAGCGAATTGTAAAAGGCAGTGGTCACCTCGGGATCATGATAACTCCGCATCATCATAGACTTTAAAAATGGATGACCCTGGGTGGAATTTTAACTTAAATAGCAATGGATACGAGAATCCTTTACAAAGATATTCGTAAAAATTAAAATGGATAAAATAATTTACTGAGGGGGGAAACCTATGTTAGAGACCAAAGTGATGATTGACCCGCTCCCCATAGGAGGAAAGGATAGCCTTGAGCGAAGGATCTTTTCGGAAAAGGGAGAAATGGCGCAGATACTGAATCGGGCGGATGAAGCCTTTAAACATCTGGTATACTGGGAACTGGATTCTGGGAGATCTGGTCAAGAAAGAGGACATCATTATCATGAAAGAAAGATCGAGTGGTTTTATGTCCTAACAGGAGAATTGGAATTGTCATTGAAAGACATAGAAAGCTCTGCTGTAGATAAGCTCATCGTCAAAGCAGGGGACCGGCTAAGGATCCACCCAAGAGTAGCACACGTCTTTCGGTCCATTAATTATTCTCAGGTGTTGGAGTATTCAGCGGAGCCATACGATCCTGCGGATACATGTCCTTATAATGATTTATAAAGTAGAATACGGGTGATAACACCATAAAAACCATGAGGAACCAAACGATAAAGAAGATATTCACCCGTGATTTCATCCTTGGGTTTATTTCGCAATTCGCATTCACAATTGCTTACCATGTTCTTTATCCTACCCTTCCGATCTTTCTCTCAAGATTAGGCGCTTCAGAAGTGGATATTGGGGTTCTGATTGGGATCTTGGGGGTCTCTTCATTAGTCTTCAGGCCTTTTATCGGAAGAGCCCTGCTAAAAACTCCCGAAAAAAACTTTATGATCGCTGGCGCCATCCTCTTTGTTCTTTACCTCCGTTGCTTATCTCTTTGCCCTCCCTTTTTGGCCCTTTTTCATGGTGAGGATCTTTCAAGGGATGGGGCTGGCCTTTTTCTATACAGCCTCATTTACATTTATCTCCAATATCAGCCCAGAAGCCCATCGGGGGCAAAGCCTCAGTTACTATTTATTAGCCATCAATATTTCTTTAGCCATAGCGCCTTCCTTTGGAATGTTCATTATCAACCGATTTAACTTTACCCTTCTTTTCTTGATCTGTTCAGGCCTATCGTTATGCTCTCTATTTATTATTACTAAATTGGGAAAGCGGCAGACTGCTCTATCAGAAGATCCCTCCATTGAGGACGGATTTTTTCTCAGCCGGAAAGCTCTTCCACCCTCTATCAGTAGTTTCTTTTTTCACCTCATCTGGGGAGCTTTAGCGACCTTTTTCCCTCTTTATGCAATACAGCATGAAGTCACCAATCCCGGGGTTTTCTTTACGACCGTTGCGATAATGCTTATTTTGGGGCGTGCTTTGGGGGGGAGAATGCTGGATCTTTATAATCGAGAAAAGGTGATTCTCCCTTGCCTCATCACCTGTATCGTTTCGATGGTCATTCTGGCTTTTTCCAAAACGTTACCCATGTTTATTCTTGTTTCAGTCATCTGGGGAATTGGGCATGCCTTTCTCTTCCCTTCGTTGCTGGTCTATGCTCTGGATAGGATAGGATCTTCTCGAGGTCCTGCCATGGGGACATTTACCGGGCTTTCCGATTTGGGCATGAGCCTGGGACCCGTCATCATGGGCATCATCATCCATTGGGCCAACTATCCGATCATGTTCCTCTGTTTAGCTCTCACTGCCATCATCAATCTCGTCTATTTCTATTTTTTTGTGAGAAAAAAAAGATAACCCTTTCTGGAAGCATTTTTTACCCAGGCATCACTGCCTTTCGTCCCTCTCTTAGAATGGAGTTAAGCCGCTGGAAGCTTCGGGGGTGAAATTGTCAAGTCCTTCCTCCTGAAGGAATTGCCTGACAGATGTTGTCCATGATTTAACATTTCATGTGATAATCCTTATCTGCAACATCGGTCGGAAACCTTTCTTTATATCTTGCGGCCTATTTCGCTTGACATACCACTCCTTTTTCCATATATTCAGCTCACACGGAATCAAGTTCTTATTAAGACAGAAAGAGAAGCGACGCCCCATGAATGTTTCTTTAGGAAAACTGTTCGGTTACCGCCGTCAGAAAGACAAAGGTGGACTTGGCATTAAAGATATTTTGATGAATATTCCGATATTCGAGAATCTTAAGCAAACGGGAGATAGCCTCTGTCGAGCGCATCCTACACCGGCGAGAATATATGCCGGACGAAATAATTTTCCGCCAGGAAGAACCAGGGATGGGGATGTACATTATTTATTCCGGCAGGGTGACAATCATTTCCGAACCGGAGGGCCTTCTTCTGTCTGAGTTGAGTGACGGGGATTTCTTTGGTGAGGTTGCGCTTTTCGATGAATCTCCGCGCTCCGCCACCGCCATGGCGAAAACCAACTGCCAAGTCCTTGGTTTCTTCCAGCCCGACCTTTTCGGGTTGATTGAGCGTGACCCACGACTTGGAGTAAAAGTCATCCTCCGGCTCGTTCGGATCATCGTTGCTCGGCTACGCAACACCAACGAGCAGGCACTCACTCTCAACCGAGAATTGCAGGAAATCAAGGCCCACGCACAAATAATAAGCAAATAGTGATGGAATTCGAGACAAAGACACGTGAGTTTAAAGAATTGCTGTTTTTCTTCTTTCTTCTCTGTGTTCTTGCCTTATCTCTTCGTGATCGCGGGAATCGCCAAGCTGGTTATCATCTCGGCGCTTCTTGCTTATATCCTCGACCCCATAGTTACGACCTTGGAGTTGCGCGGGATGACCCGAACACTTGCGACGATCGTTCTCGTGCTCTTGATCAGCTTCATGATGGTTGCGGCTGCTTACGTCCTTGTTCCCGTGCCTTGTGGGCCAGGTGCAATCACTTCAGTCGGGTTCCGCGTTCGAACAGACCTCCCTTGCGATCTCTCGGCTCGAAACAATGATCCGTACCCAACTGGGATTTCTCGGGATGGAGGAGATCAATCTCCGGGAAAAAATTCAGGAGGCGAAGGAGTATCTCGGAGGCCGGATCGGCTACTTCCTGTTCCAAGATGCCGTTTCGCTGGTGGTCTATGCCGCATTGATCCCATTCATTATGTTCTTTCTTCTGAAGGACGGCCGGAAGATGAAGAAGGAATTTGTCCGACTCATTCCAAATAGATACTTTGAGTTGGCCCTCGATCTGATTTACAAGATGGACATACAGCTGGGGAATTACCTGCGAGGCCAATTCGTGGATGCGGTTGTGTTCGGTGTTCTCAGCACCGTGGCCCTCTGGCTTCTCAATATAAAGTACTTTCTCTTCATCGGCGCATTTGCGGGTTTGGCCAACCTCATCCCCTTCATTGGGCCGATCGCTGGAGTTCTGCCAGCGGTGACCGTCGCTGTTCTCGATACCGGCGATGTTGTCAGGGGAGGCTATGTCATTGTTGCATTTGTTGTTCTAAAGCTGCTTGACGATATCGTCGTCCAGCCACTGGCGGTGGGAAAAAGTGTGAACCTACACCCTATGGTGGTGGTTCTTGCCATTCTCGGCGGCAGTCATCTATTCGGTATCCTCGGAATGCTGATTGCAGTGCCATGTGCCGGATTCCTAAAAGTTGTCCTCAGTGAAAGCATTGTGATCTTCCGGAAATACCGCTTTTCGTAAGTGGGGATGTAAAGGGCAACCTGAAGCACTAAGTTTCCTGACGAAGGTTCTGTAAGGGAGTTGAGTAAACTCGGTTTCGAGTCGTACCGACCTGGAATAAGGAGATATAAAAGATGGAACCCACCAACAAACTGGTGAATCCTATGTTGACTGATTTCTATCAGATAACCATGTCTTATGCTTATTGGAAAGCCGGAGTGCATGAGGAGGAGGCTGTATTTGATCTTTTCTTCCGCAAAAATCCTTTTCGCGGAGAGTTCGCAATTTATGCGGGACTCGAGGAGAAACTCAGGTTATTCGAGAATTTTCATTTTAGCGATGACCACATTGCCTATCTCAAGGAACAGATGCCGCAGTGCGAGAAAGGTTTTTTCGACTGGCTCAAGAGCGTGGATTGTTCCAGAATGAAAATTTATGCCTTCAAAGAAGGAACGATATCTTTCCCTCGCGTGCCTTTAATGAGGGTAGAAGGACCTATAGCGGTTGGCCAGATGCTCGAGACTGCCTTGCTTACGCTGACCAATTATCCAAGCCTCATGACGACAAACGCGGCTAAATATCGCTTACTTGTTGGGTTTGACAAAGGCTTGATTGAATTCGGTTTGCGAAGGGCGCAGGGTCCGGATGGAGGGGTTTCAGCTTCCCGTTACAGTTATATGGGCGGTTTTGATGGAACGAGCAATGTCCTTGCAGGCTATCTTTTCGGTGTGCCCATACGAGGAACTCATGCCCACTCTTATGTGCAGTCTTTTATAGGCATTGAGGATTTGAAAAATGAAACTCTTGTTGGAGCAGACGGAAAGGCATATGATTTTGTAAAAATGGTTTTGGAAATCCGAGCAAAATTGAGTTTCCAGTATACCAATGAAGGGGAACTTACATCATTTATTGCGTATGCCCAAGCTTTTCCCAGAGAGTTTTTAGCGCTTGTGGATACTTACGATACCTTGAAATCAGGCGTTCCTAACTTTATTTGCGTGGCGCTCGGGCTTCTCAAATTAGGCTACAAGCCAATAGGGGTAAGATTGGATTCCGGAGACCTTTCCTACCTTTCAAAGGGAACAAGGAAAATGCTCAATGAAATAGGGGCCAGCACCGACTCCAATCTTTCGAAATGTCTGATTCTGGCCAGTAACGAGATTAACAGGAACGTTTTGGTTTCTCTCAGGCAGCAGGGCCATGAAATCGACGCGTTTGGTATAGGCACGCATCTTGTTACATGCGATGACCAGCCTGCAATGGGATGCGTCTATAAACTGGTTGAGGCAAAGGGCAAACCCCGGATAAAACTTTCCCAGGAATTAAGCAAAATGACCATACCCGGGAAGAAAGAGGCATACCGTCTTTTCGGTGAAGATGGTTACAGCTTGCTGGATCTGATGATAAGAGTAGGGGATAAGCCACCGGAACCACTAAAACGTGTATTATGCCATCACCCGTTTGACCATATCAAACGTGTGCATGTCACTCCCTCAAAGGTTATTCCGCTCCATCACTGTGTCTGGGATGGGAAAAGGATTTACACGGAAGTTCCGTTAAATGAGTCCAGGGATTATGTTTTGAATCAGCTGCGAAGCACAAGAGTGGACCATCTAAGGGATATCAACCCTACTCCTTACAAGGTGTCGGTGTGCGAGGAGCTTTACAATTATGTTTACCACCTTTGGACAGAAGAATCTCCCGTAAGAGAGCTGAAGTGATAAATTTCTGGGTTTCTTTCTTTTTGAGTTAAGTTCTTGCCTTGGTGAGTCATCATTCAATCATTGAAGAGTAAAGTCAGTGTTAGAAATAATCCTATTTTTTAGTTTATTACCGCAAATCCTCAATCATTGTTGTTCTGGTGACCTAATGACTTGTGAAGTCAAGGAAGGAGTGCATTTTATATCCAAAAAAAGATCCTTTTGTCGATCCCCAGATTTAAAAATGTCATTAGGAATCTCTTGACAATTAAAATATTTAGACACAAAATTAACAGAAAATGGATTATCAGGTTATAAGGGTCCAGAAATATTTTGATATTTCTGGAGGTTAAAAAGTTGGATCGTCGGGACGCTATCCTTTTTGGAAGATGAGAAGGTTAAGGTAGGGATCATTTCCTTTTAAAGAGAAAAATATAAAATTCGCTAAAAGGAGGTTTAATTATGGAATCTTTTTTTAAAACATTGGGTGTGGTTGTTGGGATTGTTTTGGCCGTCATCATTTTCGGAGCCTGCCCGGGTTCGGCCCAGGAGATCAAAGGGCCTGTCAAGATCATTGTGCCGTACCCGGCTGGAGGGGGTTCGGATGTAGTGGCCCGTCTCATTGCGGACAAAATGAAGGACATCTTGGGGCAGACAGTGATTGTGGAGAACAAACCGGGCGCGGGTGGCCGAATCGGAACCGAATACGCCAAAGGCCAACCTGCCGATGGAAGCTCCATGCTGGTAATGAATCCTGCGCTTTTCGTTGTAAATCCTTTTGTCTTCTCTAAGTTGCCCTATGATCCTGACAAGGATTTCACACCGGTGTCCCAGATCATGGTCTATCAGTTTGTCCTCTCCGTTCCTGCCTAGCTCACCTATCAAGGAGGTGAAAGGTTTGATAGATTGGGTGAAGAAAAATCCAAACCTGGCTAATTACGGCTCCCCTGCTGCGGGTAGTCTTCCCCACTTCTTCGGTATCATGATCGGCAAGTATGCAGGGGTCGAGATGGTTCATGCCTCTTACAGTGGGTCTGCCCCCCTTGTGACCGCATTGATCGGCGGGCAGATTCCGATCGGGATCGACACCTACGACGCCCAGTCTGCCTATCACCCGGACAAGATCCGCATTCTGGCCACCGCCGGCGCTACCCGTAAACACCCTAATATTCCAACCTTCAAGGAATTGGGATATAAGGACATTGAGGGAGAGGGCTGGAACGGGATCGTGGTCCCCGCCAAAACACCCAAGGCGGTTGTCGCCAAGCTGAATCAGGCGATTATCAAAGCTGTCAAAATGCCGGATGTGAAGCAAAAGATCGAACAGCTTGGATCTGACGTGGCCGGCACACCAGCAGAAGAGTTCGCCAAGATTATTAAACAGGATCGGGAAAGATGGGAGCCCATCATCAAGGCCTCTGGATTCAAGGCTGAATGATTTCATCTGCCCCTGGTGTTATCTAAATACATACTCTAAGCCAGGATGCTAACCCTCAGGCATCCTATTAGGCCGATAGACGTTTAAGAACCGATGAAACCTGCGATGCACATTAGAAATACAAGAGATTTCTATGCCGGTCTGGTATTTCTCCTCTTTGGCATACCAGCAATGGTTCTATCGAGGTGGTACCAGATCGGGACAGCCGCCAAGATGGGTTCCGGATACTTTCCTTTCCTCCTGGGGGGTTTGCTAACGGTGTTAGGTTTTGTGATTTTATTGAGAAGCATTTCCAGGGGTGAGGGCAGGGAGAAGGAAATATCTTTTCGGGCAAAACAGGCCGTTCTTGTGCTCTCCTCTGTTATTCTCTTCGGGCTCCTGCTTCGGCCATTGGGTCTCCTGCTTTCTACACTCATTCTGGTCCTGATCTCAAGCATGGCCAGTTTCGAGTTCAAGATGAAAGTGGCCATCCTAAACGCCTTCATTCTGCTTATCATCGTTCTGATCATTTTCGTTTATTTCCTCAAGTTCCAGATTCCTGTTTGGCCTCCTTTTCTAACTGGCCGAACCTAACCCCATACGAGGAGAGATGGGATGGAACTGTTTTCCAATCTGGTCCTTGGTTTTCAGACAGTGATATCTCCACAGAATCTCCTCTATTGCTTCCTTGGTACATTGATAGGGACACTCATTGGAGTGCTCCCCGGGATTGGGCCCGTTCAGACGATCGCCATCTTACTCCCAACGACCTTTGCATTGCCTCCTGTCACGGCTTTGATCATGCTTGCCGGTATCTATTACGGAGCCCAGTATGGTGGGTCCACCACATCGATCTTGGTGAACGTGCCTGGAGAAGCATCCTCCGTGGTGACCTGCCTCGATGGATACCAAATGGCCCTCAGGGGTAGAGCTGGGGCTGCCCTCACGATATCAGCGCTCGCTTCATTCGTTGCGGGTTGTTTCGCCACATTCCTTCTTGCCCTCTTAGCCGTCCCATTGTCAGAGCTTGCTTTTAAATTCGGACCGGCTGAGTATTTCTCTCTGATGGTTTTTGGATTGATCGGTTCCATTGTATTTGCGTCTGGGTCGCTGATTAAAGCTGTAGGGGTGATCGTGCTTGGCCTGCTCCTTGGGGTGGTGGGTACAGATATTACGAGCGGCAGCCAGCGCTTCTCCTTCGGCATCTCCGAACTGGCAGACGGTATTGGATTTGTCCCCCTTGCCATGGGCCTTTTCGGGATATCCGAGATTATCAAGAGCCTCGAGCAGAGAGAAAAGAAAAAAATGCTAAGTAAAATTTCGGGATTCTGGATGACAAAGAAAGAGCTCAAGGCCTCTGCACCAGCGATAGTCCGTGGGACACTCACTGGATCTCTGTTAGGGATTCTGCCAGGCGGAGGCGCCATCCTTGCTTCGTTTATCTCTTACATGCTTGAAAAAAAAATCTCCCGTGATCCGGAAAGCTTCGGCAAGGGAAACATCCGTGGTGTTGCTTCTCCGGAGTCGGCCAATAATGCCGCTGCGCAAACCTCTTTCGTGCCTCTGCTCACCCTTGGCATACCGCCCAATGTCGTGATTGCAATGATGGCCGGCGCGATGATCATTCATGGCATTCAACCGGGACCCAGGGTCATCATCAGCAATCCCGAACTCTTCTGGGGTGTGATTGTATCTATGTGGGTGGGCAACTTGATGCTGCTCATCCTGAACTTGCCGTTGATCGGAATTTGGGTCAAACTCCTTTCCGTTCCATACCGTGTTCTCTACCCTGCCATCCTCCTGTTTTGCTGTATTGGCATATATAGCGTAAACAATAATACCTTTGACATCGGGTTAACAGCGTTTTTTGGGCTTCTGGGTTACCTTTTCGCAAAGCTTGAATGCGAACCAGCACCGTTGATACTGGGTTTTGTTTTAGGACCCATGATGGAGGAGAACTTGCGGCGGGCCATGCTGCTTTCGCGGGGCGATCCATCGGTCTTTTTCACTCGTCCATTATCTCTTGCATTCCTGCTGATGGCCTTTGCCATGTTAATCATTGTTGCGGTTCCAGCCATCCGCCGGAAACGGAAGGATGCCTTTGGCCAGGAAGGAGAGGAATGGCCAAAAAAATGACGTATGTTTTTCAGCTTCGAAGAGTGGCCATAATGGGTCATGGAAAAACTTTCGTGTCTTAATATACAGCCAGGATTGAAAAGGAGAAAGGGATGGCAGAGGTCATTAGCCCAGGTTGTCAGAGGGGAATCCCAGGGAATGTGGAGATGCCTCTGGGGGTGGAACGATTACCCAACGGCCATATGCTCATTGCAGATGGAGGGGATGAGGCTGGATTTGGAAGTGAGATTGTGGAAGTAGACCCTTTGGGAAACATTGTTTGGAACTACCATGAAGGCCTTCGATTTGCGCATAGCGGCAGGCGATTGAGAAATGGGAATACCTTAATTACGGATACCACAAACAACCGATTGATTGAATTAACACCTGACAAAAAAATGGTGATGAGCTCTGACCATTGGGGCGGAGAGACAGGGAAACTCTCGGATGGATCTCATCTTCATTATCCTAATGAAGCCTTTGAAATGGAAGACGGGACGTTCCTGCTCACGGACCGAAATAATGACCGCTGCATTCAGGTGGACAGAGAGGGAAAGGTCCACCGGTCCTTCGGCGGGAAAGAACTTCATCATCCCCACAGTGCCAATCCTTTGCAAAATGGAAATATTCTGATCTCTGATTCCGATGGCAATCGAATTCTTGAGGTCAATCGAAAGCAGGAGGTGGTGTGGTCTTATGGAGACGGATCCACTCAAACGCTTTGGTGGCCGAGGGGAGCGATTCGATTGGAGAATGGAAATACAGTCATTACCGACAGTAAAAACCACAGGATCATTGAAGTCTCTCCTGCAGGAAAAGTCCTCTGGAGATTTCAAACAGAGCACGTGGACAAATTTTATATTACCCATGCCACGAAAGAGGGGACTTTTTTGATTGCATGTACCGATGGTCATCATCAAGTCATCGAGGTGGACCGGACCGGGAACATTGTGTGGCTCTTCCGCAATTATCGAAGGCCAACACCTATCTATGCCCGGCTGACCAATGGATTCTTCAAAGAGATCGGTGAGGAGGGATGGCCCAAACATTGGGTTCTGGCGACGCGGCTTTCAGAGGGCGGGGGGAGTGTGGTCTGGGACCAATCCCACAAGCCCAATCCTTGCCCGGGTTTGGAGTATGACAGGGATGGCGCCCTTTTTTTACAACAGAGCCTAATGGTCACCCCTGGCGCAACCTACCGCGTCGGGGCTGAGATCAAGACGAACAATGTAAAGGGAACCGCTTGCCTCCACCTGGATTTCTTTGATAGCCATGGAGGAAGTCTGTACTACGCCATCACCGAAATGCCTTCAGGAAATCTCTTCACGGGGACCCATGACTGGACCCATGATCTATTTGAGGCCAAGGTTCCTCTCCGAACTACCTTTGCAGAGTTGCGATTATATATTAATGATAGAGGTAAGGTCTTCCTAAGAAATGTGATGATGAATAGGATTTGAGGAGTCATCTTGGCACCATCCATAAAGATGAGGAGGAAAGGAATGCCAGTGGACAAAGAAATCAGCGAAAAGAGAAAAAGACAATGTCTGAAATTAGTTGAGATATCCAAAGAGATTGTCCGACAGGCCTTTGATCAATTCAGGAAGGAGGAACTGGGCATCACCTGGACCGGTGGGAAGGATAGCGGTCTCACCCTATGGATCATCCGTCAGGTCTGCCTGGAAAGAGGGATTCCTCTTCCAAGAACCATGATCATTCGGCGAAGGGGATGAATTTGAGGAGATCGATCAGTTTGTTGAAAAAATGAGAAAGGAGTGGAGCGTCCCTCTGGAGGTGTGTCTAGAAATCAGGATGTTCTTAAGTCGGCGGATTACACCCTGAATGCTCTCATCAAGGTGATCGATTTGAATGAGCGAAATAGAGCTGAACTTGAGCGGATTGGTTTTGAGGCAGAGGAATTTCTATTTGAGGCGGAATCCTATGCGGGCAATCATCTCATGAAGACCGTCGTTTTCAATGAGTTCCTCGACCGTTATAAAATCAAGGGGATCTTCCAGGGGATTCGTTGGGATGAACATCCGGCCCGGTTTGGTGATCCCTATTTTGAGCATAAGGAAGGGAGTGACTTATCCCCTGACACACGCGGATTCGACCCATTCTCCATTTTACGGAGAAGGACTTATGGGATACCTATGCCGCTTTTCAAATTCCCTATTGTGTTCTTTATGAGAGGGGCTATCGATCTCTAGGGGCTAGACGACCAGCTTAATATCGGTTGATGGTCTTCCTGCATGGATGCAGGATCTTGAGAATACAGAGGAGCGTGCGGGTAGGCGGCAGGATAAAGAACAGGCCATGGAGCGGATGCGAAAATTAGGATACATGTGAAGGATTTAAGGAACCTGGGATTCTAAGGGTCTTGGCGACTTTACAAGTTGAGAGGAGGCCTTTGATGAACATTTATAAAGAGATCTATGATTTCGCAGCCAAAGCAGGAGCATTGGAAGGATATGTCTACCCAAAGGAGAAGATAGACCCTCATTATCTACCGCAGTGGGTTGACAACCTGGTGAATCAATATCATCATCTACCCCCTGAGGTCAGGGAGGAATTCCAAGGCCTGTGCGATGGAACTCTCGGTCGTACCCTCCAAGCTCTTCTTCCTATTTTGGGTGAAGATCATGAGACAATCAAAAAATTAAAAAGTATGGTATCAGGGAAGTTGCCTTTATCCTTTAATGATTTTACTTTTGCAAAATAAATATGCGGTGATGCAGACAAGCCGGTTTTTGGGGCCAGGCCCAAGGAATCCAGACCCTCTGCCTGCATGGGTTGCCAATCAGGCTTTCGCTCGCGATATGAGACAGGGCAAGGTTAGGAGTAAAGGGTTCGTGGGGGTGCAATGATGAAGGAAACCAAGGATTACCTCGACCTCAAGGCCATTTTGATTATGCTGATTCTGACCAGCCTCTGGGGGTTTAACTATATTGCCGTGAAATACTCAAATCAGGGATTAGCCCCCATCTTCACCTCGGCGTTGCGGTCGATCATCGCCTCCATCTGCGGGATGATCTATTGTGTGAGCAAGAGGGAGAAACTCTTTCACACCGACATCATGCTCTTTCATGGGTTCATCGTAGGTCTCCTCTTTGGTCTGGAGTTTGCCTGCATCTATGTGGGTCTGCTCTACACGGATGCAGCGCGCTCGATCGTCTTCGTCAACACGAGTCCATTTATTGTGGCCGTGGGTGCTCATTTCCTGCTCAAGGGCGATCGCCTGACGGTGGTCAAGATGGCAGGCCTCGTTCTCGCTTTTGCGGGAGTCCTCATCGTTTTCGGAGGGAGGCCAACGACAGCCAAACCATCGATGTTCCTGGGTGACCTGTTGCAACTCCTCGCCGCTTTCTTCTGGGGGGCGACCACACTTTATATTAAACGGTTCATGGCAGAAAGGTACGCCCCATCCACACCTTTCTCTATCAACTCGTCTTTTCCATCCCGGTTCTTCTTGTCCTGAGCTTTCTTCTTGAGCCCCATTGGATTCGGAAGACAGACGAGATCATTCTGGCCTCCATTTTCTACCAATCGGTGATCGTGGGTTTTTTCAGCCTCCTCATCTGGTTTAATCTTATTCACAAATACCCAGTAGGGCGGCTCTCGGCCTTCACCTTCTTCGGCCCCATCTTCGGCGTGTTCTTTGGAACCCTCTTTCTTGGAGAGGAGTTTACCTTTTCGCTCATGATCGGCCTTCCGATGGTTTGTCTGGGAATCTTTCTCGTGAACTGGAGGAAATCAACCGGTCGCAGTGAAGACGATTCCGCACCTATTGGGGTAAAGCTCACCTCAGCTAAATCTTTTTAAAGGCGGCGTCGCAGGCTTCGATGGTCTTATCCAGATCCTTCTGGGTGTGTGCCAAAGAAATGAACCAGGCTTCAAACTGTGAGGGAGGAAGATAAATGCCTTCATTCATCATTTCGACGAAGAACTCGGCAAACCGTTTGGTATCGCTCATCTTGGCGGTGCGATGATTCCTGACCGGGCCATGGGTGAAAAAGAGGGTGAACATTCTTGTCGCTCGATTGATGGAGAAAGGAATTCCCCTTTCCTCAGCACATTCTGAAATCTTTTCTGTCAAATAAAGGGTCTTTTCTTCTAAATACTGATAGACCCTTTTTGACTTCAAAAGTTCTAATGTCATAATCCCCGCGGTCATGGCCAGGGGATTTCCAGAAAGCGTCCCTGCCTGATAGATCCCTCCGAGAGGAGACACCCTTCCCATGATCGCCCTCTTCCGCCATAGCCCCAACCGGAAGACCTCCCCCGATAATCTTTCCAAGGCAGGTCATATCCGCTTTGATTTTATATAACTCTTGGGTACCTCCATAGGCGGCTTCTAATCCAGAAATAACCTCATCGAAAATGAGAAGGATTCATCTTTGTTGCAGATTCTTCTTAATCCTTCTAAAAATCCTCTTTTCAGGGAGAACCACCCCCATATTCCCTGCAATGGGTTCCACAATAATGCAGGCGATCTGATTTGAATGTTGGAGGATCAGGGTTTTGACACTTTCGAGGTCATTATAAAATGCCGTTAAGGTATGTTTTGCCAAATCCTGAGGAATACCGAGGCTATCAGGAATGCCGAATGTGGTAGCCCCGGAACCCGCCTTCACGAGAAGACTATCCCCATGACCATGGTAGCATCCTTCAAATTTTATAATGTGAGATCTTCCCGTATAACCTCTTGCCACTCGAATCGCACTCATCACGGCCTCGGCGCCGAACTCACCATCCTCACCAATTCCATAGAAGGGAAGGCCTTTTTTACTCTTGAGGGCAAGTTCCACTTCCAGAGGGGTAGGGGCGCCGAAACTCGTTCCCTTGGGGCTGGCTCTTTTCAGGGCCATCAAAACCTTCGGATGGGCATGGCCAAGAATCATGGGCCCCCAAGACCCCACATAATCAATATATTCATTGCCGTCCACATCCCAGATCTTCGATCCCTTTGCACGCTCAATAAAACTGGGTGGAATGCCGATGGCCTTAAAGGCCCTGACCGGACTGTTCACCCCTCCTGGGATGATGTCCAATGCTCGATGATAGAGGACGATCGATTTTTTTCTGCTCATCTCCAATCTCCTAATCATTTTTCAGCGATCACAGGATTGCTGAGGGTTCCGATTCCCTCAATCACCACATCGATTTGATCACCAACGGCCATCGGCCCAATTCCAGATGGTGTTCCGGTGGCGATCACATCCCCGGGGAGAAGCGTCATCACGTGAGAAATGAAACTCACCAGTTGATGAGGGCCAAAGATGAGGTTTTTGGTATTGGAATGCTGGCGTCTCTCTCCATTCAAATAACTCGATACATCTAAATGGTGAGGGTCAATCTCCGTCACAATCCAGGGACCCATGGGGGCAAAGGTATCGAACCCCTTTGACAATGTCCACTGGCCATCCTTGGGTTGTAAATCCCTGGCTGTCACATCATTTAAACAGGTATACCCCAAAATATAATCGGCCGCTCCTCCTCCGAAACATTTTTTGCTACTTTTCCAATCACCACAGCCAGCTCTGCTTCGTAGTCAACCCTTTTGGACATCATCGGGTAAATAATAGCCTCCCCTGGTCCGATGACAGAGGTCGAGGGTTTAATAAAGAGAAGGGGTTCTTTTGGAATAGCCATCTTCACTTCCTCTGCATGATCACGATAATTCAAACCCAAGGCGACAATTTTTGAGGGAAGACAGGGTGAAAGGAGTTTCACCTCTTCCGTCTTTTTTGTCTTTGGGGTCAGATGGAAATGCCCAAAGGGATCTCCCTCCATCTCACGAATGTATTCTCCCTCAACTAC